>DATCMI010000001.1:2027880-2331341 GCA_036563485.1 Sphingomicrobium sp. | reverse complement strand
TGGAGGCCGACGTCGGTCGTGCCATTGGTCGTCGCCGAATAGGTCGGCCCATATTCCGCGAACTGCCAACCAAACGCCTTTGAGTAGAAGGCGCGCGTCAGCTCATGCGCGGTCGCGGTCGGCAGCTCGACATAATCGATGCGCGCGCCCGCCATCAGTACCTCCGGATCAGGCCGGCGAGCCGTCCCTGGATCTGGACGCGCCGCGGCTCGTAGCGCTGGGCCTCATATTGGCGGTTCGCGGGATCGAGGCGGATCATATTGCCTTCGCGGCGGAAGGTTTTCAGCGTCGCTTCCTCGTCGTCGATCAGCGCAACCACGATCTCGCCGTCCCGCGCCGTGTCGACCTTGCGGATGAGTGCGAAGTCGCCGTCGAGAATGCCTTCATCGACCATCGAGTCCCCGGACACTTCGAGCGCATAATGTTCGCCGGGGCCGAGCAGCGCCGCTGGAACTGAAAAACTCTCCGTCCCCTGCAGCGCCTCGATCGGCGTACCGGCCGCGATCCGCCCGTGGAGCGGGATTTCCAGCGTGTCGTTCGCGGGCGCCGGCGCCGCGGGACGCAGCTGCGTCACCGTCGCCGAGCGGGTCTCCGGAAGCTTCATGACCTCGAGCGCACGCGCCCGGTTGGGCAGCCGTCGGATGAAGCCGCGCTCCTCGAGCGCCGAAATCAGCCGGTGCACGCCCGACTTGGACTTGAGGTCCAGAGCTTCGCGCATCTCGTCGAAGCTCGGACTGACACCGTCCTTCTTAAGGCTTTCATCGATGAACAGGAGCAGTTCGCGTTGCTTGGCAGTGAGCATGACCGGCAATCCCCCGAACGAGACGGAACGAACGGGGAACGTGTAGGCAACAAACCAGCTCAGGTCAAGCGCGGCCCGAAGGATCAGCCGCCGGTGCCGCTCACCAGCCTCTTGCGCAGCGCTTCGATCGCGCTCTCGTTGCGCTTGACGCCGACCTGCTTTCGCATCGCCGCCAGGAACTCACGCGCATAATCCTGCGCCAGCCCCTGGCTCATTTCGCCCTGCATCTGGCTGATCAGCTCCGGCTGCGCCACCGCATTGCCCGGCGTGATCTTGTTGACCTTGACGATCACGAAGCCGCGGCCCTGCGGGTCGGCGAACATGCGGCTCTTGCCCTGGCCCAAAGTGAACAGCATCCGCATGGCCGGGGGCACCTCGCCCTGGGCGTTGGCGATCTGGATGCGCCGCGCCGCCAGCTGCTCGACGGCGGGAAGGCTGACGCCGCTTTCCTTAACCGCCTGCGCCAGCGGCATGCCGCGAGCGACCTTTGCCTCGATCTGCTTGGCCGCCACACGCGCCCGCTCAGCGGCCTTGTTGGCGATCCAGTCGGCGCGCACCCGGTCGCGCACTTCGGCGATCGGCGCTGCGGCTGCAGGGACGATCCGGTCGGGCGCTGCCATCGCATAGCCGCGGTCCGCGCCGAGGGAGACGATCTCCGGCGGATCGCCCGACGCGATCTCGAAAGCGGCCTTCAGCGCCGGCGCAAGCTCGGGCGGTAGCTTGAACGCGGCGTCGCTGCGTGACGTGCCGTTTGCCGTCAGCAACGGCGTCGTCGTGACCGGCAGTTTCGCCGCGGCAGCGGCTTCGGCGAAATTCGCGCCATCGTCGACCGCGGTCTGGACCCTGTCGACGATTTCCTCGAGCGCAGCCTTGCGCTTGTCGGCCGTCAGCTTGGGCGCGATCTCCGCCCGCACCTGCGCTAGCGACTTGCCGCTCTGGCTCTTCACGGCGTCGACCTTGGCAACCGCCCAACCGAAATCCGTCTGGACCGGGCCGACCACCGTTCCTGCCGAAGCCGCGAACACGGCCGCCGCGGCCTTCTCGCCCGCGACGGAGCTGTAAGCCTGCCGGGTCTGGTCGGTCAGCATGGTGACGGCGGCATTGGCGCCGGCGGGCGCCGCGGCGGCCTGCATGGTCGCACCGCCCTTCGCCCGTGCGGCGATGGCGTTCGCGGTTGCCTGGTCCTGGACCACGGCCTGGCTGATGTTGCGCGTTTCGCGGCCGGCATATTCCGCTTTGCGCGCGTTATAATATTGGGTGATTTCCTGGTCGGAAGCGGTGACGCCGGCGACCTGATCGGGCCCGATCCTGGCAATCCTCAGCGACCGCTGCTCAGGCACCATGTAGCGGCTGCGGTTGCCCGTGTAGAATTGCTGAAGCTCCGCATCGCTCGGATTCAGCCCAGCCTGGAACGCCGTCACGGGGATGATCGCGCCTTCACCCTCACGGGCTTCAAGAAGCATCGAGGCATAAGGCCGGGCCATGCCGACCGACACGCGCGCGTTCGCGGCGACCGGCGTCAGCATCAGCCGCTGGAGGATCCCGCTGCCGAGCACTTCGCGGACTTCGGCGTCGCTCAGCCGCTGCTGCGCGAGGAAGGCCTGGTAGGCCTGTTCGTTGAACTGGCCGTTCAGCCCCTTGGTCTGGGGAATCTGCGCGATTTCCGCATCGACCAGCCGCTTCGACAGAGGGAAGCCGAACTTCTGCGCGAAGGCGATCATCGTCTTCTGGTCGATGAACTCCTCGATCATGGGCATCAGGTCGCCGATGATCGACGGATAATCCGCTTCGGGCTGCTGCTGCCGCACCTGCTGAAGGCGCCGCTGCATGGTTTCGGAAATCTCGCGGTCGGTGAGCTGCTGATTGCCGACCTTGACGAGGTTGGAGCTGCCGCCGCCGAAGCCGAGGTTACCCGACCCGAAATTGGACATGTCGGCGACGGCGAAGCCGCCGACTATGGCGATCAGGACGGCGGCCATGATCCAGGTGCCGATTTTCGATTTTGAAGCGCGGCGGAAAAAGCGGAGCATCGGGGTTCCGGTGCGGTGGAAGAGGGCGCTCGCTTTAGGGGGCGGGCTGGCGCGCATCAAGCGGCGGCGCTAGTCGCCGCCCGCAAAAGGGGAAGATTGCATGGCGTTGAAGAAGCTTGTTGCCGGAAATTGGAAGATGCACGGGCTGTCGTCCGACCTTCAGGAGGTGAAGGCGATTGCCGATGGCGCGAGAGACTATCCCGGCGTCGACGTCGCTTTGTGCGTGCCGGCAATCCTGATCGAGCGCGCCGCGCGGGCGGTCCCCGGCTTCGCGATCGGCGGCCAGGACGTCCACCATGCGGAAAAAGGGGCTCACACCGGCTGCGTTTCGGCGCAGATGCTTCTTGATGCGGGCGCAACATTGACCATCGTCGGCCATTCCGAGCGCCGCGACGCCCAGCGCGAAAGCAGCGAGGAAGTGCAGTCGAAGGCGAGCGCAGCGCTTCAGTGCGGCTTGAACGTGATCCTCTGCATCGGCGAGCCGCTCGAGGTGCGCGAGCAGGGCAGGGCAATCGACTTCGTGCTCGACCAGCTCGATGCGTCGCTTCCGCCGCAGCCCGCCGCCGGAGCCGAGCTCGCAATCGCCTATGAACCCATCTGGGCGATCGGCACGGGCAAGGTGCCGACGAACGCCGAGATCGGCGAAATGCACGCGGCGCTCCGCGGCAAGCTCAAGGAGCGCTACGGCGCGGCCGGCGGGCAGGTGCGGATTCTATACGGAGGGTCGGTCAAGGGCTCCAATGCGGCGGAAATCTTCGCCGTCCCCGATGTGGACGGCGCGCTTGTCGGCGGCGCCAGCCTCAAGCCCGCCGATTTCCTGCCGATCGTCGCCGCCGCACAAGGCTGAGTCCCCGTTCCGCAGTTGAAAGCCTAGCCTGCGGCGACTAAGTGCCGGCGCGTTCTCGTACATCTTTCGAAAGCTTGCCGATGTTCGCCTTCCTGCTGATCGTTCAGTCGCTGATTGCCCTTGCGCTGATTGGCACCATCCTGATGCAGCGCTCGGAAGGCGGTGGGCTCGGCGTCGGCGGCAGCTCGTCGGGCTTCATGACCGCGCGCGGCGCGGCGGACTTTCTGACCCGCGGGACCGCGATCCTTGGCGGGCTCTTCATCATCCTATCGATCGTGATGGCGGCAATCGCCGGCGCAACGCGTGAGACGCCGAAGATCGACACCTCGCTGTCGAACGTCGCGGCCCCCGTCCAGCAGCAGCCGGTCCAGCCGCAGCAGCCGGCGCAGCAGCAGCCGCAACAGGCGCCGGCTGTCCCGCTCGCCCAGTAATAGCCAGTTGATCCGGTAAACCGCCGCTGATCCCCAGCTTTTTTCGCCGCGCGGGTTGCGTCGGCACCGTCTGTCCCCCTAAGCCTCGAATCCCATGGCGCGGTTCATTTTTGTCACCGGCGGCGTGGTCTCCTCGCTTGGTAAAGGTCTCCTCTCGGCATCGCTGGGGGCGCTTCTCCAGGCGCGTGGCTACAAGGTCCGCATCCGGAAGTTCGATCCCTATCTGAACGTCGATCCCGGCACGATGTCGCCGTACCAGCACGGCGAGGTCTTCGTGACCGACGACGGTGCGGAAACCGACCTCGACCTTGGCCATTACGAGCGCTTCACCGGCGTTTCGTCCAAGCAGTCGGACAATATCACGACCGGCCGTATCTACCGCGACATCATCGCCAAGGAGCGGCGCGGCGACTATCTCGGCGCCACCGTCCAGGTCATCCCGCACGTCACCAACGCGATCAAGGAATTCGCCCTCGCTGACATCGGCGATGTCGACTTCGTGATCTGCGAGATCGGCGGCACCGTCGGCGATATTGAAAGCCTGCCGTTCATCGAATCGATCCGCCAGCTTCGGAACGATTTGGGCCGCGACAACACCGTCAGCGTCCACACCACTTTGGTGCCGTGGATTGCCGCGGCGGGCGAGCTCAAGACCAAGCCGACCCAGCAGAGCGTCCGCGAACTCTCCAGCCTCGGCGTCCAGCCCGAAGTCCTGCTGTGCCGCTCCGACCGCCCGCTTCCGGACAGCGAGCGTGAGAAGATCGCGCTCTTCTGCAATGTGCCCAAGTCCGCGGTCATCCCGGCGCTCGACGCGCGCAACATCTACGACGTGCCGCTCCAGTACCACCAGGCCGGCCTCGACGACGAGGTCCTCCGCGCCTTCCGCATCCATGATGCGCCGCCGCCGGCGCTCGACCGCTGGCACGAGATCATGGACCGTATCGATCATCACGACAGCGAAGTGACGATCGGCGTCGTCGGCAAATATGTCGGCCTGCCCGACGCCTACAAGAGCCTCCGCGAGGCGTTGGTCCACGGCGGCATCGCCAACCGCGCCAAGGTCAAAATCGAATGGATCGACGCCGAGCTGTTCGAGAAGGACGACAGCGACATCGTCGCCCAGCTCGAGCCGCTTCACGGCATCCTCGTCCCCGGCGGCTTTGGCGAGCGCGGCAGCGAGGGCAAGATCGCCTCGGTCAAATTCGCGCGCGAACGCGACATCCCCTTCTTCGGCATCTGCCTCGGCATGCAGATGGCCTGCATCGAAGCGGCGCGGAATCTCGCCGGCATCGAACAGGCGTCGACCACCGAATTCGGCGACACGCCCGAACCCGTCGTCGGCATGATCACCGAATGGATGAGCGAGGAGGGCCTGCAGCAGCGCGCCGCGGGCGGCGATCTCGGCGGCACCATGCGCCTCGGCGCCTATCCGGCGAAGCTCGACGGCAACAGCGTCGTCCGGTCGATCTACGGCACGGATACGATCAGCGAGCGTCACCGTCACCGCTACGAAGTCAACGTCCACTATCGCGACCCGCTGGAAAAGACCGGGCTCGTCTTCTCTGGCATGTCGCCCGACGACCAGCTGCCGGAGATCGTCGAGCGGCCGGACCACCCCTGGTTCGTCGGCGTCCAGTTCCATCCGGAACTGAAGAGCCGCCCGTTCGAGCCGCATCCGCTCTTCGCCGGCTTCATCGAAGCAGCGGTCAAGCAGAGCCGGCTCGTCTAGCTTCAAAGGAACGCTGTTGCTGCTGACCCGTTAGGCGGCCGTTGCGCGGCTATAACGAAGAGGGTCTGCCATGCTACTGACCATTGCCATCATCCTGCTGATCCTGTGGGCGCTCGGCTTCCTGGGCGGCTTTGTGACCAGTTCCGTGATCCACCTCCTGCTCGTCATCGGCCTAATTGTGCTGATCTGGAATTTCGTTGCCGGCCGGCGGGTCGTCTAACGCCAGTCAAACAGGCGTTGCGGGGCCGGTTAACGGCTCCTAAATCAGCGCGATGACGAACAGTATTTCGACGCGCCTGGCGGTGCTGGGCTCGGGACCGGCTGGCTATACCGCGGCCATTTACGCGGCCCGCGCCGGGCTCAGCCCGATCGTGATCCAGGGCATCCAGCCCGGCGGCCAGCTCACCACCACGACCGACGTCGAAAACTATCCGGGCTTCCGCGACGTCATCCAGGGTCCCTGGCTGATGGAGGAAATGCAGGCCCAGGCCGAACATGTCGGCACCAAGATCGTCTGGGATCACATCTCCAGCGTCGACTTGTCAGGTCGTCCGTTCCGCCTCACGGGTGACAGCGGCACTGTTTACAGCGCCGATGCCTTGGTGATTGCCACCGGCGCTCAGGCCAAATGGCTTGGCCTGCCGTCGGAAGAGCATATGAAGGGCAGGGGCGCCTCGGCCTGCGCGACCTGCGACGGCTTCTTCTACCGCGGCAAGAAGGTCGCCGTCATCGGCGGCGGCAATACCGCGGTCGAAGAAGCGCTCTACCTCACCAACCACAGCCATGACGTCACCCTGATCCACCGCCGCGATTCCCTCCGCGCCGAGAAGATCCTCCAGGACCGGCTGTTCGCGAACGAGAAGATCAAGGTCGTGTGGGACAGCGAAGTCGTCGAGTTCGTCGGCGGCGGCGATCCCGAGGCGCTGGTCGGCCTCGACATCCGCAACCGCCGCACCGGCGAGATCAGCCGCATCGAGGTCGAAGGCGCGTTCGTCGCCATCGGCCACAGCCCCGCGACCGAGCTGTTCGCCGGCCAGCTCGAGCTCGACGAGGACGGCTATATCAAGGTCGAAACAGGCACGACCAACACCAGCATCGAAGGCGTGTTCGCCTGCGGCGACGTCATGGACAAGACCTACCGTCAGGCGGTGACCGCCGCCGGCACCGGCTGCATGGCCGCGCTCGACGCCGAGCGCTACCTCGCCGCCGAGGAATATCAGGCACTCGCGGCCGAGTAGATCCTAGGGGTTGCGGTCGCCGCCACCCGAATTCTGCTTGTGGCCGGTGCGGCTGTTGGACTCACCCTTTTCGTGCGCCTTCTGGTTGCCGCCTTTGTCCTCGCGCTGCCACTGGTCGAAGTCGCCCTTCTTCTTGTGATCGGTCATCTCATTCTCCTCGCCCCAGCGAACGCGCGAGGAGCGGAGCCGTTCACTCGTTCGGGTAGATCGCCTCGACGAAATACAGTCCCTGAGGCGGCGCATTGAGCCCGAGCGCGGCGCGATTGCGCGCTTCAAGCGCCGTTCGCATGTCGTGTGGCGACCACTGCCCACGCCCGACCAACGCCAGGCAGCCGACCATCGAACGCACCTGGTGATGAAGGAAGCTGCGCGCCGCGGCGCTGACGTGGATCTCCTCGCCGACGCGGCTGACCTCGAGCCGGTCGAGCGTCTTCACCGGGTTCTCCGACTGGCAATGAACCGACCGGAACGTGGTGAAGTCATGACGTCCAACCAGGTGCGCCGCGGCCTCGCTCATCGCCCCGGCGTCAAGCGGCACCGGAATATGCCACACCCGCCCACTATCGAGCGCCGGCGGCGCACGTCGGTTGAGAATTCGATACAGGTACCGGCGCCCGGTGCAGGAGAAGCGCGCGTGCCAGTCGTCGGCGACCGGTTCCACAGACAGGATCGACACCGGCTGCGGCCGAACCAGCGCATTCAGCCCCTCGCGCAACCGGTGCGCCGTCAGCGCTCGTTCGACGTCGACATGAGCCGTCATGGCCAAGGCATGGACACCGGCATCGGTGCGACCGGCAGCGGTGAACGCCGATTTCTCGCCGATCATCTTCTCCAGGGCATCCTCGAGCGCCTGCTGCACCGACGGACCATGGTCCTGCCGCTGCCAGCCCATGAACGGGCCGCCGTCATATTCAACCGTGAGCCGCCAGCGGGTCACGGCAGGATCGTCCCCTCTGCGATCGGAAAACCACGCAGCAGCTCCTCGACACCCATCGCGCCTTTGCCGGCCCGCTGGACCAAGCGGCAGTGAAGAGCGTCCTCGCCGCAGGCGATGACCAACGGCGCTCCGATGACTTCGCCCGGTGCACCCGCGCCGTCGACGCACTCGGCATCGAGGAGCTTGATCCGCTCGCCATTGGCTTCAAACCAGGCGCCCGGCACCGGGTTGAACGCCCGCACCTGCCGCTCGATTTCCTCCGCCGATCGGCTCCAGTCGATCCGCGCCTCGGCCTTGTCGATCTTCTTCGCATAGGTCGCACCCGTTTCGGGCTGTGCTTGCGGGGCAGTCGGGTTGGCGAGCCATTCGACCAACGCGTCGGCGCCGAGTTTCGCCATTTCTTCCGTAACTTGCCCGGCAGTCTTTCCAAACAACAACAGCTCGCGCTTGAGCAGCATCGGCCCCGTATCCAGCCCTTCGTCCATCTGCATGATGGTGACGCCGCTCACTTCATCGCCGGCGAGGATCGCGCGCTGGATCGGCGCAGCCCCGCGCCAGCGCGGCAGCAGCGAGGCATGGACGTTGACGCAGCCGCGTTCCGGGGCGTCGAGGATCTCCTTGGGCAGGATCAGCCCGTAGGCGGCCACCACGCCGAGATCGGCCCCGAGAGCCGCGAATTTCGCCTGCTCCTCGGCGTCGCGCAGCGTCCGCGGCGTCCGCACCTCGATGCCGAGCTGTTCGGCCGTCAAATGCACCGGGGTCTTGCGATCGGTCTTGCCGCGGCCCGCCGGCCTCGGCGGCTGCGCATAGACCGCCGCCAAGTCGTGCCCCGCAGCGACAAGCGCCCGGAGGCTCGGCACCGCGAAATCCGGCGATCCCATGAAGACGATCCGCAGTTCACCAACCTCCGTTCGCCCCGAGCTTGTCGAGGGGGTGTCCTTCTTTTGCGCCGCTAGAAGCAAAAGCAGTCCTTCGACAAGCTCAGGACGATCGGTTTATGGGGAGCACGATGGCGTCACACGAGATCGAAGCGCTGAGCCAGGCCCTCGCGCGCCTTCCCGGGCTCGGCCCGCGCTCGGCTCGTCGCGCGGTGCTTCACCTGATGAAGCGGCGCGAAACGGCGCTCCAGCCGCTCCTCCGCGCGCTTCAGGAAGTCACCGACAAGCTGTCGACCTGTTCGACCTGCGGCAATGTCGATACGTCCGATCCCTGCACGGTATGCCGCGACCCGCGCCGGGACGAGAAGATGCTGTGCGTGGTCGAGGAAGTCTCAGACCTCTGGGCACTCGATCGCTCCCGCCTCTTTCCTGGCCGCTACCACGTCCTCGGCGGCCGCTTGTCGGCGCTCGAGGGCGTCGGACCGGACGATTTGACCATCAACCAGCTGGTCCGGCGAGTGTCGGAAGGCGGGATCGACGAAGTGGTGCTGGCGATGAACGCCACGCTCGAAGGCCAGACGACCGCCCATTATGTGGCCGAGCGCCTCGAAGGATTTCCCATTCGTCTCAGCCAGTTGGCGCACGGACTTCCTGTCGGGGGTGAGCTCGACTATCTCGACGAAGGCACGCTGGCCCAGGCCTTGCGTGCGCGTCGGCCGGTGTCTTGAGGGGGAGACGATTATGCCTGTGACTGGAATCGGCGGCTTGTTCCTGCGCTCGAAGCATCCCGAAGCGCTCAAGGCCTGGTACGCCGAGCATCTCGGCGTCGGCGGCTCGTGGGGCATGTGGGAACAGGAGGCGGGGACCACCGTCTTCGCGACCTTCCCGCAGGACAGCGACTATTTCCCGCCCGACCGGCAGTACATGCTCAACCTTCGCGTCACCGACCTCGATGACTTGCTTGAGCAACTGAGCGCCGCGGGCATCGAGGTGATCACGAAGGAAGAGTGGAACGACCCGCAGACCGGGCGCTTCGCCCGCATCCACGATCCCGAAGGCAATCCGATCGAGTTGTGGGAGCCGCCTGCAAGTTGAAAAACCGTCTGTTCGCGGCGATATAGCGGCCATGGCCATCCGTCCGATCGTCGAAGTTCCCGATCCGCGCCTGCGCGAGATTTCAAAGCCGGTTGCCGAGGTGACGGACGAGATCCGCACGCTCGTCGCCGACATGTTCGAAACGATGTACGACGCCCCCGGCATCGGCCTCGCCGCGATTCAGGTCGGCGTCCCGCTCCGCATCCTGGTCATCGACCTTCAGGAGCCGGAGAATGCGGACGACCCGGAGAGCAAGCCGGTCAGCGACCCGCGGGTGTTCATCAACCCCGAGATTGTCGAGACCTCGGACCAGGACGTGCCCTATACTGAGGGCTGCCTGTCGGTCCCCGACCAATATGCCGAGGTCGACCGTCCGGACCGTGTCCGCGCCCGCTGGCTCGACCTCGACGGCAAGCCGCACGATGAAGAGATCACCGGTCTGCTGGCGACCTGCCTCCAGCACGAAATGGACCACCTGAACGGCGTGCTCTTCATCGACCATCTCTCGCGTCTGAAGCGCGACATGATCCTAAGAAAGATCGCTAAGCAGCGGAAAGCAGCCGCTTAATTCATCCCGGCCTTGAGGCGGAATCCGCTTCTTACGCTCCAATGCTCTCAGCCGCACGCCGGCAGTCCGCGGCGCATTCGCGGCACATCTGCGCGCACAGCTTGCAATGCTCGTGATCGTGGCGCTCGCATTCCGCCGCGCATTCGTCGCAGACGCGGGCGCATAGCTCGAGCATCTCCCGAAGCACCTGCTCGTTCGATCCGGTGCGCCGCACCGCCAGCTTGCCCGTCGCATCGCAGACATCGGCGCAGTCGCTGCACAGCCGGATGCACTGCGCCATGTCCATCTCCTCCGCCGCGCAGGCGTCGGCGCAGCTCAGGCACATGCGCGCGCAATACATCAGGTGATGGGCGGCATCCGCGAGCGGCTGGTTCACATGGCCCTGCACGTCGGGGTGAAGGGCGATCATCTTGCGAATGGACATGCGTTTCTCCTCTTCTTTCCGTCATTGCGAGGAGTGCAGCGACGAAGCAATCCACAAGAGCAAACGACGGCTGCAGGGCTTCGCTCCCTTGAGCTGACGAACAGGCTTGAGGCGTGCTCTTCGGGAGCTTACAGTTCCCATTCTGTTCCGCGGGGGAAATGATGAGCACTGGCCTGATACTCGTTCTCATCGTCGCAGGGCTTGGCCTTGGCGCATTGCTCGGCTGGCTCCTCGGCAGTCGCGACGCCACCGCCGCCAGGCACACGGTCGACAGCCTCCGGCTCCAGCTCGACGAGGTGGTGAAGGAGCGCAACGAAGCCCGCACCAACTGCGATGCCGCCTCGCGCGAGCTCGCCACCCTCCAGGCGGACGCCCGCAACTTCGACCAACGGATGAAGGACCTCACCGAATCCAAGGACGCGCTGATCGCGCAGTTCCGCGCCGTCGGCGACCAGCTGCTTGAAAAGGCGCACAAGGATTTCCTCGACAAGGCCGGCCAGCGCTTCAGCCAGGCGGACCAGCAGAGCGAAGCCAAGCTGAAGGCGCTGCTGCAGCCCGTCGAAGCGACGCTCAAGCGCTATGAAGAAGGCCTTCAGCGCGTCGAAAAGGAACGCGTCGACCATTATGCTGGGCTTCGCGAAGCCGTCGAACTGGTGCGGGCAGGGCAGGGGCAAGTGCGCGACGAGGCGCGTCGCCTGGTCACCGCGCTGACCTCGTCGCCGAAGCAGCGCGGCCGCTGGGGCGAAAAAAGCCTGGAAAACGTGCTGACTCAGGCCGGCCTCGTGAAGGGCATCGACTTCCAGCTCGAGGTCTCGACTGAAGGCGACGAGGGTCGGTTGCGCCCCGACGCGATCGTCAACCTGCCGGACGGCCGCAAGCTGATCATCGACGCCAAATGCTCGCTCAACGCTTACCTCGACGCGTGCGACGAGGTCGACGACGACAAGCGCTCCGCCTGTTTCCGCGCGCACCTCGCGTCGATCGTGCGCCATGCGCAGCAGCTCGGCAGCAAGACCTACTGGGCGCAGTTCGGCGACTCCGCCGAGTTCGTGGTCATGTACATTCCCGGCGAGCATTTCCTGTCCGCCGCGCTCGAGCAGGATCCCGAGCTTTGGGAGAAAGCGTTCAAGGACCGCGTGCTGCTCGCGACGCCGACCAACCTGGTCGCCATCGCCCGCACCGTCGCTACCGTCTGGAAGCAGGAGAAACTTGCAGCCGAGGCCGGGAAGATCGCCGAACTCGGCCGCGAGCTTCATTCGCGGCTCGCGACCATGGCCGAACACATCGCCTCGGTCGGCACCAACCTCGGCCGCGCCACCAACGCCTACAACAAGATGGTCGGCAGTCTCGAAAGCCAGGTGCTGACGCAGGCCCGCCGCTTCGAGGATTTTGGCGCCGGCAGCGCCAAGGAGATCGGCGTCGCTCCGATGCTCGAGGCAAGCCCCCGTCCGCTCACCAAGATGAGCGCACCCTCCAACGACGACCCGCCGCAAATCGCCGCCGAATAGCGCTTCGTTGCAATGTTGGATTTCGTGTGACAGCCGTCATCACGGTTCTTCGAAACGACAGCGCTTCGGCTCCCAATCTTCGCATGCCTCGCTCGTCATAGCGAAGATTGGCCGTCCCAGCTCTCAGCGAAGCTAGGGCAGCCGCTCCAGTTCGATCAAGCCGATCGCATTGCGAAGAGCGAGCCTTGGGCCCGGCGCCATGGTGAATTGCAGCGGCTGCTGGAGCACGGCAAGGCCGCGGCTCTCCAAAGTGGCTGCAGGCTCCGGGCAGCCCATGCGCGTCGAGGCGATCTGCTCGGTTACCAGCACCTGCCCGGTGACATGATAGCTGCCGCTCAATTGATTGCAGCCGAAGCGGCCGGCAATGCGGCCATTCTCAAAGCTCAGCCGATAGTCACCGTCGGCGGGCGTTGTCTGGCCGCTAAGGGCGACGACGCGCCAACGCGAGTTCTCCAGGCTGCCGCCATCGGCGGGAACCGTCGCGCAGCCCGCCACCGCGGCGCAGGCGAGCGCCAGCGCGAGGGCGAGGGCCTTAAAGCCCGCCGCAGCCGTCAAACCGGCGCCCGTCGACCGTGACCTGGACCTTGTCGGGATAGACCCGGTCGCTCATGCCATCGCTGCACTGGACACCTTTGACGATGTTCACGTTGATCCGCGGCGTTTGATAGATCGGACCGGCGAACCCGTTGATCGCCGGCGGCACCGGTTGGGTGAGCGGCGCCTTCTCCGGCTCGACGAACGTCAAATTCTTCTCGTCGATGAGGAGGTTCCAGAACGGCTCGGTGCCGACCGCATGATAAGGGGCGGGCGGCGGTCCGGGGATCGGCATGCAGGCGCCGGCAAGCGCCGGGAGGATGAAGATCAGCGCGCGTTTCATAGGCGGAACAACCTTGTTGCTGGTGTCAGGTTCCCTCATCGCCAGCTGGCGGTGATTGCAAAAGCCATGACGGCCGCGGCAACCGCGGCGTTCAGGCTGTCGGCGCGCCCGGCCATCGGGATCTTCACCAGCCTGTCGCATTCCGCCTCATAGGCCTGCGGCAAGCCTTGCTGCTCATTGCCGATCAGGAGGAAGCAGGGCTGCCGGTACTCGGCGTCGAGATAATCGTGCGTGGCTTTGAGGCTGGTGCCGACAAGTTGCCCTTCGCCAGACCGCAACCAAGGCAGGAACTCGTCCCAGCGAGCAGCGGCGATCCTTTGAGTGAACAGAGCACCCATCGACGCCCGCACGGCCTCGACTGAAAAGGGATCGGCGCAATCGTCGACCAGGATCAGCCCTCCGGCACCCACGGCGTCGCCAGTCCTGAGAATCGTGCCGATGTTCCCCGGATCGCGCAGCGCCTGCGCGACCAGCCACAACGGCGCCGAGCTGCGGTCGATCTGAGCGAGTGCGGTGTCCGGCTGCCGATAGGCGCCGAGCAGCATCTGCGGATTGTCCTTGCCGCTCATCTTGGCGAGGATGTCGGCGTTGGTCTCGACGGCGTCGCCGCCCGCCGCTTCGGTCGCGGCGATGATCTCCGCCGCAAGCGGGTGCCGCGCGCCGTCAGGGGAAAATGCGACGATCTCCGGCAGCCGGCCGCTGTCCCGCGCTTCGGCGAGGATACGCAAGCCCTCGGCCAGGAACAGCCCTTCGCTGCGCCGCGCCTTCTTGTCTCGAAGGGATCGCAGCAACTTGACGGTAGTATTTGAAAAAGAAGTGATTTCGCGGGGCATTATTCTTCCCCGAACCGATCCTCCACGAGCGCGACGAGCTTGCCCAGCTCTTCGCCGGCGAGGTCACCGGCGGCATGGATGGTGATCGTATCGCCCATCGCTGCGCCGAGCATCATCAGGCCCATGATTGACGTCCCGCATACGCGGTTGCCGTCCTTTTCCACCTCGATCGTCGAGCCGAGCTCGGCGGCGAGGTTGACGAACTTCGCGCTGGCCCGCGCATGGAGCCCGCGTTGATTGGTGATCTGGACGGACTGCGAGGCTTCGCTCAAGCCGCCGCTTCCCCGAGAATCTCCGACGCGACGGAGATATATTTGCGTCCGGCTTCGCGGGCGGCCGCAACCGCCGCATGCACCGGCATGACCTTGCGGGCGCCCTCCAGGCGGATCAGCATCGGCAGGTTGACGCCGGCAATCACCTCGACATTCTCGCCCTTCATTAGGCTGATCGCCAAGTTCGACGGCGTGCCGCCGAACAGGTCAGTCAGGATGATCACGCCCTTGCCGCGGTCGACGTCGGCAATCGCCTTCGCGATGTCCTTGCGGCGTGCTTCCATGTCGTCGTCGGGACCGATGCAGATCGCTTCGATCGCCTCCTGCGGGCCGACGACATGTTCCATCGCGGTGACGAACTCGGCAGCAAGCCGGCCGTGGGTCACCAGCACCAATCCAATCATCGATTCAACTCGTCCTCAGCCTCGCTCGCCGACGCGCGCCCGGGGTGCTGCTCGATCGTGTCTCTCGGCGAAGAATGGAGATCACGGTGACGCACATTCGGAGCAAATCCGGCGTTGCGCAACCGGTCGGCCATTTCGGCTGCGGCGGCCACCGAACGGTGGCGTCCTCCTGTGCATCCGAAAGCTACGGTCACGTAATTCTTGCCCGCCGCCCAGTAGCGGGGAATCCAATCGATGAGAAGCGCCTCGACACGGTCCAGCGCCTCGCCCCAGGCAGGCTCCTTGGCCAGATAGTCGCGGATCGGCTGGTCGAGCCCGGTCAGCGGCCTCAGCTCCTCGACCCAGTGCGGATTGGGAAGGAAGCGGAGGTCGAACATCAGGTCCGCGGTTCGTGAAACGCCCTTGGCGAAGGAAAAGGACGCCAGGGTGAGCACGGGATGGTCCGAGTGGCTGCCGTAGCGTCGCTTGAGCTCGGAACCGAGGTCGGCTGGAGTGAGGTCGGTCGTATCGAGCACGCTGTCGGCGGCGGCGCGGACCGGAGCGGTAAGCTGGCGTTCGCGGGCGATGCCTTCCTCGGCAGGAAGTTCCCCGGCGAGCGGGTGGCGGCGGCGAGTGGCGCTGTAGCGCGCGATGAGCTCGCGTTCCGAGCAGTCGAGGAAAAGGATTTCGGGATCGACGCCGTCGATCGAACGGACGAGCTCCGGCAGCCGCTCGGCGTCGAAGCCGCGGCTGCGCGCATCCATCGCCACCGCGGCATCGATCGTCCGGCACTGGTCGGTGCCATGGACGAAATTGCGCAGTAGGTCGGCGGGAAGATTGTCGACCACATCCCAGCCCATGTCCTCGAGTGTGTCGAGGACAGTCGACTTGCCGGCGCCGGACATGCCGGTGACGAGCAGCAGGCGAGGCTGGCGGCGCGGAGTCATTTAAGCCCGAGCCGGTCGAGCGCGACGACGACCTTAGCCGCTGCCGATGGCGTCATGGCGTCAACCGCGACGGCCGGCACGGAGACACCGAGGATCAGGCGCTCGCGACCGTCTTCCGGGTATCGTTCGATGTCGCTGGAGAGTTCGACGACCAGCGCGAGCGGCACATCGTCGACATGGCCGATCTCGACGATGCCGATGCCGCGAATTTCGAGCTTGCCGGCGATCGTTGCGGGCGCTGCGGCTAAAAGCCGATCGCCGTGCCGTTTGACCAAGGTCTGGTCATCGCTGACGAGGGTAAAGCCGCGGTCGATTAGCCTGAGGCCGAGGTCGGATTTTCCTGATCCCGACCGGCCGGTGATCAGCACGGCGCGGCCATCGATGGAAACGGCGGTACCGTGGATCGTCTCGGCCGACAGGCGAGGGGCGGACGCCGCCATCATTGCCGATCTGCCGCGGGCAAGCGGATCGTGAAGCGCGCGCCCGAGGGTGCATCGTCCCTGTCGTGCACGTCGATTTCGCCGTCGTGGCCCTGGACGATCGCCTGGGCGATCGCGAGCCCGAGGCCGGAGTGCCGCCCGAACTTCTCGCCTTCGGGACGAACCGAGTGGAAGCGGTTGAAGATCGCTTCGCGTGCTTCCGGAGGGACACCGGGACCTTCGTCGTCGATGCGGATCCGCACTTCGTCGCCGACGCGCGCCGCAGCGATTTCGACGAGGCCGCCGGCGGGCGAGAAGCTTACCGCATTGTCCAGGATCGCGTTGATCGCGCGGGCAAGCCGGTCAGGCCTTCCCATCACCGCTGCCGTCCCCTTGCGCGGGCGTGCGAAAGCGATCCGTGCATCGCCCTTCTCGCGCCGCGTTTCCCAACTCGAGACCAGCGCCTCGATCAGCGGGCCCAAATCGACCCTCTCGAAGGTCGCGCGGGCGAGTTCGGCGTCGGTCCGTGCCGCCTCGCTGATGTCGTTGATCAGCCGATCGAGACGCCGCACATCGTCTTGCGCGATACCCATCAGCCGCTTGCGCAACGCCGGGTCGTCAACCTTGTCGAGCCCGTCGAGGGCGGACCGCAGAGAGGCGAGGGGGTTCTTCAGTTCGTGGGTCACGTCGGCTGCGAAAGATTCGATATTGTCGATCCGCTGGCGCAGCGAGTGGCTCATGTCCGAAATCGCTCGAGCCAGCAGCCCGATTTCGTCAGTGCGGTTGGGTAGGCGCGGAACGTTGACCTCACGCGATCGTCCGAGCCGCACGCGGTGCGCGGCAATCGCCAGCCGGCGCAGCGGCCGGGCAATGGTGCGGGCGAGAAAGATCGACAGGAATATCGAGACGGCGAGGATCACCGCCATGGCGCCGAGGATGATGCGCCGCTGGCGCCTGACGGTACGCGTGAACGAGCGGTCGTTCTCCGTTGCGAGCAGGACGTTGCCGGCGACAGGCGCAGCGGCGGAAATGACCGGCGTCAGGTCGGGGGCATTGCGAATGGCCGAGGTTGCTTTGCCGCGCTCGCGCGCCTGCAGCGCTTCCGGCCAAGCCTGAAGTCGGTCGGTAGCCGGCTCGACATAGTCGTCCAGGCTTTCTGCGCCGACCAGGAAGTTGAACGCACGATCAGCGCCGCGCGCCAGGGCCTTGTTCCACGCCTGGGTGGCGGGGTCGCGGAGCTCGTATGTCGGTCCTGTCTGGCGCCAGCTGTCGATCAGCAATGCGCCGTCCGGTCCGTAGACGCGAAAGCGGTTGCCGGTGACCTGCGATGTAGTCGCCAGCAGCGCGGACCATTCCTGCTTCGGCATGTGACTCATCGCAGCGGCGGCGCTTGAGACCTCGATGCGCGTCTGCCGCGAACGTTCCTTGGTCAGCCGGTTCCGGAACACGTCGAGATAGAGCGTGCTGAGGATCACCAGCAGCACCGTCAGAAGGTTGAGCGCGAGGATCCGGTAGGTGAGCCTCCAGCGTCCGAGCGACCTCAGCTGCGGTTCGCCGGCGTCAGGCTTCGTCGAATCTGTAGCCGACGCCATAAAGGGTCTCGATTGCATCGAATTCGGGAGCGGCGGTCCGGAACTTGCGCCGGATACGCTTGATGTGGCTGTCGATGGTGCGGTCGTCGACATAGACATCGTCGCTATAGGCGACATCGAGCAATTGGTTGCGCGTTTTCACAACGCCCGGGCGCTGCGCGAGCGCTTCGAGGATGAGGAATTCGGTCACGGTCAGGCTGACATCCTTGCCGTCCCAGCGCACCTTGTGCCGCGCTGGGTCCATGATCAGGCGTCCGCGCTCCAGCGGCGCCGGCTCCGCGTCCGAGTTACTCGCCGTCGCTTCGCCCCGTTCCAGGTCGCGCCGGCGCAGGATCGCGCGGATCCGGGCGATCAGCAGCCGCTGCGAGAAAGGCTTGGCGATATAGTCGTCCGCTCCGACTGCGAGGCCGAGCGCTTCGTCGAGCTCGTCATCCTTCGAGGTCAGGAAGATGACCGGCATCGCGCTCGACTCGCGCACGCGCCGGAGCAGCTCGATCCCGTCCATGCCCGGCATCTTGATGTCGAAGATGCCGAGGTCCGGCGGATTGTCGTTGATCGCTTTGAGCGCCACCGCAGGATCGGAATAGACGCGGGTCACGAACCCCTCCTGCTGGAGCGCGATCGACACCGAGGTCAGGATGTTCCGGTCGTCGTCGACCAGCGCGATCACCTGGCTCATGCGTCCTTTTGCCTGTGCCCCAGCCGGTTCAAGTCCGCGGGATTAGCCACCCCGTCACCGCGAAACAAGGAAAGTCGCAAGCGGGTCGGGAGCTGGTTTCGGATGCGGCACGAAGACGCAAACGGCGGCCCGGCCGTTTTGACGAGGTGAGACTTTCGTGCCTATAGGCCGGCAACGCATACGTATGCGGCGGCAGCCATTGGTCGCCGCCGCTTTTAACATTGGAAGGGAAGCAGTTTCGTGAACGATCGCGTACCGCGTCGCGGACTTGACGCACAGGGCATCGCTACCGGCGCCAAGCTTTTCTGGAACCTGACCACTGCGCCCCTGGTGGAGCAGGCCGTTCGCCGTGGCGAAGGCCAGCTGACCAAGGATGGTGCGCTGCTGGTCGATACCGGCAAGTTCACCGGGCGCAGCGTGAAGGACAAATATGTCGTCCGCGATTCCGTCACCGAAAGCACGATCAACTGGGGCGCGATCAACCAGGAAATGTCCGGCGAGCATTGGTCGAACCTGAAGGCCGATTTCCTCGAAGCGCTGAAGGGTCAGGAAGAGCTGTTCGTTTCCGACCTCTACGGCGGCAGCCAGCCCGAATATCGCGTCAACGTCCGCGTCATCACGCAGATGGCCTGGCACAACCTGTTCGTGCGGACCCTGCTGGTTCGCCCGAAGGCGGAAGAGCTGCCCGGGTTCGAGCCGGAATATACGATCATCAATCTGCCGAGCTTCAAGGCCGATCCGGCCCGGCACGGCTGCCGCAGCGACACCGTCATCGCGGTCAACCTTTCGGAAAAGCTGATCCTGATCGGCAACACCGAATATTCGGGTGAGATGAAGAAGGGCGTGTTCGGCCTTCTGAACTTCCTGCTTCCGGCGCAGGGCGTGATGCCGATGCACTGCTCGGCGAATATCGGCGCCGACGGCAAGAGCGCGATCTTCTTCGGCCTGTCGGGCACCGGCAAGACGACGTTGTCCGCGGACGCCAGCCGCACGCTCATCGGCGACGACGAGCATGGCTGGTCGGACACGGCGGTCTTCAACTTCGAAGGCGGTTGCTACGCCAAGATGATCAACCTCTCGGCCGAGGGCGAGCCGGAGATTTACGCGACGACCAAGATGTTCGGCACGATCCTCGAGAACGTGGCGATGGACGAGGTCACCCGCGAGCTCGATTTCACCGACGCAAGCAAGACCGAGAACACGCGCGGCGCTTATCCGATCGAGTACATCCCGAACACTTCGCGGGATAATCTCGGGCCGCCGCCGTCGACGATCATCTTCCTGACCGCCGACGCTTTCGGTGTGCTCCCGCCGATCTCACGCCTGACTCCGGATCAAGCCATGTACCACTTCCTCTCCGGCTACACCGCGAAGGTCGCCGGGACGGAAATCGGCGTGACGGAGCCGCAGGCGACCTTTTCGACCTGCTTCGGCGCCGCCTTCATGCCGCGGCCGCCGAGCGTCTACGGCAACCTGCTCAAGGAGCGGATCGCCAAGGGCGGCGCGGAGTGCTGGCTGGTGAACACCGGCTGGACCGGCGGCAAGTACGGCGTCGGCAAGCGCATGCCGATCCGCGAGACGCGCGCGCTTCTGAATGCCGCGCTCGACGGCAGCCTGAACAATGCCGAGTTCCGCAAGGATCCGAACTTCGGGTTTGAAGTGCCGGTCGAAGTGCCGGGCGTCGACACCGCCATCCTCGATCCGCGCAACACCTGGGCGGACAAGGACGAGTACGACCGCACCGCGGCGAAGCTCGTTGACCTGTTCAACGACAATTTCGCGCAGTTCGCGGACCACGTGGACGAGGGCGTCCGCCAAGCTGCGCCAAAGGCCCAGCAACAAGCGCAACAAAGCGCAGCGCAAGCCACCCTCGCTTAAACGGCCCGGTCGCTGATCGGGCCCTCCACAAGGACCCGATCAATGACCGACTACAGACCTTGCCTGTTCACGTCCGACGCCGATGTCACGCATATCGGCGAAGGCCTCCTCGCGCGCACCCTGCCGCGTGCCGAATGGACCCACGAAGCGCATCTCGCCGCCACGACTTATCTGCTGGTGAAGCGGCCCGACATCGACCTCGACATGCGGCTGCCGGACATCATCAGCAGCTACAATGAGAGCGTCGGCGGCATCAACGACGACACCCAGGGTTATCACGACACGATCACCCGCGTGTTTCTTCACGGCGTTCGCCTGTTCCTGGCCGAAGCGGACGTCACCGAATCGCTCCACGACCTGGTGAACGAGCTGCTGCTGTCGCCGATCGGCCGGCGCGACTGGCCACTGCGCTTATATTCGCCCGAGCGCCTGTTCTCGGTCGAAGCGCGGCGCGCCTTCGTCGCCCCGGATATCGCCGCGCTGCCCTAGCGGCGCTCGGCGATATAAGCGTTCACCAGCTCTTCTAGGACGTCGAGCGGGAGCGAACCGTTTTCGAGCACGACCGCGTGGAAATCGCGGATGTCGAACTTCGGCCCAAGCTCTCGCCGCGCCTTGTCCCGCAGCTCGAGAATCTTGAGCTGCCCGACCATGTAGCTGGTCGCCTGGCCCGGATTGTTGAAGTAGCGCTCGACTTCCTTGGTCGCGTCGCGCTCGGAGAGCAGGGCGTTGGTGCGGAAATAGTCGATCGCCTGCTCGCGGGTCCAACGCTTGGAGTGGATGCCCGTATCGAGCACCAGGCGGACCGCGCGCCAAAGCTGCGTCGAGTACATGCCGAACTCGGAATAGGGATCGTCGTAGAAGCCCATCTCCTTGCCCAAGCCCTCGGCATAGAGGCCCCAGCCTTCGGCATAGGCGCCATAGCCGCCGAAGCGGCGGAACTTCGGAAGGTTCGGAAGCTCCTGCGCCAGCGCGATCTGGAAGTGATGGCCGGGCGCGCCCTCGTGATAGCTGATCGCCTCGGTCTGGGGCTTCACCACCTGATTCATGTCGGCCAGGTTGACGTAGTAGATGCCCGGCCGCGAACCGTCCTCCGACGGGCTGTTGTAGAAAGCGACGGCGGCGGTGTCCTGCCGCCAAGTCTCGACGGCGCGGACTTCTAGCGGCGCCTTCGGCAAGCGCCGGAACCATCGCGGTGCCGCCGCCATCACCTGGGCGATGTAGCGGCGGCCATCGGCCAGATATTGCTCCCGCCCGGCGGCGGTGTTCGGATATTTGAACTGCCGCTCTTTGAGAATGTGCGCGAAGAACTCGCGCAGCGTTCCCTTGAACCCGACCTGCTGCTTGATCCGCTCCATCTCGCCATGGAGGCGCGCCACCTGCTGAAGGCCGATGTTATGGATCTGGTCGGCGCTGAGCTCCGTGGTCGTCGAGCCCTGAAGTCGATTGGCGTAATAAGCATCACCCTCGGGCAGGCTCCACGCACCTCGATTGCCTTTGGCCTGCACTTCGAGGTCGCTCCAGGTGGTCAGGAACGTCTGGTACCCGCGGCGAACGGGCCCGGTGAGCGCCTCTCGCGCGCTTGCCACCAGACGGTCTTTCTCTGCTTGAGGCACGTCGAGCTTTGCGACCTTCGCCTTGAAGTCGGCAAACACCGGCACGTCTGCGCCCTTCGTGAATGGCGCTCCGGCAATCACTTTCTCCGCATCCTTGCGGACGGGAGCGAAGTTGAAGGTCGACGGCACCATCCCCATTGCCGCCTGCCGGCGCATATTCGCCGTGATTTCGCCCATCACCCGTTCGACTTCGCGAAGCCTCGACACATAGGCCTCGGCATCGGCGACGGTGGACACGCGATGCTGGTTGATCAGGAAGACGGGGATGGAACCTGCCGGGCTGCCGTTGGTGCTCGCCGGGAAGCCGTGCCAGCGCCAGCGGAAATCGGCGACGTCCTGCTCGACTTCCTCTTCGAACAAGCGATAGCTGAGCCGTCCCGCGGGCGTGAGCTTCGCCGGGTCAAACTGCGCGCGGAGCTGCGCCAGCTGGGCCTGCTCCAGCGCCAGCCCCTGCTGGCGGTATTCGTCCGTGTAGTTGTTGAGCCGGTCGTACTGCACCTTGCGGCCGAGCGACGTCAGCGCCTGCGGCGAGCGCGCGACCTGTTCTTCAAAGGCGGCGTCCAAGAAGGCGGTCAGCCGCCGGTCCTCCGCCTCCGGATCCGCTGCAGGCGCTGGCGCAGGAACGGCCGCGACGGGCGGGGGAGATGTGGGCGCAACAGGGGCCACCGTAGTGCAGGCTGTGGTGGCAAGCAGCAGGACGGCAAGCGTCGATAGGTTCTTCAAGTGACTTCCCCCGTTAAACGTCAGCGCTTCGCGCCGGCGACATATTGATCCACGTTCTTGGCGAGCACGTCCATCGGCACATTGCCGCCGAGGACCAGCGCATCGTTGAAGGCCTTGATGTTGAAACCGGCGCCTAGGGCGGCCTTGGCGCGCTCGCGCTGGCGATTGATTTCGCTGTGGCCGACCTTGTAGCCGCAGGCCTGGCCCGGCCAGCTGCAATAGCGGTCGACTTCGCTGCGCGCTTCCGGCTCCTTGGTGCCGTTCTCGTCGATGAAGAAGCGCACCGCCTGCTCGCGGCTCCAATTCTTGGCGTGAAGCCCCGTATCGACGACCAGCCGGCACGCGCGGAACGCGATGCCCTGAAGATAGCCAAGGCGCCCTGCGGGGAAGTCGTCATAAGCCCCAAATTCATCAGCCAGCTGCTGCGCGTAGAGCGCCCAACCTTCCGAATAAGCGTTGAAGGAAAGGAGGCTGCGGATCAGCGGCAGCTTGTTCGCATATTCGCCCTGCCAGACGTGACCGGGGATCGCTTCGTGGTGCGTGAGGTCAGGCAGGTCGAACTTCGTGTGGAGGTCGGTCGACCGGAGGTTGATCCAGAATTTACCCGGGATGGACCCATCGATCGAACCGGCTCCCCCGTACGCGCCCGGCGCGCCGGGTTCTTCTTCCGGAGGCAGCCGGCGAACCGCGAGATTGCCGCGGACCTGGGTGTTGAACATCTGCGGCAGCTTGGTGCGGATGATGCGCAGCCGCTCTTCGATGAAAGCCATGATCTCGGCCCGGCCCTTGTCGCCTGGCGAAAATTTGTAGCGCGGGTCGCGTCCGAGCGCCTGCATCCGCTCGCCCACCGACCCCTTCGTGTAGCCGAGGCTCTTCAGGATCGGGTCCATGCGCCCTTGAAGCGCGCGCAACTCCTCAAGGCCCATCTGGTGGACCTCGTCAGGCGTCATCCTGGTCGTGGTCGAAGCCTTGAGGGCCCAGCGGTAGTAATCGTCCCCATTCGGACGCGCCGAGATGCCCGGCGCGTCGCTGGCTAGCCCGCGCTGCAGCTTCAGCTCGGCGATCTGCCGATCGAGCGCCGGAGCAACGTTCTTCTGGACGATGGCGCGGGCGCGCTCGGCCCAATTGCCTGCGATGTTCTTCTGCCGCGTGCGCCGCTCGATGGACTCGATGATACCGCTTGAGCCCTCATGCGCTGCCTTGGATGACGCCTGGAGCTGGTTCAGCGCCTTGTCGATCAGGAACGCCGGCGGGATCAAGCCTTTGTAGCGGTAGGCGATGACTCGTCCGAGCTCATTGTCGAGCTGCTGCGCGTAGGACTGGACCCGCGCGAGATATGCTTGTGCGTCGGCGGCGTCGTTGATCGGATGGTCGGCATCGAGGAAGCGCGGCACGTCGAGGTAGGCGCCAACATTCTGAATGACGACGTAGGGCGTGTTGCGCCACCCACCGACCGACACGTCGCCGTAGGGGAGCATGAACCCTTCAAGCGACGTCGAATAAGCGCTGCGCACCACTTCCACGCTGGTGCGGACCGAGTGGGAGAGGGGCGCCACGTCGACTGCATTCACCTGGGCGAGATCGGCGCGGAGGGTTTGCGCCAGCCGTTGCTGGCCGATGCCGGACCGGTCGGTCAGCCGCGACCGCAGCCCGGCATGCTCGCCCTTGTCGATGCCGAGTGAGGTGGCGCTTTCGGGATAGTGGTTGAGCAAGCGCGTCGCGACGTCGTCGAGAAGGGCGCTGGCCCGCGCATCCGCTTCCTGGTTGACGGCTTGCGCCGACGCCACGGTCGGAAACGCAGGGATAGCCGCCGTAGCGAGCATGCCGGTCAACGTCTGGCGGCGGCTCAATTGGAGATCAGGCACTCGTTGCTCCTGGCGATGGAGGTTCGATCCTCGGTTCCACGCCGCAGCTTCAGGGTCAACGCGCTGTACCTGCCGCTCGTCGAAATGTTGGTAATCAGGATGGCGGCAGGGCGTGCTCCGGCTCGACCTTCAGGCAATTGCCTTCGACATCGACGATGCGGACGCGCTCGCCCACCGAGGCGGGACTGCCGCGCGCCGACCAGACGCTATCGCCGACGCGCACCCGGCCGCCGTCGGAGTTGACGGGTTCGACCACCATCACGACGCGGCCCAGCATCTGGTGCACGCGATCGTTGAGGTGCGGGTTTGCGCTATAGTCGTAGCGGGCTGCGTAGAAGCGGCGGCTGCCAACGCGCGTGACGAGCAGCGCCAAGGCGGCGAACAGCGCGAGCTGGAGCGGAACGCCGATCGGCAGCGCGATGGCAGCGACCCCTGTCGCAATCGCCGCGACACCGACGAAGGCGAGCCAGAAGCCAGGCGCGACTAGTTCGGCGATCAGCAGCACCACGCCGCCGATCAGCCACAGCCATTCGGGATCGAGGTCGATGCCGTTCATTGCGAGGCTTTGGGCACCGACGGCGCATTCCGTGCGATGCGGGCAGGCTTGTCGTCCCGGCTCATCACTTCCTTGGCGAGCTCACCGATGCCGCCGAGCGTGCCGATGAGCTGGGTCGCTTCGACCGGGAACAGGATCGTCTTCGCATTCGGCGAGCGAGCGAACTCTCCAACCGCTTCGACATATTTCTGTGCGACGAAATAATTGATCGCCTGCGCGTTACCCTCGGAGATTGCCTGCGAGACCAGAGTCGTCGCCTTGGCTTCCGCCTCTGCGGCACGTTCGCGCGCTTCCGCTTCGCGGAACGCCGCCTCCTTGAGGCCTTCGGCTTGCAGGATCTGACCCTGCTTTTGACCCTCCGCCTGGAGGATGGCGGCGGCACGCAGGCCTTCCGCCTCGAGGATGGCGGCGCGCTTTTCGCGCTCCGCCTTCATCTGCCGAGCCATAGCGTTTGAGATGTCCGCCGGCGGCCTGATGTCCTTCAGTTCGACGCGGGTGATCTTCACGCCCCAGCTCTCGGTCGCCTGGTCGACGACGGCCAGAAGCCGGGCATTGATCTCGTCGCGCTTCGACAAAGTCTCGTCGAGATCCATCGAGCCCATGACGGTGCGCAGGTTGGTCGTCGAAAGGGCCATGATCGCCGAGTAGAGGTCGCTGACCTCATAAGCGGCCTTGGCCGGATCCAGCACCTGAAAGAAGACGACGCCGTCGACCGCCACCATCGCATTGTCCTTGGTGATGATCTCCTGCCCGGGGATGTCGAGCACCTGCTCCATCATGTTGATCTTGCGGCCGACGCGGTAGAAGAACGGCGTCACATAGTTGAAGCCCGGCTCCGCGACCCGGACGAAGCGGCCGAAATGCTCAATCGTATAGCGATAGCCCTGGCGAACGATCGTCACGCCCATGATGATGTACATGAGCACCAGGATCGCCACTGCGCTCAAAAAAGTGGTCAGCATTTCGTCTCTTTCCCCCTGTCCCCGATTGCGGGCATGATGCGACGGCGATGATGCAAGCGGAAGCGAAAAACGACGGGCATGCGGACCTGTTTGCGGTGCGGTCGGTGCTATTCCTGCCGGCGTCCAACCCCCGGGCGATCGCCAAGGCGCACGACAGCGCCGCCGACCTGGTGGTGCTCGACCTCGAAGACGCCGTGAAACCGGCTGACAAGGCGAGTGCGCGCACCACGGCCGTAGAGGCCGTCGGCGGCGACTGGCGCATGCCGGTGGCTATTCGGATCAACGGCGCCGGCACTGAATGGCACTCGCTGGACCTGGATGCCGTGGCTGCTTCGAGCGCCGACTTTGTGGTCGTTCCGCGGGCCGCATCGGCTCATCTGATCGGCGACGTGCGGAACACCACCTCCAAGCCGGTGCTGGCGATGATCGAAACGGCTGCCGGAGTGCTTGCTGCTGCCGACATCGGACCGGAGACTGCGGGCCTGATTGCCGGCACGAACGATCTTCGCGCCGACCTCCGTTTGCCGCTATCCGCCGACCGCCAGCCGATTTCCGCCGCGCTGCAGTTGATCGTCTTGGCTGCCCGAGCGGCGGGCGTTCCGGTGTTCGACGGCGTGTTCAACGGACTTGCCGATGCGGAAGGCTTGCTGCGCGAGGCCGAGGACGGCCGGCGCTTGGGGTTCGACGGCAAGAGCCTGATCCACCCCGACCAGATCGAGCCATGCCACCGCGCATTCGCCCCGAGCGGCGAGGAGGTCAATCGGGCACAGGCGCTGGTCGACGCCTTCCAGGGCGGGGCCGAGAGATTCGGCGATGAGATGATCGAGCGCATGCACGTGGAGTCCGCGCGGCGGGTGCTTCAGCGCGCCGGCGCTTGAGCCGAGGGTTGGCGAATCGGCTTCTGCCTGTCATGGGCCGATATGGCCCAACTCAATAGCGCATCTGACATCCCGCTTGGACTGACGTTCGACGACGTTCTCCTGCAGCCGCTGCAATCTTCGGTCCTGCCGAGCCAGGCGGAAACGAAGACCTTCCTGACCCGCGAGATACCGCTGAACATCCCGATCCTGTCTTCGGCGATGGACACGGTGACCGAAGCCGACATGGCCATCGCAATGGCCCAGCTTGGCGGCATCGGCGTCCTTCACCGCAACCTTGGCGTCGATGAACAAGCTGCCGCTGTGCGCCAGGTGAAGCGGTTCGAAAGCGGCATGGTCGTCAACCCGATCACCATGACTCCGGACCAGACGCTCGCCGAAGCGCTGGAGCTGATGAAGGCGAACCGCATCAGCGGCATCCCGATCGTCGAACAATCGGGCAAGCTTGCGGGCATCCTCACTAACCGCGACGTGCGCTTTGCGGAAAACCCGCGCCAGAAGGTCAGCGAGCTGATGACGCGGGACAATCTCGCGACGGTTCGTGTCGGGACCAGCCAGGAGGAAGCGCGGCGGATTCTTCACCAGCGCCGCATCGAAAAACTGCTCGTGGTCGACGAGGGCAACCACTGCGTCGGGCTGATCACCGTCAAGGACATCGAGAAGGCGGTCGCGGCTCCGTTCGCCACCAAGGACGGGGAGGGCCGCCTTCGCGTTGCGGCCGCCACCACGGTGGGCGACAAGGGTTTCGAGCGCTCCGAAGCGCTGATCGAGGCCGGCTGCGACTGCATCGTTATCGACACCGCGCACGGGCATAATGTCGACGTGTCGAAGGCCGTCGAGCGGGTAAAATCGCTCTCGAACTCGGTGCAGGTGGTCGCCGGTAATGTGGCGACCACCGACGCAGCCAAGGCGCTAGCCGACGCCGGCGCCGATGCGATCAAGGTCGGCATCGGCCCGGGCTCGATCTGCACAACGCGGATCGTCGCCGGTGTCGGCGTTCCGCAGCTGACGGCAGTAATGGAGGCTTGCCGCGGCGCCGGAAACGTGCCGGTCATCGCCGATGGCGGCATCCGCACTAGCGGCGACATCGCCAAGGCGCTTGCCGCAGGCGCGTCGACCGTGATGGTCGGCTCGCTGCTCGCCGGGACCGAGGAAGCGCCGGGCGAAACCTTCCTGTACCAGGGGCGCAGCTACAAATCCTACCGCGGCATGGGCTCGGTGGGTGCCATGGCGCGCGGGTCGGCGGACCGCTATTTCCAGCAGGACATCAAGGATCATCTGAAGCTGGTGCCCGAAGGAATCGAGGGGCAGGTGCCTTACAAGGGTCCGGTTCGCGAGATCATCCACCAGCTGGTCGGCGGCGTGAAGGCGGCGATGGGCTATACCGGATCGACGAGCATTGCCGAGCTGCGCGAGCGGGCGCGGTTCGTTCGGATTACCAATGCTGGCCTGTCCGAAAGCCACGTCCACGACGTCGCGATCACGCGCGAGGCGCCCAACTATCCGACGCGGTAAAGGATGACTCCCGCCGCACGCCTGCAGGCGGCGATCGAGGTGCTCGATGAGGTGGTCGCTTCCGCGCGCGAGGACGGCCCACCAGCGGACGCGATCGTCACGCGCTATTTCAAGACGCGGCGCTATGCCGGGTCGAAGGACAGGCGCGCAGTTCGCGAGCTGGTGTTCCGCGCGATCCGGCGTTCGGCCAAGCGGCCTGCAAGCGGCCGCGCTGCAGTGCTTGGGCTCGCGGAAGAGGAGTCGGCGCTGCTCGAATTGTTCGGGCAGCCTCGCGGGCCAGAGCCGCTGGGGGACGGCGAAACAGCGACAGAGGCCAGCTTTGTCCCCGAGTGGATCGTTCCCCGACTGTCGCCGCTCGTGGAACCGGAAGAATGGTCTGCGCTCCTAGAACGTGCGCCGCTGGACCTTCGGGTGAACATCGCCCGCGCCAGCCGTGAACAGCTGCTCTCCGACATTCCCGATGCTGAGCCGACGCCGATCAGTCCATGGGGCATCCGCTTGCCGCCCGACAGCCGTGTCGACGATCATGCGGCGTTCGAAGCCGGGCTGGTCGAGATCCAGGACGAGGGCAGCCAGCTGATCGCGCTCGCCTGTGCGCCCGAGGATGGGCAGCGGATTGTCGATCTGTGCGCCGGGGCCGGCGGTAAGGCGCTGGCGCTTGCCGCAGCCGCACCCGGTTCGGCGATCCTGGCGACGGACAGCAATCGCGCCCGTCTGGCGAACCTCGACCCGCGTGCGGAGCGGGCACGGGCCATGATCGAGAGCCGTCTCCTCAACCCCCCACGCGAGCTGGACGAGCTCGACGACGTGCGCGGCGAGGCGGATGTGGTGCTCGTCGACGCACCCTGCTCCGGCAGCGGTACCTGGCGCCGCAATCCGGAAGGGCGCTGGCGGCTGACGCCCGAGCGTCTTGATCGTCTGTTGAGCGTGCAGGAGCGGCTGCTCAACATCGGTGCCGAGTTGGTTCGCCCCGGCGGTCGCCTCGTCTATGCCGTTTGCTCGATCCTGACGGACGAAGGCGCAGGGCAGGTCGAGCGCTTTCTCGAGCGGCATTCATCCTGGATTAGTGAGGGAACCGGCATCAGTGCCGGACGTCCCGATGGGGCAGGTTTCCTGCTGACCCCGGCGAACGATCGCACCGACGGCTTTTTCGTCGCGCGGCTTCGCCGGCCATGCTAGGTGCCGGTTCGAGAGATGGAGAAAATATGCAGGTCTTTCCTCGTCTTCTGATTGCCGGCCTCGCGGCTGCCGCGCTTGCTTCGCCGGTTATCGGCCAGCGCGCAGACGACCAGATCAATCCGACGTCTGTCGAGCTGATGCAGCGCGGCCACGCGCTGATGGCTGCCGGCAAGCTGGAAGATGCGGCGGGGATGCTCGAGACCGCTCTGGCGGTCGATCCGCGCAATCGATGGGCTTATGTGGAGCTGGCCCGCGTCGCCGAGAGGCAGCGCCTCTATGGCAAGGCGATCCGCATGACGAGCAAGGCGCTCGCGATCGAGCCCAACGATGTCGACGCGATCGCCGTTCAGGGCGAAGCGATGGTCGAACTCGGCGCCGTCGCGCGCGCTCAGGAGAATTTGCAGAAGCTGCAGACGCTTTGCGCACGCCGGGCCTGTCCGCAGGTCGCGCAGCTCTCGTCGGCGATCTCGCGTGGGCCGACTGTCGCGGCCGCCAAGACCCCGGATGCGCCCAAGTCCAACTAGGATAGGGCTCTTGCGAGCCCGACCCATTCGCTGACCGAGACCGTCTCCGCGCGGCGCTGAAGGTCGATCCCGACCCGTTCTGCCGCTTCGAGTGCGCCGTCCATCTGCTTGAGGCTCGATCGGAGCATTTTCCTCCGCTGCCCGAAAGCTGCTTCCGTGAGCCTCTCGATAATGGCTGGGTCGATGCCCTCGGGCTGCTCGGTGGGAACAAGGTGCACGACCGCCGACGTGACCTTCGGCGGTGGCACGAAGGCCGAGCGGCTGACGGTCATGGCGATGCGCGCCCGCGTGCGCCACTGCGCTGCGACCGACAAACGCCCATAAGCATCACTGCCGGGCGCAGCGACGATCCGATCCGCCACTTCCTTCTGGAACATGAGCGTGAGCGAGCGCCACCACGGCGGCCAGGGGCCTGAGAGCCAGCGCAGCAGCAGCGCCGTGCCGACATTGTACGGCAGGTTCGCCACGACATGTGCGCCTTCGCCGACCAGTTCGCGCTCCTGAACCTGCATCGCATCTGCCTCCAGGACGGTGAGCCGGCCGGCAAATTCCTCTTCCAGTTCGGCCAGGGCAGGGAGGCAGCGGCGGTCGCGTTCGACTGCCGTTACAACGGCACCGGTATCGAGCAGCGCGCGCGTCAACCCACCCGGCCCGGGGCCGACTTCGTAAACCCGTTCGCCGTCCAGGCTGCCGGGAATGGCCGCGATGCGCGCGAGCAGCTGCCGGTCGAGGATGAAGTTCTGCCCGAGCGCCTTGCTTGCGCTGAGGCCATGGCGGGCGATGACCTGACGCAGTGGCTCAGGATCGGCGCTCAAGCAGTCTCCGCCCGCACTACCGCCATGTGCGCCGCCATCCGCATCGCCGCAGCCATCGGGCGCGGATCGGCGCGGTCTTGCCCGGCGATGTCGAAGGCAGTGCCATGGTCAGGGGCTGTGCGCACGATCGGCAGGCCCAAGGTGACGTTGACCGCGTCCTCGAAGTGGAGAGCCTTGATCGGGATCAAGGCCTGGTCATGGTACATGCACAGCGCGGCGTCGTAACTAGCGCGGGCCCTCGTGTGGAACATAGTGTCGGCGGGATGGGGCCCGCTGACCCTCCAGCCTTCCGCGGCAAGCGCCGCCAGCGCGGGTTCGATGATTTCTCGCTCTTCCAGTCCAACGCGGCCGCCTTCACCGGCATGAGGATTGAGCCCGGATACGGCCAGCCGCGGCTCGGGGATGCCGAAATTGCGCTGCAGCCCGCGGAGCGCCGCGCGGCCTCGGGATTCGATCAGCCCGCTGGTAATCGCTTCCGGCACCCGCGCGAGCGGCAGGTGGGTGGTCAGCGGGATCGTCCGTAATGTCGGGCCAGCCAACATCATGACGACGTTGCCGGGCGCTACGCCGCAGCGTTCGGCGACGAACTCCGTCTGTCCAGGATGCTGGAAGCCGATGGCGTAAAGCTGTTCCTTGGCGACAGGTCCGGTGACCACCGCCGCGGCCGATCCCGACCGGGCGAGGCCGACGGCAATCTCCAGCGAATCGAGCGAGCAGTGCGCTCCGGAAACGCTCGGGTGTCCAGGCACGTCTGCGTCAGCGGCATTGATCTGGATCAGCGGCAGGCCAACGTCGAACGCATAATCCGCCTGCCGCGGGTCATCGATGATCTCGATCGGGCCATCCCAGACGGCCGCGACGGAGCGAGGGTCTCCGATCGCGACGAAGGGCGGCAGCCCCAGATCGTTCCTGGCATCCCAGCATTTCGCAATGACTTCGGGCCCGATGCCTGCCGGGTCGCCCAGCGAAACGGCAAGCGAGTGGAGCGGCGCTGACGACATCGGGTCGCCTTAGCCGAAGCTACGGATTAGCGAAATTCGATCACCGCGTCGCGCCGGAGGTCAGCAAGGTAGCGACGGGACCGCGAGTTCACGCGGTCCTCGCTCAGCCGGTTGTAGACGTCGTCGAAGCTTGGCGCCGTCGACTGCGGTTGGTCGCGTCCGCAGATCACCAGCGTCCGGACACCCTCGTCGAGGCTGCCGAACGGCTGCGTTGCCTGCCCGACCTGCACTGGGAGGACCAGTTCCTGAACTGCAGGCGGCAGGTCGCGGATCTTGACCTGATCGTTTTCAACAACCTGGGCGTTGAATTCTGAGGCGAGCTTGTCGACCCCGCCGCAGCCGCCGATGTTGCGAACAGCCTCTGCGAACCGCGCAACGACAGGTTCAGCCTGGGGGCGGGTGATCCCGGCAGGAAAGGCAATCGACACTTGCTTGAGGCTCAGAATCGCGTCGCGCGCATCTGCAGTAAGGACTTTTCGAGAATCCTGCACGGCGATGATCGAAACGCCGCCGGGCACCGGAATCGGGTTGCTGACGGTCCCGGGCCGCATCTGTCGGACAGCCGCTGCGAGCGGCTCGGGCAATTGTTCCGGACGAACCCAGCCGAGATCGCCACCTACGGCCGCGGTCGAGGCCTGGGAGAATTGACGCGCAAAGCCGGAAAAGGACGCGCCGTCCCGCAGTTGCTGCAGGATCTTACCCGCGTTCTGAACAACTTCGGCTTCATTTGCTGAAGTGGCGGGCAGGAAAATTTCGCCGACGCGATATTCCTCGGCGCCCTTCTGCGCAGTCATCCTGTCGATGATGGCTTTGACCTCGTCGTCGCCGACGTTGATGCTGCTTTCGATATTGGTTTCTTGGAGACGGCGCCAGGCAAGCTGCCCTTCGACCTGCCGGCGAAGCGCGCTCATCGACGACCCGTGCTGCAAGAGATACTCTGCCATCTGCTGCGGCGTCTGGTTCACGTTGGCGGCAACGCGTTCCAGGGCGCGGTCGATCTCCGATTTCTTGATGTCGATCTTTTGCGACTTCGCTGCCTGGATCTGCAGCGTTTCGTCGACCAGCTGACCAAGGACCTGCTGCCGCACGGCGTCGATCTGATCGGCTGGAATCTCGCCTCCATTGGCGATGGCAAGCAAGGCGACGCGCTGGTCCACATCCGTCTGCGTGATGACCTCGCCATTGACCATGGCCGTCGCCTTGATGACCGACGGCATTGCCCTCCCGAATACCTGCGGATTCTGGGGGAGGTTCAGCGCGCGACTGCTGTTGATTGGCTGCGTCGCCTGGTCACCCGCTTGCTGAGCGGCTGCGGCAGTCGCAAGCGCCAGCATCGCGGCGGTGCCGGCGAGGAGTGTGCGCGCGGAAATCAATCGCAAAGATCGAGACACGATTTTCAAAATTCCCTTGGTTTGCAGCCTGCTGCTGGTGCTTGCGGTTTATCGGTTTCCGCTGAACGCAGCCTTAGCGGTTGATACCCTTGAATGCCAAGTGGATGGCGAAGCGGTTGCCGGCCCGGAACGCGCCCACGCGCTCATAGTCGCGGCGCCACGTCACGCCCAGCTGCAGGCATTCGTCTTCATACTGGATGCCGAGGCGATGGCGTACCGGCTCCCACCCGTCCGCGATCGACAGCGGGTCTTCGCTCTTGTCGCTGAGGTCCACGACCGTCGCGCCGAAGATCGACCAGTAACGGCTGAACAGTACCCGGCCGGCCAGCCGAAGCTCCTCGACATCGCGAAGGTCTTCGATGGTCGCATCGATGTTCCTGTTGAGCCGCAGGTAGCCCAGCTGCACATAGGTCTGGGTGGTGCCGAACGTCAGGTCCAGCTCGTTCCGGCGAACGGCGAAATTGTGCCGGTCGACGCGGAAGCGGTGGGTGAGATCTAAAAGCCGTCCATAATGAATATTGGTGCGGCCGACGATGTCGGACAGGCGCTCGGTAAGGCCCGTCCCTTCCGGAAAGATCTGGCGGCGCTTGGCGACGCGAATGCTTTGGCCGATGCTCGTGTCGATCGCGAAATTGCGCCGCTGCAGCGACCAATCGACACCATAAGTGATCCGCGACGCGTCTTCCCACCGATCATAGCCGGGGAAGCGGTTCAGCGCGAACAGGTTGCTTTCCTGAAGATCGATCGAACGCGCATCCTCATTCGGGATTTCGAGGTTGCGGGTCGGCGGGGTCAACACGAGCTGGGCCCGTGGGACCAGGCGCTGGAAGCCGCCGAGAAGAGACCCGATGAACGGCCATTGCACGTCGAGCGCAACGGCGCCGATTGCCCGAGCCTGCCAGCCGTTCTCGCCGCGATAGATTGGGACGAGCGTGCTTTCGGCATTTTCCGTATGGTAGATATCGCCCCGCGCAAGAGCGGTCAGCGTCAGTTCCTGGCCCCAGTTGGTCAGCCGCCGCAGGTCCCACTGGGCGCTGGCGAACGCCCGCTGCGTGTCCTGGCCGTCGCGGCGGATGATGGAGAGGCTGTTCGCCTGCAGCTGCAGGGTGCCCCCCGCAATGCGCTCGTGGCGGAAGCGCGCGTCAATCGCGGGGAGCGCAATCGGTATCTCGCGCTGGCGGTCGTCGACGCGAAGACCCTGGAATGCCCAACCGGCGATCGAAATGTAGGAATTGGGGCTGATCCGCTCGGCATTGATGACGCTGCGGAGGCGATCGTCGTTGGTAATGTCGTAGCGGCGGGTGACTGTCTTGTCCGTCGCCGCGCGTAAGGCGGTGGTGATGCTCCACAAGGGGTCGAGCTGCCACTTGCCGTTCCCCTCGACATAGGCGCGGACCCCTTTGCGGGTGTCGGTCACGACCGGATCGAGGCTTTCGATGCGGCCGTGCGTCAGGAACCCGCCGACCTGGAAGGCGCCCAGAGAGTTCAGCTGGCGGTACTTCGCCTCGATCGCCGGCAGAACGCCTGTGTACAGATGTGGCGTCAGCGTCAGGTCCCGGTTCTTCGCAATCTGCCAATGGTAGGGGATAGCGATTTCAAAGCCCTTGCGGGTCGAGACGCTGAAGTCGGGCATCAGCACGCCCGTCGCCCCTTCGCTGCCACGGTTGATGTTGAATACCGGAAGCAGCGGCAAGGTCAGGCCGAAGAGCTGCAGTCGGCCGCCGATGAAGCGGATTCGCTGCGTCGCCTCGTCATTGATCACCCGTGTGGCGGTAATCGACCAGCTCGGCCGCTTGGGGCAGCCGCTCGGCGTCGTGACCGGGCAAGGCGAGTAGATCGCCTTGTCGAGCGTTGTGACCGAACCCGTCCGGACCGCCCGCGCCGCAGCGAGCCGGCCGCCACCTTCGAGGACGATGGCCAGGTTGCTGACGGTCCCGTCACGCAGCGTATCGGTGAGCTCGACATTGTCGCCGACCAGCTTGTCACCCGTGGGCGTCAGCAAGACGACATTGCCGCGCGCGAAGACCCGGCCGGAGTTCCGGTTCCATACGACCTCGTCGGCGGCGAGGTGATTGCCCTCGCGGTTCATCCGCACCGCGCCGGTCGCGGTCACCACCTCGGCATCGCTGTCGTAGGCAACCTGGTCGGCAGTGAACTCGACGACCTCTGCTTCCTGGCCTGCAGGCGCGGCCACAGGCGCGGAGACGGTCTGCGCGACCGCTGCGCCGGGTACACCGATCAGCACCGGGAGCGCTGACCACCAAACAAACCTTGCCGCCAACCCGTGTCCGCCCGCTACTTGCCGATGCTGCCTAGTGCCCGCCTATCGCACCTCAATTCCCGCTCGACAATCGGCCAAGCCGCTCTCTTGCAGGTCTTTGCCAAGCTTCGCCTTGCGCCTTAAAGGCAGCCCAAACACTCGCCTTCCAAGGGATTGCCACCAATGCAAATTCGCTTCGCCGACAGCCGGCCCACCGGAGATTATGCGCTCGTGCTGCCGGTCGCGGGCAAGGACCGCAAGAGCCTCTCCTCGCTCGGGCAGGCGCAGCAGTCCGTCGCTGCGGCGCTCGACCGTCAGCGGTTCGAAGGCGAGGGCTCCAGCGTCGCCGAGCAATTCATCGATGACAATGGAAACAGCCGCCGTCTGCTGGTGGTTGGCGTCGGCGCGTCTTCGAACGGCGATGGGGCCGAGAAGCTTGGCGGCACAGCGGTGGGGCGGCTGCTCACGTCGGGCGAAACGCGTGTGGTGATCGACCTTGGAGGGCTTGGCTATGAGGCCGACGCCGCAGCTCGGGTCGGCATGGCGGCGGCCCTGCGGTCGTGGCGGCACGACCGCTACCGCACCAAGCTGAAGGACAATCAGAAACCGACCCTCGAGGAAGTCGTGATCGTCGGCGGGGGCAACGCTGCCGAGCAGCGCTACAGCTCGCGCTGGGCCCCTGTGGTCGAAGGCGTCGCCCTTACGCGTGAGCTCGTTACCGAGCCGGCGAACATCATCTATCCTGAAAGCTTCGTCGAGCGCGTTCGCGCTTCGGTGGAGGGCTCAGGGCTCGAAGTTGACGTCCTCGACCGTGCCCAGATGGAGAAGCTCGGCATGGGCGCGCTGCTCGGCGTCGCTCAAGGCTCGGTGCGCGAGGCACGCATGCTCGTCCTGCAGTGGAACGGCGGCGGTTCGGGCGAACCCGTTGCCTTCGTTGGCAAGGGCGTGACCTTCGATACCGGCGGCATTTCGATCAAGCCTGCCCAAGGCATGGAAGCCATGAAGTGGGACATGGGCGGCGCAGGCGCGGTCGCCGGCGCGATGAAGGCGCTGGCGCTGCGGAAGGCGAAGGCCAACGTCGTCGGAGTCTGCGGGCTGGTCGAGAACATGCCGGGCGGCAATGCCCAGCGCCCGGGCGACGTGGTCACCACAATGTCAGGCCAGACCGTCGAGGTGATCAACACCGACGCCGAGGGTCGGCTCGTGCTCGCCGACGCGATTTGCTATGTCCAGGGCACCTTCAAGCCGAAGACGATCGTCGACCTGGCGACGCTGACCGGCGCGATCTTGATCAGCCTCGGGCATGAATGGGCGGGGCTCTTCTCGAACGATGAGGATCTCGCGTCGAAGCTGACGCAGGCGGGCACCGAGTCCGGTGACAAGCTTTGGCGCATGCCGATGGGCGAGCCGTTCGACCGGCTGATCGATTCGCCGATCGCCGACATGAAGAATGTCGGTCCGCGCGAGGGCGGGTCGATCACTGCTGCCCAGTTCATCAAGCGCTTTGTCGATGACGGCGTGAAATGGGCGCACATCGACATGGCAGGGAAGGCCTGGTCGGACAAGCCAAGCTCCACCTACGACAAGGGCGCGACCGGCTTCGGCGTCCGGCTGCTCGACAAATATGTCGAGGATGTCCTCGAGAGCTGAGGCGCGGCCGTGCAGGTCGATTTCTACCAGCTCGCCGGTACCCCCATCGAGCAGGTGATCGCAAGCATTGCGGAGAAGGTTCTTGGTAGCGAGGGCCGGCTGCTGATCGTCGCGGCCGACGAATTGCTGCTGGCGCGGCTCGACCGTCAGTTGTGGGACCAGGGGCCGATCAGCTTTCTTCCGCATGGGCTCGCGGGCGGCGTCGACGCGGCGCGCCAGCCGATCCTGCTGTCGACCTCGGCGGATGCGCCGAACCTGGCGAGGAACATGCTGATCGCCGACGGACAGTGGCGCGATGCCGCTCTCTCCTATGACCGTGCATTCTATTTGTTCGATGATGCGACGCTCGAAGCGGCGCGTCTCGCCTGGAAGCTCCTTGCCGGCCGCGAAGGAGTCGAGCGGCGCTATTGGGCGCAGGAGAATGGAAGGTGGGCGAAGAAGGCTTGAAGCTTGCCCCTAAGCGGGAGCGCCGCTAGGCGGCCCAGCAATTCCAACCAACTTAATATAGGAGACCGCCCGGCATGGCCGTGACGCGCACCTTTTCGATCATCAAGCCCGACGCAACCCGCCGCAATCTGACGGGCGCTGTCACCAAGATGCTGGAAGACGCAGGCCTTCGCGTCGTCGCGTCGAAGCGCATCCAGATGTCGCGCGAGCAGGCTGAAGGCTTCTACGCCGTTCACAAGGAGCGGCCGTTCTTCAACGACCTTTGCACCTTCATGACCTCCGGCCCGGTCGTCGTTCAGGTGCTCGAAGGCGAGGATGCCGTGAAGCGCAACCGCGAGGCGATGGGCGCGACCAACCCGGAGCAGGCCGACGAAGGCACGATCCGCAAGACCTATGCGGAATCGATCGAAGCCAATTCGGTCCATGGCTCGGACAGCGACGAAAATGCCAAGATCGAGATCGACTATTTCTTCAAGCCTGAAGAGATCGTCGGCTAGACCGTCCGGGGGACGGTCGTAGGCGGCGATCGTCGGCTAAACTTCGCCTTAGCGCCCGCCGGCTTCCAGGAGCCGGCGCGGCGCGGAGGCTTCCCAGCTGCGGCTAAGCCAATCGCCGACGTGCGTCCAATCGACGTCTCGGCGGTTGAGCTTGATCCCGAGCCAGCCGCTGGCCCCATAATATTTCGGCCAATAATAGACATCCGGCTGGGCCTCGATCAGCCCGTGCATCTCGTCGCTTCCGCTCGAGCGGACGAGCAGGCCAATCGCGTCTTCGCCATGATGGTGGTCGGCGATGATCGCGAAAAGCTTGCCCTTTTCGCCGCCGACAGCCCACCCGGGAGAGCCGTGGCTGCTCTTGCGACAGACCTCGGGCAGCTCGCGTGCGAGTTCGTCGACCTGAGATTCGATCCAGCCGGCGTCGAACGGTCGAGCCGCATATTGCGCGAGAATTCGCGGGTATAATTGGTGCTCGGCAATGAGGACCCGCTCCGCGAGCGTTTCGGCGGTGTCGCCAGGAAGCACCGCGACCTCGACCTGGCCCAGCACCTCTCCCGAATCCAGCTCCGGCGTGACGAGGTGAACGGTCGCTCCCGTGACCCGGTCGCCGGCCGTGAGGCAGGCCTCGTGGGTTCCGAGCCCCCTGTACTTCGGCAGCAGTGAGGGGTGGATGTTGAGGATCTTCCCCGACCAGCGCTCAAGAAAATCGGCGGGGATGATGCGCATGAACCCGGCAAGGGCTATAAGATCGACGCTGGCGGCCTCCAGCGCCAATTGAAGATCGGAGAAGAATGCCTCCTTGTCCGTAGCAGATAGCCGGACGACTTCCACGCCTTCGGCTTCTGCAAGGGTGAGGCCGGGCGCGTCCGCCCTATCACCGGTGACCAGCACCACCTCGTAAGGGCAATCGTCGGCGCGGGCGGCATAGATGAGCGCTGCCATGTTCGACCCGCGCCCCGAAATCAGGACGGCGACGCGGCTGCGTTCAGGCATGATGGGTTGTCGACCAGGCATCTGCGGCATTCCAGGCGCCGGCGCGTCCCGCCACAGTGCAGCCACGCTGGCCCGCCTCGATCCGCCCGATTTCGAAAACCTGCTCTCCAGCGCCTTTCAAAGTCTGGGTGACGTGAGCAACCTCGGCCGGTGCCACGATCACGGCCATGCCGATCCCGCAGTTGAAGGTGCGCGCCATTTCGTCAGCCGCTATGCGGCCGCCCGCCTGGAGCAAGGCGAAGATTGCCGGCAAGGGCGAGCGGTCCGCGTCTACGAAGGCGTGGCAGCCTTCCGGCAGAACCCGCGGAATATTCTCGAGAAGTCCGCCGCCGGTGATATGTGCAAGGCCCTTGATTCGGCCTTGCTGGACGGCAGGGAGCAACGATCGGACATAGATACGGGTGGGCTCCAGCAGGACCTCGCCGAGAAGGCGGTCGCCTTGCGCGGGCAGCCGCTCGTCCAGGTTCCACTTCTCCTGCTCGATAATGCGTCGGACGAGCGAGAAGCCGTTGCTGTGCACGCCGGAGCTGGCCAGCCCCAGGATGACGTCACCGGGCGCGATGTCGCTGCCGGTCAGCACCTTGTCGCGGTCCACGGCGCCGACGCAGAAGCCAGCAAGATCGTAGTCGCCATCGGCATACATGCCCGGCATCTCCGCCGTTTCGCCGCCGATCAGCGCGCAGCCCGCGCGGCGGCAGCCTTCGGCAATCGAGGCAACGACCGAGGCGGCCACGTCATTGTCGAGCTTCCCGGTTGCATAATAATCCAGGAAGAACAGCGGCTCCGCACCCTGGACGACGAGATCGTTGGCGCACATGGCGACGAGATCGATGCCGACCCCCTCGTGCCGCCCACTCTCAATGGCGAGCTTGAGCTTGGTGCCGACGCCGTCGTTGGCGGCCACCAGCAGCGCGTCGCTATAGCCGGCAGCCTTGAGATCGAAAAAGCCGCCAAAGCCGCCGAGCTCGGCATCGGCACCAGGGCGCGCGGTGGAGCGGGCGAGGGGACCGATCGTTTTTACCAGCGCGTTGCCGGCCTCGATCGACACGCCGGCCTCGGCGTAGGTCAGTGGCTTTTCGCTCATTGGCGCGGGCACTAGAGACAAGCCGCTTGGATTTCCACGCCGTTGTCGCCAAAAGACCTCGCGAATGCTCCGCCGCCGTCTTCTCCTGCCTATTTTGCTGTTGCTTGCCGCCGCCGGGATCGGTGCGGCCGTTTACGCGCAGCTTGAAACCGGCGATCGCGGCATCCTGCCGCTCGACACCTCCAATACGCTGCAGGTCTCCGGCGTGCATGTCGATGTGACCGCAGAAGATTCGGACACGGCGCGGCTGAACGGGTGGCGGATGGCGCAGCGGTTGGGCTTCCGCGCGCTTTGGGCGAAGGCGCACAATGCGCCGGCCAACCAAGCGCCGCTGCCTCCCGACAGCACGCTCGACCAGATCGTCAGCTCGATCAACGTCGACAATGAGGAGATCGGGCCCAACCGCTACATCGCCGACCTGACCGTCGAATTCGATCGCGCAAAGGCTGCTGGGCTGCTGGGCATGGGCGGCAGCGAGGTCGCCGAACGCTCGGTCCCGATGCTGCTGTTCCCGGTGATGGTTTCCGGCGGCACCCAAACCAGCGTCGAATATCGCAACCAATGGCAGCGCGCCTGGGCGGAATTCCGTACCGCCGGAAGCCCGATCAGCTATGTCCGCGTGAGCGGGCTCGGAGCGGACCCGCTGCTGATCAATGCCGCGCAAACGAGCCGCCCCGGCCGGGGCTGGTGGCGCGCGCTCCTCGACATGTACGGCGCGCAGGACGTGCTGGTTGCCGAAGTGCAGCTTCAGCGCGCTTATCCGGGCGGGCCGGCGCGGGCGCGGTTCATCGGCCGTCACGGTCCGGATGGCGAGATTGTCGGCGGCTTCACCTTGACCGCGTCGAACAGCGAGGCGCTGCAAAGAATGCTGGCTGAAGGGGTGCAGCGGCTGGACGCGCTCTTCACGCGCGCTCTCGTGGCCGGCGAGTTGACGCGCGATCCGTCACTCAACCTGCCGCCGCCGCCGGTCATTCCCGAGCTGGAGACCGAGGTCGAGAAGCCAACCGCGGGCGTAAAGCCAGTCGAAACGGCCCGCGCGTTCCAGGTGCAGATCAGCGGCAGGGACGTCACCGTCTACAATTTCGCGATGGCGCACCTGCGCACGGTCGGTGGCGTCGAATCGGCTAGCCCGCAGCAGATCAACCCCGGCGGCACCAGCTACGTTCTCATCTCCTACAAGGGAGATGTCGGCCAGCTCGTGTCCTCGCTCCGCGCCCGCGGGTGGATCGTCGATGCGTCCGGAACGGTGATCACCATCCGCTCGGGAAGCGACCGTCCCCCCGCATTGCCTCCGCCGCCTTCGCAGCCGCAGCCGCAAGCGCCGCCGCCGCCTCAGCCTACGCAGCCCGCCTCGCCGGTGACGAACCAGACGGGCACTCGCCAGTGAAGCAGGGGCCGGACCAGATCGCGCTCCCGCTCGACTGGCCCCAAAGCGAAGGCGACGCTCGCTTCATCGTCTCGGACGCAAACAGCGACGCCTTCGAGCATTTTCGCAAGTGGAGCCTGTGGCCGGTCAAGGCGACGATCCTCACCGGGCCGCGCCGGTCCGGACGCACCTTGCTGGCGCGGAGCTTCGTCGAGCGCGTGGGCGGCCGATTGTTCGACGATGCCGAGCAGCGGGATGAGGAAGAGCTGTTCCACGCCTGGAACCAGGCCCAGGACAGCGGCCGCCCCGTCGTGCTGATCGCGGACCAAGCCCCCCCGGCATGGGCGCCGGCGCTGCCGGACCTGAAGACGCGCCTCGCGGTCACGCCCGTGGCCCGGATCAGCCTGCCTGACGACCGGTTGTTCGCCGCCCTGATCCAGCTTCAGTTCTCAGACCGGGGTCTTTACGTTCCGGCCGACGCGCTCCGCTTCATGCGCGAGCGGCTCCACCGCGATTATTGGACGGCCGAGCGCGCGGTCGAGGCGATCGACCGCTATGCGATTGCCGAACGGGCGCGGCTCTCACTGCCGACGGTCCGACGAGCGCTCGCCGAGGCCGGAATGATCGGGGAAGCGGCCTAGCCGCAGTTGACGGCGGTGATCTTTCCGTCGGGGCCGGTCCTGACAGTCACCCGGTCGGCGCGGAAGTCCATGGTCAGCATCACGCCCGGAGGCGCCCAGCGCAGCTTGGCCGCATTGGTGGCGCGAAGGATCGCGGTGCCGCTCTCCTGCGACGCAAGCTGGCCGACGAACTGAGCTGCCCCATCGCTGCTGCAGGTGCGCCCCGGCGTCTCTCCGCGGACCTGCGGCTCGGCAGGTACAGTGGCGCATCCGGTGGCGACGCCGGACAGCAGCAGTAGCGGCAGCTTACGCATCGACCACCTCTTCATCGCGCACCCGGCTCATCTTGAGCTTTCCATTCTCGATCGCAAAGGCGAGGCGGCCCTCGACGAGGTCGAGTGCGTCCTTGCCGAATTGCTCGAACCGCCAGCCATTGAGGATGTTCAGGTTCTTGCGTACGCCCGCGGCAAGCGCCTCGAGGTCGTCTGACCGGGCGATCAAGCGCGCAGCGACACCCGTCTCCTTCGCGCGGATCTTCAACAGGAGCTTCAGAAGGTCGCTGACCAGCGCGGCATCTTTGGTAAGCCCGGGGCGCTTGGGCTCTCGATCCGGCATTTCGTCGTTCGACAGCGGCTTGGCACCTTCAACCGCCGCCATGAGACGGCTGCCGATGTCATTGTTCTTCCAGCCGGCCGAAAGCCCGCGCACCCGTCCCAAATCGTCCTGGGTCTTGGGCGGGTGGAGAACGATTTCGTTCAGCGTGTCATCCTTGATGATGCGTCCGCGCGGCAGGTTCTTCGACCGCGCTTCGGTTTCGCGCCAGGCTGCGACGGCCTTCAGCCGCCCCAGCACTGTCGGGTTTCGGCTCGGCAGTTTCAGCCGCTTCCACGCATCGCTGGGCGGGAAGGCGAAGCTCGATGGGTCGGCGAGCCGCTCCATCTCCTCGTCGAGCCAGGCGCCGCGCCCGCTCCGGCGCAATTTCTCCACCATCCGCGGGAACACGGCCGCGAGGTGGGTGACGTCGGCGATGGCATAGTCGATCTGGCGCTTGTCGAGCGGCCTGCGGCTCCAGTCGGTGAAGCGCGCGCCCTTGTCGAGGCTGTGGCCGAGCAGGCTTTCGATCAGGTTCGAATAGCCGATCTGCTCGCCATGGCCGAGTGCCATGGCCGCGATCTGCGTGTCGAACAAAGGGTGGGGGACCTTGCCCGTGAGATTGTGGATGATCTCGAGGTCCTGGCCGCCGGCATGGAAGACCTTCAGGACCTCCGCATTCTCGACGAACAGGTCGAGCAGCGGCTTAAGATCGAGGCCGTCGGCCATCGGGTCGACCGCGGCCGCCTCGTCGATGCTGGCGACCTGGATCAGGCACAGCTCCGGCCAATAGGTATTCTCGCGCATGAACTCGGTGTCCACGGCGATGAAATCATGGGTGGAGAGCCGGTCGACGAGAGCCTTGAGGTCGTCGGATTTTGTAATCAGGGGATGGATATGCATGGTTCTGGGCGAGCCCATAGCCGCGCCCTGTCGGGTTGACAAAAAGAGAGTGGCACGTGAAGCGCGGCGCGCGTTTTCCCGCCCATCACGGAACCAGAAGGCCCAAGTCCCTCATGCACGCCTATCGTACCCATACTTGCGCCGAGCTTCGCGATAGCGACGTCGGTGAGACCGTCAGGCTTTCGGGCTGGATCCACCGCAAGCGGGACCATGGCGGCGTGCTCTTCATCGACCTGCGCGACCATTATGGCATCACGCAGATCGTCGCCGATACCGACAGTCCGGCGCTTCCGGTGCTCGACAAGCTGCGGGTCGAGTCGGTCGTCACCATCGACGGAACGGTAAAGGCGCGCGCGACGGGGACCACCAACGCCAACCTCGCGACCGGCGACATCGAAGTGTTCGCCCGAGGGGTAGAGATCCAGTCGCAGGCCGCCGAGCTGCCGATGCCGGTCGCCGGCGATGCCGAATATCCTGAGGAGATCCGCCTCAAGAACCGCTACCTCGACCTGCGCCGCGAGAAGGTTCACGCGAACATCATGCTCCGCTCGGCGGTGATCGCGTCGATCCGCCGCCGGATGATCGACCAGGGCTTCACCGAGTTCCAGACGCCGATCCTCACCGCCAGCTCGCCCGAGGGCGCCCGCGACTATCTCGTCCCGAGCCGTGTCCATCCAGGCAAGTTCTACGCGCTTCCGCAGGCGCCGCAGATGTTCAAGCAGCTGATCATGGTGGCGGGCTTCGACCGCTATTTCCAGATCGCGCCCTGCTTCCGGGACGAAGACGCGCGTGCGGACCGCAGCCCCGGCGAATTCTACCAGCTCGATTTTGAAATGAGCTTCGTCACCCAGGACGATGTCTTCGCGGCGATCGAGCCCGTGCTGTCAGGCGTGTTCCAGGAATTCGCGAACGGGATGACCGTCACGCCCGCCGGTGAATATCCGCGCATCCCGTACAAGGAAGCGCTGCTGAAATATGGCAGCGACAAGCCCGACCTTCGCAATCCGCTGCTGATCACCGACGTCACCGATCAGTTCCGCGGTTCCGGCTTCGGCCTGTTCGCCGGCTTGGTCGACAAGGGCATGGTCGTGCGCGCCGTCCCGGCACCCGCCACGGCAGAGAAGAGCCGCAAGTTCTTCGACGACATGAACGAATGGGCTCGCGGCGAGGGCTATGCAGGCCTCGGCTATGCGACGCGCAAGGGTGGCGAATGGGGCGGGCCGATCGCCAAGAACCACGGCGAAGAGGGTATGAACCGCATTGCCGAAGCGATGGGCCTTGGTCCCGACGACGGCATCTTCTTCGCGGCGGGCAAGGAAATCGAAGCAGCGAAGCTCGCGGGCGCCGCGCGCACCCGCGTTGCCGAGCAGCTCGGCCTCATCGAGCAGGGTGCGTTCCGCTTCTGCTGGATCGTCGACTTTCCGATGTACGAATATGACGAGGACGCGAAGAAGGTCGACTTCAGCCACAATCCATTCTCGATGCCGCAGGGCGGGATGGAAGCGCTGGAGAGCAAGGACCCGCTCGACATCCTCGCCTGGCAATATGACATCGTCTGCAACGGCATCGAGTTGAGCTCGGGCGCGATCCGGAACCACCGGCCGGACATCATGTACAAGGCGTTCGAGATCGCCGGCTACTCGCAGCAGGACGTCGACACCAATTTTTCGGGCATGATCAACGCCTTCAAGTTCGGCGCTCCGCCCCACGGCGGTTCGGCGCCGGGCATAGACCGTATCGTCATGCTCCTCGCCGACGAGCCGAACATTCGTGAAGTCATCCTCTTCCCGATGAACCAGAAGGCCGAGGACCTGATGATGAACGCGCCGTCGGCCGTCACGGCCAAGCAGCTGAAGGAGCTGCACATCAAGGTCGTGGGCGAGACGGCCCAACCTGCTGCAGCGAACCCGGCGAAGGCGGTTGCACAGGAATAAGGCTTCGGGCGCCGCGCGGCCTGCCTGGGGCGTGCTGGCGTGCGCGTTCCTTGCTGTCTGGATTCCCTATCAAGCCGCGGTGGGGCTCCAGGAGCGTTTCGAGTTCGGCGGACCTTTGGGTCCCACTCTCATGGCGATGTCGCTGCTGGTGGCCTTCCTGGCGTCCTGGTGGCTGGCGCGGCGGTCGCTTCCCGACCCGTTCGGGCTGAGCTTCGATCGATCGACGTTGCCGATCATCCTTGCGGGCCTTCTCCTGGCGACCGCCTGCCGCTTCGCCGCAGGGGCTCTTGCCGTCGCAAGCGGCATTGCGACTGACGACGCGGCCGGCACGGCGGGCAGTTTGCTCGGAAGCTTCTCAATGGCGCTCGCGATCGGCGCGATTCCCGCCTTGGCCGAGGACATCCTGACCCGGGGCTTTCCGCTTTTTGCGGCACGGGGGGCGCGCCCCGCGTGGCTGCTCGTCAGCATCAGCGCTTTGATGTTCATGCTCAACCATGTCTGGCGCTTCGACTGGGGAGTTACCGAACAGGTCCGCCTGTTTTGCATGGGGATCGCTTATGCACTTGCAGCGTGGCGCCTGAATTCCCTGTGGGCCGCGTTCGGCCTCCACCTCGGCTGGAACGGCGGCGCCGCACTCGTGCCGCTGGACATTAGCGGAACCGACGCGTTCCGGCTCGAAACGGCGGCAATTCATCTGCTTATCGCGGGCCTGCTGCTCGCGATCCCTAAGCGCCGCCGGGATAGCTGATCGCCATCACCTCGTAGCTTTTCTCGCCTGCGGGCAAGCGCACGACCCGTTCGTCGCCGATGCGGGCGCCGACAAGCGCGCGAGTGAGCGGAGCGCTCCACCCAATCCGGCCCGCCGACGCGTCGGCTTCGTCGTCCCCGACAATCGTCAGGGTGCGGCGGTTGTCGTCCTCGTCAGCCAGTTCGACCGTCGCGCCGAACCGCACCTGGTCGGTCGACTGCGAGCTCGGGTCCACGACCTTCGCCTGTTTCATCACCTTGGCGAGATAGCCGAGACGCCGGTCGATCTCGCGCAGGCGTTTGCGGCCGTAGATGTAATCGCCGTTTTCAGATCGGTCGCCATTGGCCGCGGCCCAGCTGATCGTTTCGACCAGCTTCGGCCGTTCGGTCGAGAACAGTTCGTCATATTCGGCGCGAATGCGCGCGAACCCTTGCGGCGTGATGAAACGGGGCGGGGGACCGGCCATGCCCGCCTGCTATCAGCCGGGGCGGTTCTTCCCAAGATAGCGCGACACGTGCATCGACGTCTGCTGCGGCTGGCCGGTGCGCATGGCGTCATAGACGACGCTATTTTCGACCACGCGCTGCACATAGCCGCGCGTCTCCAGGAACGGGATCGCCTCGATCCACCCGACGACGTCGACGGCACCGCGCGGGTCGCCGTAACGGCGCACCCATTTGCTGACGTTGCCGGAGCCGGCGTTGTAGCTCGCCACCGCCATGGGCACGTTGCCGTCCCAAATGTTAAGCATGCGCTGGATGTAGGCGGAGCCCAGCGTCACGTTATAGCTGGGGTCAGTGAGGAGCCGCGAGCCGTCATAGCCAAGCCCCATTTTGCCTGCCTGCTCGCGGGCGGTGCCGGGCATCAGCTGCATGATGCCGCGGGCGCCCGCATGACTGACCGCATATGGATCGAACGAGCTTTCCTGGCGGCTGATCCCGTGCGCGAGGGGCCAGATGCTGCCCGACACTGAAGCGTTCAGGGTCGGATAGGCCTGTCGATAGTAGAAGCTCGACCCCTTGATCCGGGCCTGCCGTGCGACCCACACCGGGATGTCCTGCCGCCCGAGTTGCTGCGCGAGCTCGAGCGCGAGCATCCGGTCGGCGTCATTGTCGAGCGCTCGCCCGAGCGCCTGCACGAACAGCGCCTGTTCGCTGGAGCGGCCCTGCTGCCCGAGCAGCCTCAGCGCCTGAACCAGGCGACGGTTGGAGAAGGCCGCCCGCTGGACCGAAGTGGTCGAATATTGGGGCATCGCTGCCGCCGGCACCGGCACGGCCCGGCCGAGCCGCTCCAGCGCGAGCTGGCCGTAGAACAGATCCGGATGGCCGGCGGCGCGCTGGAAGTAGCTGTTGGCCGCCTGCATGTTGTTCGCGCGCGCGGCGGCACGGCCGGCCCAATAATCGCCCTTGGTTTGGACCTGAAGCGAGCGGCCGCCGCGGGCGTACCGGTCGAAGAGAGCGACAGCGCGCGCCGGCTGGTGCATCCGGTCGAGTGCGGTGATCCCACCGAGCCAGGCCAGGCTGGTATATTCGTCGCGCACGCCCAGCGGCTGATCGGCCACCGATGCGCCCGCGGGGAGCACGTCGTCGATCTGGCGAGTGATGTTGTAGACGGTCTGCCACTGCCTTGCGTCCGCGGCGTCCTGCGCCAGCAGTAGCATCATTTCATAGAAGCGCTCCGGATCGGCGGGCTTGTACACGAACTGATGATCGCGGGCAGCGAGCGTCTGCGCCGCGGCACTGAAGTTCTGAGCGCGGAGATACCTCGCCCGGTCCATCATCAGGCCGGCGTCTCGCGTCACATGAGCGATGACTGCGCGGTAGCGCGCTTCGGCATCGGTGCCGTTCTGAAGCATGGCCACTCGCGCACCGAAAGACGCCTGCCGCTCCGGGCTCGCAAGGGCGACGAAGCGCGCGGCAGTGTCCGGCTTTTTCGCGAACAACAGCGCATCGACGCGCTTGTCATGGTCCGCGCGTGAGAAGCTCTGGCCGTAGCGGGCCCAGATCGCCTGTTCGTCGGTGCTATCCAGGTCTGCCGAACCCCAGGCGCGTCGGGCAGCCTCGAAGGCCTGGCCCCCCTGACCGGCGGCAGCATAGGCCTCGGCAAGCCGGGCCCAACCGTTGCCGGTCGCCGGCTTCTCCTTCGCGAAGAAGGCCATGACCGTCGCGCCGTTCTCGCCCGGGCGCATCGCCTTTTCGGCCCATGCGCGCATCTTGGCGGCGTCCGGCCAATCGGGATTGACGATCAGGAAGTTCGCATAGTCGGCGAACCTATATCCGCTGCTCTGCCGCAACTGGCGCCACTGATTGAGCGCATAAGCGACGCTGGGCGCGGCATAAGCCGTGGGGGGAGCAGCAGAATAGCCGGGCTGAACCATGGACTGCGCCGATGTCGACGCTGCGGGCGCCAGCAGAACCGGCAAAAACAGGACAGCACGCCACATGCTGGACATAATGGTGTCCCGCTCCTTATCAGGCCCTGAACGCCGGCCCCTCGCTCGTTCCCCAACTCCCAAACCGGAGGCAAGTTCATGTTTTTCGGCTCGATTCCGGCGCTTGTGACCCCCTTTTCCGGTGGCCGTGTCGCTGAAGACACATTGGCCGAGTTCGTCGACTGGCAGATCGCCGAGGGGACGAACGGCCTGGTGCCGTGCGGGACGACGGGCGAGGTCGCCACGCTGACCGCCGACGAACATCGCAAGGTCATCGAAATCACGGTGCGCACGGCGGCGGGGAGGGTGCCGGTCATCGCCGGCTGCGGCACCTATTCGACGGCGGCCTCTATCGAACGCGCGAAGACGGCAGCCGACCTCGGCGCCGATGCCGCACTCGTGGTAGTCCCTTATTACAACAAGCCAAGCCAGGCCGGGCTTGCCGCGCATTTCCTGGCGATTGCGGACGCGTCGCCGATCCCGATCGTCGTCTACAACGTCCCATCGCGGACGGTGGCCGACATTTCGGTGGAAACGCTGGCCACCGTTGCCAGGCACGAGAAGATTGTTGCCGTAAAGGATGCAACCGGGAACCTCGGGCGAGTCACGGCCCAGCGGCTCGAATGCGGCGAAGGTTTCATCCAGCTCAGCGGCAACGACGACATGGCCTTGGGCTTCAACGCCATGGGCGGCGTCGGGTGCATCTCCGTCAGCGCCAACGTAGCGCCGAAGCTCTGCGCCGAGTTCCAGGCAGCCACGGGGGAAGGGCGCTGGGACGATGCGCTGAAGCTGCAGGACCGCCTTTACCCGCTCCACGCAGCGCTCTTCACCGACGCCTCGCCCGGGCCGACCAAATATGCGCTGACGCGCGTCCGGAGCGGATTTCCTGCCGAGCTGCGCCTGCCGCTGGTCGAGGCTTCTGACGCCTCGAAGCGCGCGGTCGACGCGGCGCTCGACCATGCGGGGCTGATTTAAGCGCCTCATGTCCAAGCCGCCGGTCCAGCCGTTCGACAAGCAGAAGGTCGTCGCCGAGAACCGGCGCGCGCGCTTCGACTATTTCATCGAGGACCGGTTCGAGGCCGGCATTCAGCTCAGCGGCACGGAAGTGAAATCCTTGCGCGGCGGGGAGGGATCGATCGCCGAGAGCTATGCGACCGTAGACGGTGAAGAGGTTTGGCTGATCAACAGCCACATTCCGGAATATAGCCACGGCAACCGCCTCAACCACGAGCCGCGGCGGGCGCGAAAGCTGCTCCTGAAGCAGCGGGAAATCACCAAGCTTCAGGGCGCGATCACACGCCAGGGCCTGACCCTCGTGCCGCTGTCGATGTATTTCAACGGCCGCGGCCGCGCGAAGGTCGAGCTGGCCCTCGCACGAGGCAAGAAGGTGCACGATAAGCGCGAAACGGTGAAGGAGCGCGACTGGAAGCGGGAGCAGCAGCGGCTGCTTCGCCATAATGGCTGACCGGGGCGGCAGGTGGCGCTGGCTGAAGCGCCACATTCCGACGCGTGAGAGCCTCAACAGCCATCGGTTGCTGCGCCCGTTCGCTCCATATCTCGGTCATTCATCCTTGTGGCGTATGACCCGGCGTTCCGTCCCGCGCGGCGTCGCCGTCGGGCTATTCGTCGCCGTCCTCATCCCGATCATGCACACGGTGATTGCCGCACTGCTGGCGATTCCGACGCGCGCGAACATCGCGATCGCCGCCGCCTTCACCCTCGCGGTCAATCCTTTGACGATCCCGCCCATCTATTATGCGGCCTACCGCCTCGGCCTGTGGGAGCTGCGCTATGACTCGCCGCTGGTAGACGCTGAGGCCACTCAACGCTTCTCAAGCGAGCTGGGCCGGTTCCTGTTCTGGATCCACGAGGCATCGGGGCCGATCGCGCTGGGGGTGCTCACGATCGCTACCCTGGCGGCGCTGGTCGGTTACGGCGTCGCATCGCTCGCCTGGCGTGTCTGGGCGCGCAGCCGCTGGGACCAGCGCCACGCCGGGCGGTGAGGCCTTCAATCCCCTTTAGGCGCACTTGCGCAGGGAATTTTGGCGAGACAAAAGACGCGCCTGTTTCTTGGAGGGGATTTGTAATGAGTAAGCTTCTCACCGTCGTTCTGGCGTCGACCGCGCTTGCAGGTTGCGCGACGCAGGCGCCGGCGCCCGTTGCAGTTGCTCCGGCGGCCGAGCACGCGGCAGTCGGCCCCGTCGCTCCGCCGGCAGCGCCCGGCCCGCAGCTCGGCACCTACGGCTTCGACAAGGCAGGCATGGACACGACCGTTCTGCCGGGCGACAATTTTTACCAATATGCGAACGGCACCTGGGCGAAGACCACCCAGATCCCGTCGGACAAGTCGAACTACGGCATGTTCACCATGCTCGACGATTTGTCGCGCGAGCGGACCCAGGAGATCCTGAAGGCTGCGGCCAACGACCCCAACAGCAAGATCGGCGCTGCTTATTCCAGCTTCCTCGACGAGGCGGCGGTCCAGGCGAAGGGTCTCACGCCGTTCCAGCCGTGGCTGAACGACATCAAGTCGCTGTCGCGGAAGGGCGATTATGCGGCGCTGTCTGCGCGCGCGAACCGGCTCGGTATCTCGTCCGTCGTCGGCTCGTACGTCGGCGTCGATGACAAGACGAACACACAATATTCGATGAACCTTGTCCAGAGCGGCCTCGGTATGCCCGACCGCGATTATTATCTGAGCAAGGACCCGAAGCTTGCCGACATTCGCGCCAAATATCTCCAGCACCTGACGAACGTCCTGTCGCTTGCCGGCGAGCCGAATGCAGCGGCGCGCGCCAAGGCGATTATGGCTTTCGAAACGGCGATTGCCCGCGCTCACTGGACGCAGGTCGAAAGCCGCGATGCGACGAAGACCTACAACAAAATGTCGCTCGCCGAGCTTCAGCGCCGGGCGCCGGGCTTCAACTTCGCGACCTACTTCCGCGACAGCGGCGCGAACATCACTGACCTGATCGTCCAGCAGCCGAGCGCGATCACCGGCATCGCCGCGCAGGTGGCGAAGGCGCCGATCTCGGTGCTGAAGGACCATCTGCTGGTCCGGTCGCTCGATTCCTATTCCGCTTATTTGCCGTCGGCGTTCGACAAGGAGAGCTTCGCTTTCTACGGCACGACGCTGTCGGGAACGCCAGAGCAGGAAGCCCGCTGGAAGCGCGCCGTTTCCTTCACTACCGGCACGCTGTCCGACGAAGTCAGCAAAATCTACGTGCAGCGCTACTTCCCGCCCGAGACCAAGGCGGCGGCGGACGAGCTTGTCCGCAACGTGGTCGCGGCGATGGGCCGGCGGATCGACAATCTGACGTGGATGGCGCCGGAAACGAAGGCTCGGGCTCGGGCCAAGCTTGCGAACTTCACGACCAAGATCGGCTACCCCGATCAGTGGCGGGACTATGCGGCGCTGGACATCCGCCGCGACGACCTGCTCGGCAATGCGATGCGGGCGAACACGTTCGAGCACGAATATAATTTCGGGAAGCTCGGCGGGCCGGTGCGCAAGTGGGAGTGGGGCATGACTCCGATGACGGTCAACGCTTATGCCAATTTCGGCATGAGCGAGATCGTCTTTCCGGCGGCCATCCTCCAGCCGCCCTTCTTCGATCCAGCCGCCGACCCGGCCATCAACTATGGCGGCATTGGCGCCGTCATCGGCCATGAGATCAGCCACCACTTTGACGACCAGGGCTCGAAATATGACGAGACCGGTCAGCTTCGGGACTGGTGGACTCCAGCCGATCTCAAGGCGTTCGAAGCTGCCAGCAAGGCCCTGGCCGCCCAGTACGATAAATATGAGGTCTTCCCCGGCGCGTTCGTGAAGGGCAACTTCACGCTGGGCGAAAACATCGGCGATCTTGCCGGCCTGACCGTTGCCTATGACGCCTACAAGCACTCGCTGGCAGGCGGAACGGCGCCGGTGCTCGACGGGACCACGGGCGACCAGCGCTTCTACCTTGGCTGGGCCCAGGTGTGGCGGCGTAACTACCGCGAGGCGAATCTTCGCCAGCGGCTGATCACCGACCCGCACTCGCCGTCGGAGCAGCGGGCCGCCGTCGTCCGCAACCTCGACCCCTGGTACCAGGCGTTCAACGTCCAGCCGGGGCAGAAGCTCTATCTCGCGCCGGCCGAACGCGTCCGCATCTGGTAGGATGACGCGCTTCTGGTAGCATGGGCATCAGAGCCCATGCTGTACCAGGAACTACCAGAGATCGAATCGACCCCGCTCGACGGCTGGGGACGCTGGCTCGCGCCGGCCCTGGCGGTCGTGGCGGGGCTGACGATTGCAGCAGTGCTGCTGCTCGCCGGCCTGCCGTGGGTCGCGCTGTTTGCTGCGGTCGGGGGCTGCGCGGCCGCGTTCGCCGTCAATCGCCGGGCGCCCGCGCCCCCGGCAAGCAGCGAGCTTCTGGCGGCAGGTCCGGATTATTCGCTGGTCGGCTCCGCGCTCGGCCTGACGTCGGACCCTGTGGCGCTGACCAACGCCGAAGGTTCGCTGCTGCTCGTGAATGCCGCTTATCGCGAGCGGTTCGGTCCCGGACGCACACCGCTCGACCTGGCCGCGAGCGACCAGGCCCGCGATGATCTCAAATTCGCCCAGGCCATGGCCTTGCGCGACGGCGCCGGGTGCGTCGCCGGAATCGAGACCGAGCGCGGCAGCAGCCCCGTGGAAGTCGAGCGCGCGGGGCTTAACGGCGATCTGCTTCTGTGGCGCTTCGTCAGCCCGCCGCCGCCCGATCCGGTCGCCGTCGCCACCAGCAGGCTCGCGGGCTCCGCCGGCCAGCTGCTCGCCCGCGCCGGTGTTCTCGCCGCCTTCGTCGACCCCGAAGGACGGGTGCTTGCTGCCAATTCGCTGTTCGAAGCCCGCGCGCTCGGCGCCGTGGCCGAGCGAGACAAGCCCCGCCTGACCGACCTCATCGTCGAGTCGGAAGAAGAGGGGCACTTCCTGCTGGTTGCCGAAGGGGAAGGTGGCCGTCCCTTGCGCGCGGTCTTGCTGCCGCTCGATAATCCGGCGGCGCGCGATTACGGCAACTTCTACCTGTTCGACAGCCCCGACACCCTGCCGATGTCGAGCTCGTCGCACCTCCAGGCCCTGCTCGACATGCTGCCGATCGGCCTAGCCCTGGTCGACGGTGACGGCCGCTTCCTCACGATGAACAACGCCTTCTGCCAAGCGGCGGGGATCAGCGGGTCGGCGATGCCCGTTTACCCCGGCGACCTGGTGGTCAAGGAAGACAAAGCGGCGGTTGCCGATGCTGTGCGCCGCAATGCCCGGGGCCCGGCGATGTCGGGCGATCTTGCGGTTCGCCTGTCACGCCAGCCGACCGAGCCGGTCGCGCTCACCATCGCCGGCTTGCGCGGGCTCGGGGATGCCGCGGTGCTCCTGCTGCTCAAGGACAATAGCGAGGAAGCGAAGCTCAAGCGCCAGGTCGCGCAGGCGACCAAGATGCAGGTCGTTGGCCAGCTCGCCGGCGGCGTTGCGCACGACTTCAACAACATCCTGACCGCCATCATCGGCCACTGCGACCTGATGCTGATGCGTCACACGCCTGGCGACAGCGACTATGACGACATCCAGCAGATCAAGTCGAACTCGAACCGTGCCGCGGGCCTGACACGCCAGCTACTCGCTTTCTCGCGCCAGCAGACGCTTCGGCCGCAGGTGCTTCAGCTGCCCGACGTCGTATCCGAAGTTTCTCACCTGCTGAAGCGCCTGCTCGGCGAGACCGTCGAGCTGGTGGTGAAGCACGGGCGCAACCTTGGGCCAGTCCGTGCCGACCCCGGCCAGCTCGAACAGGTGATCATCAACCTCGCCGTCAATGCGCGCGACGCGATGGCGCCGAAGGGCGGCGGTACGTTGACGATCCAGACCTATTCGGTCCGCGCCGATCAGGTCGCCGAACTCGGGTCGGATATCCTTCCCGTCGCCGACTACAGCGCCTTGTCGGTAACCGACACCGGCACCGGCATTGCGCCCAATGTGCTGGGCAAGATCTTCGAGCCCTTCTTCACGACCAAGGAAGTGGGGAAGGGGACGGGCCTCGGCCTTTCGACCGTCTACGGGATCGTCAAGCAGTCGGGCGGCTTCATTTTCGCCGACTCCAAGGTCGGCGAGGGCACGCGCTTCGTCATCTATTTGCCCGTGCACCGCGAACAGTCGGGCAGCGGCCGATCCCGCGCCGCTCCGAAGGCCAAGAAGGATGAGCTGTGGGGTAGCGGCACCGTCCTGCTGGTCGAGGACGAACCGATGGTCCGGACCGTCGCCGAACGGGCGCTCACCCGCCACGGCTACAAGGTGATGACTGCGGACAATGGCGAGGACGCGCTGGAAATCCTTTCAGCTGGCGAGCAGATCGATCTTTTGATCAGCGACGTCGTCATGCCGGGCATGGACGGCCCGACGATGGTTGCCGAGGCGCGCAAAAATCGCCCGGACCTCAAGATTCTCTTCATGTCCGGATATGCCGAGGAGCAGCTGCGCAAGTCGATCGACATCGAGAACGTCAATTTCTTGCCCAAGCCATTCTCGACGTGAACCTCAAAGGCGAGAATGTCTGGCCGGTCGCCAGCAAGCTTCGCGAGAAGAACGTGCCGTTCGTCATCGCGACCGGCGGCCACGTCGATCCGCCGCCGCCCGAATTCAACGACGCGCCGGTGATCGAGAAGCCGTACACGGTCGATCGGGTGACTCCGGCCATCGACGCCGCGTTCGCCGCCTAAGCCTCACTTCCATAATCATTGGCTTTGCCGCATGCGCGGCCGTCTTCGCCATGTTTGAATTCCAGAGCCACCTCATCTTCCCGACCCACGCCGTTCCAAAGGCGGGTCCCTTGCCGCGCGGCGCGGAAGCGCTGTCAGTGCGTTCGGGCGATGGGCATGAGCTCGCCGGCGTCCATATTCCGGCGGACAAGCGCGGTTCTGATCCGACGCTCGTCCTCGGCTTCGGCGGCAATGCGTGGAATGCGCAGGATGTCGCCGAATATCTGCATCAGCTCTATCCCGAAGATGACGTGGTTGTGTTCCACTTTCGCGGTTACCGTCCCTCGGGTGGCTCCCCGTCGGCCGAGGCGCTGATCGCGGACGCCCCGCTGGTCTATGATTATGTCGTGAAACGGCTCAAGCCCGCACGGGTGGTCGCCGTCGGCTTCAGTATCGGCACCGGCGTTGCGGCCCAGCTTGCTGCTGTGCGCGACCTGGACGGCGTGATCCTGGTGACGCCGTTCGACTCTCTGAAGGCGGTCGCCCAGTCGATGTACCCGTGGCTGCCGATCGGCCCGTTCTTCTCTCACGAAATCGATGCCGCGGAACCGCTTGCAAAGTCGGACGTCCCCGTGGCGATCGTGGCGGCGGAGCGGGACGAACTCATTCCCGCCGAGCGGACAGACGCGTTGCGGAAGAAGGTACGCCGGCTTGTGTTCGACCGCACCATCAAGCGGACCGGACACAATGACATCTACTTCCGCTCGGATTTCCAGCACGCGATGCGCGAAGCGCTGGACGCCTGCGGAGCCTGAGGCCTTGCCCCTGTGGGGCCGGGCATCCATATTCCTGAAAAGAAACATCATTCCCTGGGCGGGGGATACATTAACGATCGCTCAGAGTTGATTGTGCTATAAAGCGGGCTAGCATGCCCATTAGAGGACGGTCGGCAAGCGGCCGAGATGCAAGGACGGGAATGACCAAGCTTTCAGGCGGCGGCGACAGCAAGAGCACCCTTTATTGCTCGTTCTGCGGCAAGTCGCAGCACGAGGTCAGGAAGCTGATCGCCGGGCCGACCGTGTTCATCTGCGATGAGTGCGTCGAGCTGTGCAACGACATCATCCGCGAAGAGAGTAAGTCCGCGCTCGTCAAGACGCGGGACGGCGTCCCGACGCCCGCGGAGATCTGCAAGGTTCTCGACGATTATGTGATCGGGCAGGCACGTGCCAAGCGCGTCCTCTCGGTTGCCGTGCACAACCACTACAAGCGCCTGTCGCACGGCGCGAAGGCCGGCAACGAGGTCGAGCTCGCCAAGTCGAACATCCTGCTGATCGGCCCGACGGGCTGCGGCAAGACGCTGCTTGCCCAGACGCTGGCCCGCATCCTCGACGTGCCGTTCACCATGGCCGACGCAACGACGCTGACCGAGGCTGGTTACGTCGGCGAGGACGTCGAGAACATCATTTTGAAGCTGCTTCAGGCTTCCGACTATAATGTCGAGAAGGCGCAGCGCGGCATTGTCTACATCGACGAAATCGACAAGATCAGCCGCAAATCCGACAATCCGTCGATCACCCGCGACGTATCGGGCGAGGGCGTGCAGCAGGCGCTTCTCAAGCTAATGGAAGGCACGACCGCTTCGGTTCCGCCGCAGGGCGGCCGCAAGCACCCGCAGCAGGAATTCCTTCAGGTCGACACGACGAACATCCTGTTCATCTGCGGCGGCGCCTTCGCCGGCCTGGAAAAGATCATCGACGACCGCATGCAAGGCAAGTCGATGGGCTTCGGCGCGCATGTCGCGGCTCCGGAAGAGAAGCGCACGGGCGAAACGCTCAAGCATACCGAGCCGGAGGATCTCCTCCGTTTTGGCCTGATCCCCGAATTCATCGGCCGCCTGCCGGTGATCGCGACGCTGGAAGATCTCGACGAGACCGCGCTCGTGAAGATCCTGGTCGAACCGAAGAACGCGCTGGTGAAGCAGTACGCGAAGCTGTTCGACATGGAAGACGTGCAGCTCGAATTCACCGACGACGCGCTTCATTCGGTCGCGAAGAAGGCGATCGAACGGAAGACCGGCGCCCGCGGCCTGCGCTCGATCCTGGAAGGCATCTTGCTCGACACGATGTTCGACCTGCCGTCGATGGACGGGGTCGACGAAGTCCATGTCGACAAGGACGTGGTGGAGGGCCGCAAGGAGCCCGTCCGCGTCTACGCGCAACAAGATAAAGCGGACGACGCGGCCTAAGCGCCGCGCGTCCGCCCCGTCACTTTCACTCGCTTAGCTTATTGGCCGCGTAACCCGGAGCGCAGCTGCGATCCGTAACGCTCGAGCAGATGCTCGTCGCGGCCATAATGGTCCTGCACGAACTGGACCCCGTCCGCCGTCGGCTGGACCGTCAAATAGGTCATGTAGACCGGGATCTGCTGCGGCAGGTCGACTTCCTTTTCGACCTTGGGATCTTCGCCCCGCGGCACGCTGCCGTTGAACAGGAAGCGTGCCACGCGCTTATAGTCCTCGACGCGCACGCAGCCGTTGCTGATCCACAGCTCGTTCTTGGTGAAGTGATCTTTCTCCGGCGAATCATGAAGATAGATGCCGAAGTAGTTGGGCAGCATGAACTTCATCATGCCCATCGAATTCGCCGGGCTCGGAAGGCGGCGCAGGCGCACTTCCTGCGTTCCCGCAACGACCGCGCGCCAGTCGACCTGGTTTGGATCGATCGTCTGCGCATTTTCCGAATAGTCGGTCATCACCTCATATTCGCGGTCGGTCAGGTAACGGACGCCCTGCGCGACGACGCGTGGCGCGATCAGTCCGCGCACCAGTTCGGGCGGAACGTTCCAATAGGGGTTCACGCTAGCATATTTGATGTAGGCGGCCATCATCGGCGTCGCGGTCTCGGCCTTGCCGACCACCACCTTCATCTCGTCGACCTTGCGACCGTTCTGCCACATCGACAGACGCGCGCTGCCGGAGTCCACCAGCAGATATTTCGACTGCTCCTCAGGCGCGGGGAGGCGCTTGGCGCGCTCCATATTGATGAGGATCAGCTTCTCGTAATAATCGGCGCCGCGGTTGAGCGCCTGGATCGTGCCGGCGCCGGCGATGCCGTCGGCTTTCATTCCATGGACCGCCTGGAACGCCTTGACGCGCGCCGCGAGCGCCGCGTCGAAGAGGCCGCCCGGAGCAAGGCCAAGACGCGCGCGGAGCATGGCCACGCGCTCGCCAGTCATGCCGGACTTGAGAGTCGGACCGGCGGGGATCGCCAGGTCGGGCAGGCTGCCCCATTCCTGCTGGTATCGGACAAGGCCGCGCCGCAGGTCGGTGTAGACCGGGTTTACGGAGGTGAAGAGGTCGACCGGCGCGCCACTCCAGGCCGCATCGCTGGCACCAGCAAGGAAGCCGCGGTCATGCACCGCACGAGGCACGAGGGCCTCGTCGATGTAGATCATGTCGACACCTTGCTCGATCGCCGGCGGGAGGTCGATCGGCTCGAGCGCCGTGCTCTTGGTCGACTCCGCGACGGGCGATTGCCAAGGCTGGCCGGTCGGCACCGCCCCAGGCTGAACCATCCACGGCTCCGCAACGGGCGCGCGCCCGGTCGGCTGCGCGGGAGCCCGCATCGGCGGTTGCTTCGGGGGACGGACCACGCGCGGCGGCGGCGCGTAGGGGCCCGGCACCGGCCAATTCACCTGGGCGGCCGCAGTGGCCGACAGCGAAAGCGCGCCAAGCGCGACAAAAGTCTTACGAATGTTCACGTTGGCCAAGATAGCAGTCGAAGCTGAACGATTACAGAATCGACGGTCTGCGGCGGCAACTACTCGCCTTCCAGCGGCAACGTGTCGCGTTCAGCAGCCGGGCTGCCGAGCTTTCGCGCCATCTCATCGACCTGTTCGTCCGACGGCGCCTCGGGCATGTTTTCGCCCGGCGTGAGCGCATCGTCGGGGATGCCGGGGCCAGTGCCGGCGATCGTCTCGTTGACCGGCCGTTCGTTCGGGCCGTTGCTGATCTTTTCCCAGTCGTCCGCCATGTTCCTCTCCTTGCACATGCGTGCTGCAAGCGAGCGGCGGCGACTTAATGTTCCCCTTTGTTGCGCCGGTGCGGAGGGCCGCCCATATACCGGCAATGACTCGTTCTCTCCCGATCCTTCCGCTTCGCGACATCGTTGTTTTCCCCCACCGGATCGTCCCGCTGTTCGTCGGCCGCGACAAATCCGTGGCGGCGCTCGAAGCGGCGATGGCTGCCGACAAGGAGCTGTTCCTCGTCGCCCAGCTCGATCCGGGCGAAGATGATCCCGACCGCGACGCGCTTTACGATCTCGGCGTCATCGCCACCGCGATGCAGCTCCTGAAACTTCCGGACGGCACCGTTCGCGTCCTTGTCGAGGGCGTGAAGCGGGCGCGCCTCGTGAACCTGGTCGAGCGCGACGGCTACACCGCCGCCGAGATCGAAGAGGTAGACGAGGAGCCGGTCGCCGGTCCCGAAGCGCAGGCGCTGATGCGCTCGGTCATCGAGCAGTTCGAAAACTACGCCAAGCTCAACAAGCGGCTGCCGCCGGAGACCGGGATCCAGCTTTCGGAGATCGAAGACCCGTCCGTGCTCGCCGATGCTGTCGCATCGAACCTGTCGGTGAAGGTATCCGACAAGCAGGCGCTGCTCGGCGAGCTGAACCCGTCGCGCCGCCTCGAAATGGTGTTCGCCTTCATGGAGGGCGAGCTTGGCGTGCTCCAGGTCGAAAAGAAGATCCGCAGCCGCGTGAAGCGGCAGATGGAGAAGACCCAGCGCGAATATTATCTGAATGAGCAGCTCAAGGCGATCCAGCGCGAGCTCGGGAACGAAGGCGAGGAGGGCGGCGACGAGCTTGCCGAGCTCGCCGAGAAGATCCGCAAGACCAAGCTGTCTAAGGAAGCGCGGACCCGCGCCAATGCCGAGCTGAAGAAGCTGCGTGCGATGGCGCCGATGTCTGCCGAGGCGACAGTCGCGCGCAATTATCTCGACGTGCTCCTGGGCCTGCCGTGGGGCAAAAAGTCGAAGCTGAAGAAGGACATCGCCGAAGCCCAGAACATCCTCGACGAGGACCACTACGGCCTGGAAAAGGTGAAGGACCGCATCGTCGAATATCTCGCGGTCCAGGCGCGCACCAACAAGCTGAAGGGTCCAATCCTCTGCCTCGTGGGGCCGCCGGGGGTCGGCAAGACTTCCCTCGGCCGCTCCATCGCCCGTGCCACGGGCCGCGAGTTCGTCCGACAGTCATTGGGCGGGGTCCGCGACGAAGCCGAGATCCGGGGCCATCGCCGCACCTACATCGGGTCGCTACCGGGCAAGATCATCTCGAACATCAAGAAGGCTGGGACGTCGAACCCGCTGTTCCTGCTCGACGAGATCGACAAGCTTGGCCAGGACTTCCGCGGCGACCCTGCGTCGGCGCTGCTCGAGGTCCTCGATCCGGAGCAGAACAACAAGTTCCAGGATCATTATCTGGAGCTCGACTACGACCTCAGCGACGTGATGTTCGTGACCACCGCGAACTCGCTCGACATGCCGCAGCCTTTGCTCGACCGCATGGAGATCATCCGCCTCGAGGGCTACACCGAGGACGAAAAGGTCGAGATCTCCAAGCGTCACCTGATCCCGAAGCAGATAGACGCGCATGGGTTGAAGGTCGAAGAGCTGAGCTTTTCGGATGATGCCTTGCGCAGCGTCATGCGGCACTACACCCGCGAGGCCGGCGTCCGCACGCTTGAGCGCGAGCTCGCCAAGGTTGCGCGCAAGTCGCTGCGCCAGATCCTCGAGGGCAAGGTCGAACGCGTCGAGGTGACCCCAGACAATATCGGCGAATTCCTCGGTGTCTGGAAATATCGTTACGGGATGGGCGAGGAAGAGGACCAGATCGGCGCGGTCACCGGCCTCGCCTGGACCGAAGTCGGCGGCGAGCTTTTGACGATCGAAGCCGTGACGGTGCCCGGCAAGGGACAGATCAAGACCACCGGCAAGCTCGGCGAAGTGATGCAGGAGTCGATCCAGGCGGCGATGAGCTTCGTCAAGGCACGTGCGCCCGCTTATGGCGTGAAGCCTTCCATTTTCGCGCGCAAGGACATCCACGTCCACTTGCCCGAAGGAGCGGTGCCGAAGGATGGTCCGTCCGCGGGTATCGGCATGGTAACCGCAATGATCTCCACCCTGACGGGGGTTCCGGTGCGCCGCGATGTTGCGATGACCGGCGAGGTGACTCTCCGGGGCCGCGTGCTTCCGATCGGCGGCCTCAAGGAAAAGCTCCTCGCGGCGCTTCGCGGCGGCATCACCACGGTGCTGATCCCGGCTGAGAACGAAAAGGATCTGGCCGAGCTGCCGGTGGCGGTGAAGGACGGGCTTGAGATCGTGCCCGTCGCGCATGTCGACGAAGTGCTGTCGCGAGCGCTGGTCGAACCGCTTCAGGCAATCGAATGGACCGATGCGGACGAGCATGCCGCGGAACCGCCGGTCCACCCAGGCGTCGGCGAGCCGGGAGCTGCCGTTCGGCATTAGGCCACAGGCTGGACAGGTCGGTGAAGTCCTGACTTAAGGTAAGGGCGAGTCTTGGCGCTACGAGGGAGACGCGGGGCATGAACAAGCAGGAACTCATCGGCCATGTCGCGGACCGCGCCGGGCTCAGCCGCAACGATGCGTCGCGTGCTGTCGAGACCATGCTTGAAGTCATTACCTCCACCCTCAAGCGCGGCGATGAAGTGCGCCTGGTCGGATTCGGCAATTTCTCGGTCACTCGGCGAAAGGCATCGACCGGCCGCAACCCGCGCACCGGTGAGCCGATGCAGATCGACGCCAGTTCGCAGCCGAAATTCCGCCCCGGCAAGGTCCTGAAGGACGCGGTTCAGTAGCGGCTGGACAGGTTCGCGCGGGCGGCTATATCCCGCGCTTCCGCAAATCGGCGGGCGCGTAGCTCAGCGGTAGAGCACACCCTTCACACGGGTGGGGTCACAGGTTCAATCCCTGTCGCGCCCACCATTCGCTTCCGCTGCCTGGCAGGCGGGCAGCGGGTGCAGCCAGCACAAATCCGATCAGGAACGGCTGCGGCCGTATTCGTCCTCGACGCGGACGATGTCGTCTTCACCGAGATACGAACCGCACTGCACTTCGATCAGGTGCAGCGGGTCCTCGCCCGGGTTTGCCAGCCGATGAAGCGTGCCGACCGGAATGTAGGTCGACTCATTCTCGTGAAGCAGCCGCACCTCATCGCCGGTGGTCACTTCGGCGGTGCCGCGGACCACGACCCAATGTTCGGACCGCTGGTGGTGCTTCTGCAGGGACAGGCGCGCGCCAGGGTTAACGATGATGCGCTTCGACTGAAAGCCGTCGCCGCGGTCGATCGTCTGGTAGGATCCCCACGGCCGAAACACCTGCGAAGTTTGGACGGCCGTTTCCTCGCCGCTGCTGCGCAGCATGGCGACGGCATTGGACACGTCCTGAGAACGTCCGAGATTGGCGACCAGCACCGCGTCGCGGGTTACGATGACGCCAAGATTATCGATGCCGATCGTGACGACCAGCTTGCCATGTTCGGAGCGGACCAGGGAATTGCTGCTGTCGATCGGCACGACCTTGCCCTGGACCGCATTGCCTCGCTTGTCCTTCGGCGAAATCTCCCACAGCGACTGCCATGACCCAACGTCGGACCACCCGATATCGACCGGAAGCACGAATGCGGCATCGGTCTTTTCCATGACCGCATAGTCGATGGAGATGCTGGGAGCCGACACGAAGCTCTCGCGATCGGGCCTGACGAAAAGGCCGTCGGCCGCTGCTTCGGCAACGGCGCTGGAGATGGCGGCAACGACGTCGGGGGCAAGCCGCTCGAGCTGATCGACCATTGCGCTCGCGCGGAACAGGAACATGCCGCTGTTCCAGACAAACCGGCCGTCGGCGAGATACTCGCGCGCAAGCTCCTCGTTCGGCTTTTCCACGAACCGCGCGACCTTGTGCACGCGGCTCCCGGCTTGTGCTTCGCTGCCCAGCTCGATGTAGCCATAGCCGGTGTGCGGCCGATCCGGCCTGATGCCGAAGGTCACAAGGCCGCCGGCTTCGGCAACGGGCATCCCTGCCTGTACCGCAGCGGCGAATGCGTCGGTGTCTCGAACCAGATGGTCGGATGGGAGGACCAGCAGAAGCTCGTCCCCGAATTGCCGCAAGCTCCACAGGGCCGCAAATGCGATCGCCGGCGCCGTGTTCCGCCCGGCGGGCTCCAGCAGGATCGCGGCGGCGTCCTGGCCGATCTTGTGCAGCTGGTCCTTGATGAAGAAACGATGCTCTTCGTCGGCAACGATGACCGGGGCAGCGAAGCCCGGCCCCATGACGCGCGCGACAGTGGTCTGCAGCATCGTATCCTCGCCGGCGATCGGCAGGAGCTGCTTGGGATGGCTCAGCCGCGAGATGGGCCAAAGGCGCGTGCCTGCGCCCCCTGAGAGGATGACTGGGCGGATCATGGTGGCTTGATCGGGCGTCGCCCCGCTGTTGGCAAGTGCTCCGCCGAAGGGACAGGGCTCAGGCGAAGGCGAGATATTCCGGTTGGAAGCTCGCGACCCGCTGGATCTCGCTCCAATCCACGAACTGGATTTCGCGGCCCTTGCGCCGGATCAACCCGTGCCGCTCGAGCTCTGCGAGGACGCGGTTGACGTTCACGGACGTCTGTCCGGTGATGTCGGCGATCTGCTGCTGGGTGAATGGGTTTGACAGCTGGCCCTCGGGCGCATTCATCCGGACTGCAGTTTCGCACAGCAGGTGGGCAACGCGGGCCGTGGAATCGCGGCGGCCGCAGTTGAGCAGCCATTCGTAGCCGATCGCTTCGGCGCGCTGGATTAGCCGCCAGAAGAAACGCGGCAGTTCCGGGTTTGCATCGACGATCGGGTCAAAGTCGCCGGCGCTGCCAACCAGCAGCTCCGTCTTCACAATCGCCTGCAAACCGTAAGCGGCCGCGCCGCTACGCGGCAGGATGCCTTCACCGGCGAAGCGAAGGGCGACGATCTGCCGCCGGCCCGAGCCGTCGACCTTGAACTTGGAAAGGATTCCTGACCGGACGAAGATCACTTCGTCTCGCTTGGCACCAGGTTCGCGGAAGGGGCGGCGCGGATCGACCTGGATGACCCGCTGCGGCATCCGATCGAGGAGGTCGGCAAGATGCGGGGCGAGGCCTGCCGAGATCAATGTCTCTCGCAGAGGAATGCCTTGCGTCGACATGGTACGCCGACTCGTCATGGGCTTGGTCTCCCCGGCGCAGAATGCGGGTCAACCGCAGGTCACGCAAGCTCCCTAACTTCGGGTAAGGGCTATCGCGCTGCCTTTGCTCGCTTCGAGCGTCGCCGTTCTTGCGTTCCTCGGCTGCCCCTCTTAAGTGCCGGCCGCGGGCGAGGGAGCATTCTCCCGACACGCGCCGTGGCGATCGTAGCTCAGCTGGTTAGAGCACTGGTTTGTGGTACCAGGGGTCGGGGGTTCAAGTCCCCTCGGTCGCCCCATTTCCTTATAGAGCAAAGAGTTAGCGCACTCGATGACTACGCCTTGGGGCCTTGCCGATTTCGACGACCACGAAGCCGTTCAGTTCGTCACCAATGAGGAATGCGGCCTTCGTGCCATCATTGCGGTGCACTCGACCCATCTGGGTCCCGCCGCGGGCGGAGCGCGCTTCTGGCATTATGCCAAGGACGAGGACGCGTTGATCGACGCGCTGCGGCTGTCGCGCGGCATGAGCTACAAGAATGCCATGGCCGGGCTGCCGCTCGGCGGCGGCAAGTCGGTGCTGCTGGCGCCGGAAGACCGCAGCAAGACGCCCGACCTCTTGCATGCATTCGGCAAGGCCGTCGATGGGCTCGGCGGCCGCTACGTCACCGCGGAAGATGTCGGCATGAGCGTCGCCGACATGATCGAGGTTCATCGCTCGACGAAGTTCGTCGCCGGCCTTCCCAAAGAGGGCGGTGAAGTTGGCGGCGACCCGGGGCCGCATACCTCGCTTGGCGTGTTCCTTGGGATCAAGGCGGCGGTGAAGCGGGCGCTCGGTAAGGACAGCCTCGACGGCCTTCACATCGCCATGCAAGGCGCGGGTAGCGTCGCCAGCGGCGTTGCACTCCATGCCTGTGCGGAAGGCGCAAAGCTCAGCATCGCCGACATCGACCAAGCGAAGGCGCAGAAGCTCGCCGGTTTGACCGGCGGCACGGTGGTCTCGACCGATGACATCCTCTCGCTCGAAGCCGATGTCGTCAGCCCCAACGCGCTCGGCGCCGTGCTGACGGAAGAGAGCATCGCTGCGCTCAGGACCCCGATCGTGGCCGGCGGCGCCAACAACCAGTTGGCTACGCCGCAAGACGGCGAGCGCCTGCAACAGCGCGGCATCCTCTACGCACCCGATTATGTCATCAACGCCGGCGGCATCATCAACGTCTGCACCGAATATGTCGGTGACGGCGACGCGACCCTGGTCCGCGAACGGATCGAGGGCATACCGGTCCGTCTCGAGCAGATCTGGGCCGAAAGCGCGAACAGTGGCCGCGACCCGGCTGCTGTCGCCGACGCTATGGCGCAAAGGCTCATCGGCAGGGCATAAGCCGCGCAACGTGCACGCGTTCGCAAATCCAGCGCGCTTCCTGCGCATTGCCCGGCCCGCGACCATGTGGCTGCTGCTGGTCGGGCTCGCGCTTGCTGGCGCGGGAATGCTTGCGGGCCTGATCCTTACTCCGCCCGATTACCTCCAGGGCGAGACCGTGCGCATCCTCTACATCCACGTGCCCTCCGCATGGCTTGGCATGGCAGGCTGGCTCGGCATCGCCGCCGCCTCAATCAGCCAGCTGGTGTGGCGCCACCCGCTCGCTGCCATTGCCGGCCGAGCCATGGCGCCGGCAGGGGCGACATTCGCTGCGATCTGCCTCCTGACAGGGTCGATCTGGGGACGGCCGACCTGGGGCACCTGGTGGGAATGGGACGGTCGCCTGACCTCCATGCTCGTCCTTTTCTTCCTGTACCTCGGCTACATTGCGCTTGCCGGCGCAGAGCGGGAGCGGGGCGGGGAGGGACGCATCACTGCCATCTTCGGCATCGTCGGCGCGGTAAACCTGCCTGTGATTCACTATTCGGTGCTCTGGTGGAGAACGCTCCATCAGGGCTCGAGCATCGGCGTCACTGGGTCGAGCATCGACAATTCGCTGCTCTGGCCGCTGCCGCTGACGCTGATGGGATTCAGCTCCCTGTTCGCAGCGGCGGTGCTGATGCGCATGCGCGCCGAGCTTGCCGAAGCGAAGGTCGAAGCCCGGATGCGGAGGATGAGCGCATGAACCCGTGGCCATTCGTGATCGCCGCTTATGGCGTGACCATCGCGCTCACCGCGGTCTTGCTGGCCTGGGCCTATGCTTCGATGCGCCGGGCCGAGGCTGCGGCCGACGCGCTCACTCGCAAGTGAAGCCCAAGAACCAGCGCCTCGTCTTGGTGAGTGCTGCCATTGCAGCGCTGCTGGTTGCGGCATTGCTCGCGATGTGGGGCTTAAGGAACCAGGCGTCCTATTTCCTCACCCCCGCCGACATTGCTGCCGGGAAGGCCGAAGAAGCGAAAGCGATGCGGCTCGGCGGCATGGTGGAGGCGGGCTCGATCAAGCACCTGCCGGACGGCGTGACGATCCGCTTCGTCCTGACTGACGGCAAGGCGCAGACCCGCGTCGTCTATCGCGGCATCGTGCCGGACCTGTTCCGGGAAGGCTCGGGCGCGGTGGCAGAAGGGCGCCTGGTCGACGGCATCTTCGTCGCGGACACGATCCTCGCCAAGCATGACGAGCGCTACATGCCGCCGGAGCTGGGCAATCTCGCCGCCGAGCACAAGGCCGGGAAGACGCTGGAGCAATGATTGCAGAGGCCGGGCTAGCGGCACTTTGGCTCGCGGCCGCACTGGCGGCGCTGCAGCTGCTGCTGATGGTGCTCGCGCTTCGTACCCAGATTGAAATTGGCCGCCCAATGCGCGCGGTGGCCGTGGTTCAGGGGATGCTGACGATCATCGCCTTCGCGATGCTGCTGATCCTGTTCGCGCGCAGCGACATGTCGGTCGCTTTGGTGTTCGAGAACAGCAACAGCGCCAAGCCCTTCATCTACAAGGTGGCCGGCGCGTGGGGGAACCACGAAGGATCGATGCTGCTGTGGGTGACCATCCTTGCCGCCTCCGGCGCGTTCCTCGGCCTGTTTTCCCGCCGGGCGAGCGAACGGACATTGGTCGCGGCGCTTGGTGCGCAGGGCGCGCTGGCGCTGGGTTTCTACGGCTTCCTGCTGCTTGCCTCCAACCCGTTTGCGCGGCTGGTTCCGGCGCCTGCCGACGGGCGCGGCCTTAATCCGCTGCTTCAGGACCCCGGCCTCGCGTTCCACCCGCCGACCCTCTACCTCGGCTATGTCGGCCTGTCGGTCGCATTCAGCCTGGCGGTCGGCGCGTTGCTGACGGGCGAAGTCGACAGCCGGCTCGCTCGCGCGATGCGCCCGTGGGTGCTCGCGGCATGGGTCCTGCTCACCGTGGGCATTACCGCGGGCAGCTATTGGGCCTATTACGAGCTTGGCTGGGGCGGGTACTGGTTCTGGGATCCGGTCGAGAATGCGTCCTTGATGCCGTGGCTCGCCGCGACCGCGCTTCTCCATTCCATCAACGTCCTGGCCGCGCGCGGTGCGCTCAAGGCGTGGACGATGATGTTGGCGGTCATCGCCTTCTCGATGTCGATGGTCGGCACTTTCCTCGTCCGTTCGGGCATCCTCACCTCCGTCCACGCCTTCGCGATCGATCCGCAGCGCGGGACATTCCTGTTGGCGCTGCTCGGCATTTATGTCGGCGCGGCGTTCGTCTTGTTCGCGGTGCGCGGCGCCAGCCTGAAGGAAGGCGCGCCGTTCGAGCTGGTCAGCCGCGAAAGCGGCCTGGTGATCAACAATCTGATCCTCAGCGTCATCCTTGGCGTGGTATTCGTCGGCACGCTCTATCCGCTGTTCGTGGAGGCGGTGAGCGGCGAGAAGATGTCCGTCGGCGCACCTTATTTCAATTTGGTCGCGGGACCGCTCGCGCTGCTGCTCGCACTGCTGGTGGGAGCGGGGCCGTTGCTTGCCTGGCGGCGAGAGCGACGACCGGTATTCAAAAGGCTGATCATCCCGGCGTTGCTTGGAATCACCGCGCTCGCGATCACATTCCTGCTCGCACCCAGCATGGGCCTGCTCCCGCGACTGGGGCTGCTCGTTGCGGCCTTCCTCGCCGCCGCCAGCATCCTGCCGATCAGTGGCCGCAATCCGCTTCGGGCGCCGCTCGCCACCTGGGGAATGGTCGTCTCCCACTTCGGGATTGCGGTTGCGCTGGCCGGCATGGCGGCGAATGCCGCGTTCACGAAGGAGAGGCTGGCGATCGCCGATCCGGGCGAGCGGCTGAGTGTCGGGCCGTGGCTCGTGCAGCTCGAAAGCGTCACGCCGACAGCGGGCAAGAACTGGACCGGGATCGAAGCGGATTTGAGCGCCAGCCGCGGCGCCGGCCCGATCACCTTGCGGCCGCAGAGCCGCTTCTTCTCCGATCCGCCGATGGAGACCAACGAGGCCGACATCCGGACCTTCTGGAACGGCCAGCTCTATTCCGTGCTCGGCAAGCAGGACGCATCCGGCGCCTGGCAGCTGCGCTTGTGGTGGAAGCCGTTCGTGACGCTGATCTGGGCAGGCGGCGGGCTGATCGCCCTGGGCGGCCTGATGGCCTTAGTCGGCCGTTTGTGGCGCCGGCGGCGACGGTTGGCTGCTCCGGAAAGCGAGTGGCGTGGGGCGGGCTACGCATGAGCCGCGCCCTCCGCTTCGCGCCGCTGGTGCTGCTGGTCCTGGTCGTGGGCGCGCTGCTGTGGCGCCTGGCGACGCCGGCCGACACCAGCGTCCGGTCAGGCCTCGAAGGCCAGCCTGTGCCCAGCTTCACGCTCGACACAGCGCTCAGCGGCAAGCCGGCGCTGTCCTCTTCCGATCTCGCAACGGGCGAGCCGCGCCTGCTCAACATCTTCGCAAGCTGGTGCGTGCCCTGCGCAACCGAGGTGAAGGTACTCCAGGAGCTCAAGGCCCGCGGCGTGAAGGTGGACGGCATCGCGATCCGCGACAGGCCGGACGATCTTGCGGGCTTCCTGGCTCGGCACGGCGATCCTTACGAGCGGATCGGCGCGGACCCGCAGAGCGCCTTACAGATTGCGCTCGGCTCATCGGGCGTGCCTGAAAGCTTCATCGTCGATGGCAAAGGGATCATCCGCAAGCAGCATATCGGCGCCATCGAAGCCTCGGACGTTCCGGCGATCCTCAAGGAGCTGGAGCAGGCGCGATGAAGCGTTTTTTCGTCTTGCTCGCGCTGCTGCTGGGGCAACCGCTGGACGCCGACAGCAATTTGCCGCCCGCTTACTGGTCGAACCGCCAGTTGCCGGATGTGCGCCAGGAGGCCCAGGCCCAGCAGCTGATGGAAGAGCTTCGCTGCCTCGTCTGCCAGGGGCAGTCGATCGCCGACTCCGACGCGGAGATGGCCGGCGACATGCGCGATCTGGTGCGGCGGCGTATCGCCGCGGGTGAACAGCCAGGTGCGATCCGCGATTGGTTGGTCCAGCGTTACGGCAGCTGGATCACCTACAAGCCGACGGCGGAGCCGGCCGCCTGGCCGTTGTGGCTGGCGCCGTTGGCGCTGCTTGGCATCGGAGCGTGGCTAATCCGCCGGCGCATCAAGCTGAAGAGCCGGTGATGGGCTGGCTCATCCTGCTCCTGCTCATCGTCACCTGTGTGGCGGCACTGCGCCTGTTCGGCGTTCGTGGCGGTGCGTTGACGGCAGGTGCAGCAGCGCTGCTCTTCGGCGCTGCAGGTTATGCTCTTCAGGGCAGCCCGAGCCTAAGCGGAGCGCCCGCTAAACGCGATCGGACGTCGACGGTCGTCCCGCTCACTCAGGCTCGTCACGCATTTTTCGGTAACTTCTCCGCGGCCGAGAGCTGGGTTCGCATTTCGGAAGCGCTTGCGAGCGACGGGCAAGACGAGGATTCGGTCGGCATCCTCCAGAACGCCGTCCGGCGATATCCCGGCGACCAGCATCTCTGGATTGCGCTTGGCAACGCCCTTGTCGATCACGCGGGAGGGCTGACGCCGGCAGCCGAACTTGCCTACCGGCGAGCCGATCAGGTGCTGCCGAACCGCCCGGCACCGCGCTTCTTCTATGGGCTTGCACTCGCGCGCTCCGGTCAGAAAGAGCGGGCAGTCGAGCTGTGGCGCGAGATCCTCGCCCAAGCACCAGCCGACGCCAAATGGCGACCGCTTGTTGAGCAGGGCGTGCAGGCACTGAGTGTGCCGGCAACGCTGGCGCCCCGAGCTTCGCCTTAATGTTCGCCGCGCCCGGTCTGCTCCTGCAGCGCGTCGATCTTCTTCGAAGCGTCCGCCTTGCTGAGCTCCGGATCGAACTCTTCGCCCGCTTCCTCGCTGAGCGTTTGCAGATAGGAGGCCTGCGCACCGGTCATCGGCTCGTCACCGGTGACCCAATGGTCCGGATCCTTGACCGCATTACCAGTCGGATGCTGCTTCGGGTCGTCAGAAATGTTGGTCGACATTGATGCACCTTTTCAATCACTTGGTCGGTGCATCAACGCCGATGTTCTTCATCTGTTCCGCTAGGCGGCGACGGGTTCGAACTCCAAGTCGAGCGCTTCGGCAACCGCCTGGTGGCGGATCTTGCCGTCCGAGACGTTCAGGCCATTCGCGAGGTGCGGGTCCTGCCGCATCGCTTCTTCGGCGCCGAGGTTCGCGATCTTGATGGCGAAGGGCAGGGTCGCATTGTTGAGCGCAAAGGCGCTGGTCCGCGCGACGGCGCCCGGCATGTTGGCGACACAATAGTGGATGATCCCGTCGACCTCGTACACAGGGTCGGCGTGGGTCGTCGCGTGCGAGGTTTCGAAGCATCCCCCCTGGTCGATGGCAATGTCGACGAGGACGCTGCCGCGCTTCATCGTCTTGAGCATGTCGCGAGTGACGAGCTTGGGCGCAGCAGCCCCGGGCACGAGCACCGCGCCGATGACGAGCTCCGCTTCCTTGACCGCATTCGCGATCGCCGCGCGTGAGGCATAGGCCGTCTTGATCTGGCTCGAGAAGAACATGTCGAGCTCGGCGAGGCGATCGTTGTTGATGTCGTAGATGGTCACGTCGGCGCGCATGCCGGTCGCCATCTGCGCCGCGTTGACGCCGGAAACGCCCCCGCCGAGGATCGCCACCTTAGCGGGCGCGACGCCGGGAACGCCGCCGAGAAGCACGCCGCGGCCGCCCTGTTCCTTTTCGAGATAGTGAGCGCCGACCTGGACCGACATGCGCCCAGCGACTTCGCTCATCGGCTTCAGGAGCGGAAGCGAGTTGGTGCGCGAGGTCACCGTTTCATAAGCGATGCAGATTGCACCCGACTTGATCAAACCCAGCGCCTGATCCTTGTCGGCGGCGAGGTGGAGGTAGGTGAAGAGGATCTGGCCTTGGCGGAGCATGGCGATCTCGCCCGGCTGCGGCTCCTTGACCTTGACGATCATGTCGGCGGTTTCGAACACCGACTTGGCGTCCGGCAGGATCTTGGCGCCCGCCTTTTCATAGGCCTTGTCGGGACAGTCGATGCCGTTCCCGGCGTTCGTCTCGACGAACAGCTCGTGGCCGTGGCTGACCAGCTCCGCCACCGATGCGGGCGTCAGGCCGACGCGATATTCATGAACCTTGATTTCCTTGGGCACACCAATGCGCATGGATTTCCATTGCTCCGTCTGAAGATTTGCCGGGCCTATAGACCGGGTTTTCGGCGCTGTCCCGCTCGATTGCAGCTATATGTGCGCAGTGCTAGTGGGGCGCGACCGCCGCGCGACCGCGGGGGCCATAGTGCGTCAACTTGGGCGGTCAGTACAAAGCAGCATGAGCATCGATGCAACGGGTGGAGCCGAGGCGGGGACCCCGGATCACGACCTGATCGCGCACGGGCACCAGGGGCCGCTCGGCAAGATGGCGGTCGCCGCGATCGGGATCGTCTATGGCGATATCGGCACCAGCCCGATCTATTCGTTCCGCGAGACCTTCGCCGGCCATCATACTTTGGTGCCCGACCAGCTTCACATCTGGGGCGTGCTCAGCCTGATCTTCTGGTCGATGATGATCATCGTCACGTTCAAATATCTGACGATCATCATGCGAGCCGACAACAAGGGGGAGGGCGGAAGCCTGGCGCTGCTGGCGCTGATCAACCGCTCGCTCGCGAAACGCGCGAAATGGACGGGCGGCATCGTCCTGCTCGGCGTGTTCGCTACGGCGCTTTTCTACGGCGATTCGATGATCACGCCGGCGATCTCGGTCCTGTCGGCGGTGGAAGGGCTGACGACCGTCAACCCGCTGTTCGAGCCCTATGTCATTCCCTTGGCGGTCGTGATCCTGATCGCCTTGTTCTCGATCCAGTCGCGCGGCACGGCGAAGGTCGGCGCGATGTTCGGGCCGATCATGATCATCTATTTCACGACGCTTGCGGCGCTCGGTATCTACTACATTCTCGAGCGGCCTTCGGTGATCCTGAACACGCTCAATCCGTGGAACGCGATCGAGTTTTACATCCAGGAGCCGGTGCGCGCCTTCGTTGCCATGGGATCGGTGGTCCTGGCGGTTACCGGCGCTGAAGCCCTTTACACCGACATGGGCCACTTCGGACGCAGGCCGATCCGCGTGTCGTGGCTGTACTTCGTGCTCCCGGCGCTCCTCCTCAACTATATGGGGCAGGGGGCGATGATCCTGTCGCTGTCGCCTGCCGAAGCTGTCGAAACGGTCAAGAACCCGTTCTTCTACATGGCTTCCGACATGTTCCGCCTGCCGCTGGTCCTGCTGGCAACGCTAGCCACGATCATCGCCAGCCAGGCGGTGATTTCCGGCGCCTTCTCCGTCACGCAGCAGGCGATACAGCTCGGCTTCATCCCGCGTCTGCGGATCACCCACACCAGCGAAAGCGCCGCCGGGCAGATCTACATTCCGGTGGTCAACTGGGCGCTGCTGGTGATGGTGCTGCTGCTGGTCTTCACCTTCCGCAACTCCTCAAACCTGGCCGCGGCCTATGGCATCGCAGTGACGGGGGCGATGCTGATCGACGCAGTGCTGATCAGCGTCGTGCTGCTGGCGCTGTGGAAGTGGAACCGCTGGCTGGTCTTCGCGATGCTGTTCGTCTTCTTCGGCATCGACCTGCTCTATTTCTCGGCGAACCTGCTCAAGATCCCCGCGGGCGGCTGGTTCCCGCTGCTCGTCGGCGCCATCGCCTTCACGCTGCTGACGACTTGGGCGAAGGGCCGGCAGCTGATGATCGCCCGCATGAACGAGGCGAGCCTGCCGATGGAGATTTTCATCAAGTCGGCGGCGCCGAGCGCTGCGCGCGTGCCCGGTACCGCGGTGTTCATGACCAGCTCGGCAAGCGGCGTGCCGCACGCGCTGCTGCACAATCTCAAGCATAATAAGGTGCTTCACGAGCGCGTCATCCTGCTGACCGTGCGGATCGAAGACGTGCCCTATGTGCCGGACGAGAAACGCATCGAGACGCGCGACTATGGCGCGGGCTTCTACCGCACAGTGCTCCGCTTCGGCTTCATGGAAGAGATCGACGTTCCCGCGACGCTGGCTCAGGTCAAATCCTTCGGTTCGCAGTGCCGAATGATGGACACCAGCTTCTTCCTTGCGCGCCAAACGCTGCTTGCTTCGTCGCGGCCCGGCATGGCGATCTGGCGAGAGAAGCTGTTCGCCTGGATGCTTCGCAACGCGGAAAGCGCGATGGAATTTTTCAAGCTGCCGACCAACCGCGTCGTCGAGCTTGGGAGCCAGGTCGAGATCTGAACCTTCCGCCATGCCCGCGCATTTGCCGCGGCATGGCTGACATTTTCTCCTGGGCCGCGACTGGGCTCACCATCATTGCGGCGCTGATGACCGCGGCGAACCTCGGCTCGCGCGTGACCGGCTACGGCTTTGCGGTCTTCACGGTCGGCGCGATCTGCTGGATCGCGGTCGGGGTGCTGACGGACCAGCCTGCCTTGCTGTGGACGAACGCCGTCCTGCTGTTCGTTGACCTGTTCGGCGTCTGGAGATGGCTTGGCCGCCAGGCACGAGTGGAGGAGGGGGCTCATGCCGCTGCTAAGGCAAGCGTTCGCGCCCCGGGCGAAACCTTGTTCCCTGTGTCATTGCTGACCAGCGCTCCGGTCGTTGTGCGCGGACAGGATGTCGGTCGCTGCGTCGATGCGATGGCGGGCTGCGGGAGCGGCAAGCTCAACTATGTCGTCGTCTCGCAGGGCGGCGTCGCAGGGGTGGGTGAGACGCTGCGCCGGCTACCATGGAGCGACGCCCACATGGATGATGGCAAATTGTCGACCGAAGGCGACCTCGACCAGCTTCAAGCGCTCGAGCGGGACAAGTGGCCGGCGCGCTGATCGTCACTGCCGAGATTGCGGCGGGCGACTTCTCCTGGCTCGAAGGCCTGCGCCGTGCGCATTTCCCGCCGGAACGCAATTTCGTTCCAGCGCACCTCACCATGTTTCACGCGCTGCCGCCGTCGGCCGAGCCGGAAGTCCGCTCCCGCCTTGCCGATGCGGTTCGCAGGCGGGTGCCGCGCGCCACCATCGAAGGGCTGATGAATCTCGGCGGCGGTGTCGCATACCGTATCGTCTCCCCCGACCTGGATTTCGTCCGCAACGAGCTGGCCGAAGGCTTCCACGGCCTATTAAGCGCACAGGACAGCGGCGGATGGCGGCCCCACATCACTATCCAGAACAAGGTCGCCCCGAAGGTTGCACGTGCTTTGTTGGAGAAGATGCAGCGCGAATTCTCGCCACGGCCGCTGGGAATCGCCGGCCTGGCGCTGCATCGCTATTTGGATGGTCCGTGGGAAGCGCTCGCGCGCTACCCCTTCCGGCCTTAGGAGACTTCGCCGACCCCTTCGCAAGTCAGCTCAAACGCCGCCATTCCGGATTCCAGCACCGAGGCGAGCATCGGCTGGTCCATCAGCTCGTCGATGGCACCGTCGGTCCCGCTGCTGACCAGGTCCTGCGCTTCTTCCATCGCTTCGTCCCAGTCGCCGGTCTCGTAAGTGCCTTGCCCGACCCAGCAGAAGGCGATCACTTCGGCGAGCTGGTCTTCGCCGAGATCCTCGAACGCGGCCTTCAGCTCCTCCTCAACGCCATCGTTGATCTCGTCTTCGAGAACGCTGAGCATGCCTTCCTGCTCATCGTCGACATTGTCGGCGGCTTCGTCGTCATCATAGTCGCTCGCGGTCTGAGCTTCATATTCCCGTGCCCGGAGAATGATCCGGCACAAGGTTTCGAGGGGGGTCAACGGGTCCATCAAATGCCTCTTATTGTCGGCCCCTCAACGACAGCAGCAGTAAGCGGTTCCTAAAGCCTTGCGGTTCGTTGACCGGTCCGGCGCTCGCTCTTATATGCGCGCCTCCAGCCGCCCCCCCTCGGGGGCGATCCAGGCCTTGGGGCGGAGTAGCTCAGCTGGTTAGAGCAGCGGAATCATAATCCGCGTGTCGGGGGTTCAAGTCCCTCCTCCGCTACCAACTTTCGTGCCGTCGATCTTGTCGAGGATGCCTGAAAAGCAAAACGCCCGGATCGACGAGCGATCCGGGCGCCTTGCGTGACGATTGCTCGTCAGCCCCCTTAGTGCGGCACGGCAGGAAGTCCCCATAGTTCCGACCTGGCGTCCCCAGACCAACCAGCTCGTCACTTCCGCCGCGACCTCCGAACGCGGAGCCGAGGGCCGCCTTGTCCGGACAAGCGGCTGATTATGCCGGGAAAAGGCACCTGTCACGGGGCGACGTCAGTTGCCGTTGCTTTTACGCCCGGCATGTGTCGACTGCGCCACATATCGGTCGGTAGGGGTGCGCGGTTGCGTGGCGCGTGAGCCCCCCCTACAGCGCGGCGCCATGCGCTGGTCCCGAGCCTTTCTTCCGGTTCTCAAGGAGAGCCCCGCCGACGCCCAGATCGTCAGCCACAAGCTGATGCTGCGCGCCGGGCTGGTACGCCAGACTGCGGCCGGTATCTATGCGTGGCTGCCGCTCGGCTTCCGCGTGCTCCAGAAGATCAAGCAGATCGTTCGCGAGGAGCAGGACCGGTCAGGCGCGCAGGAATTGCTGATGCCAACGTTGCAGTCGGCCGACCTGTGGCGCGAGAGCGGCCGCTATGACGCCTACGGGCCCGAGATGCTCCGTATCCGCGACCGCCATGATCGTGAGATCCTCTACGGCCCGACCAATGAGGAGATGATCACCGCGCTCTTCCGCGACGAGGTGAAGAGCTATCGCGATCTTCCGCGCACGCTCTATCACATCCAGTGGAAGTTCCGCGACGAGGTTCGCCCCCGCTTTGGCGTCATGCGCGGACGCGAGTTCCTGATGAAGGACGCCTATAGCTTCGACCTCGACGAAGCCGGCGCGCGCCAGAGCTATTATACGCAGATGCTGGCTTACCTGCGGACGTTTCAGCGCCTCGGCATCCAGGCGGTGCCGATGAAGGCGGCGTCGGGGCCGATCGGCGGCGACCTCAGCCACGAGTTCATCGTCCTTGCGCCGACTGGAGAGAGCGAAGTCTTCTATGACGCGGCCTATGACGAGTTCGACTGGAGCCAGGCAGACCTGCGCTACGGCGATGAGGCCGGGCTGCAGGGGCTGTTTGACCGCGTGAACTCGACCTACGCGGCGACGGACGAGACTCACGATCAGGCGAAGTGGGACGCGGTAGCCGAGGACAAGCGCCGCACCGGCCGTGGCATCGAAGTCGGCCATATCTTCTACTTCGGCGAGAAATATTCGAGCGCCATGGGCCTGAAGGTTTCCGGCAAGGACGGGAGCCCGGTCGTCCCGCACATGGGCAGCTACGGCGTCGGCGTCTCGCGGCTTGTCGGCGCTATCATTGAGGCGAGCCATGACGAGGCCGGCATCGTGTGGCCCGAGGCGGTGGCGCCGTGGCGTGTCGGACTGGTCACCATGCGCTCGGATGACGAGCCGACCACCGCGGCCGCGGACCAGATTTACGAAAAGCTCACCGGCGCCGGGGTGGAGACGCTTTACGACGACCGCGACGAGCGTGGCGGCGTCAAGCTCGGGTCCATGGACCTCATCGGGCTGCCCTGGCAGCTCATCGTTGGCCCGCGCGGGGTCGCAAGCGGCACGGTCGAGCTGAAGAACCGCCGCACCGGCGAGCGCGAGGAACTGAGCATCGAGTCCGCACTCGCGAGGCTCACCGCATGATCCTCAACCGCTACGAGCGCATGCTTGCTCGGCGTTACCTGCTTCCCGGCAAGGGCGAGGGGTTCATCTTCGTCGTCGCCGCCTTCTCGATTGGCGCGGTGACGCTTGGCGTCGCGGCGCTGATCATCGTCATGAGCGTGATGAACGGCTTCCGCGCCGAGCTGTTTGACAAGATCGTCGGCTTGAACGGTCATGCGGTGGTCCAGGGCTATGACGGCCGGCTCAACGATTGGGCGCGAATTGCCGACACGGCCAAGAAGACGCCCGGTGTCACCTCCGCGCTTCCGCTGATCGAAACCCCGCTGATGGCCACGGCGAACGGCCGCTTCGAAGGCGTGCTCGTGCGCGGCATGCGGGTCGAGGACATCCGCGCCAACAAGACGATCACGTCGAACGTCCAGGCCGGCGACATTCGATCGATCGTTTCTGGAGCCGGACGCGTTGCAATTGGTTCGCGGCTCGCAAGCACGCTCGGTGCTTTTCCGGGCAGCCAGATTACCTTGTGGAATCCCGAAGGCCGCTCGACGGTGGTCGGCACCGTTCCGCGTGAAGTCACCTACACTGTGGGCGCGATCTTCGAGGTGGGCGTCTACGACTATGACAAGGCATTCGTCGTCATGCCGATGCAGGACGCGCAGGAGCTTCTCCTGCTCGGCGACCAGGTCAGCACGGTGGAGATCCAGACCAGCGACCCCGACAAGGTGCAGGACATCCTCACGCCGCTGCAGCGGGTCGTGCAGGGCAAGGGCATCATTACCGACTGGCGTCAGATGAACTCGGCCCTGTTCCAGGCCCTGGAGATCGAACGCGTGGCGATGTTCGTCGTGCTGTCGCTGATCATCCTCGTCGCCGCCTTCAACATCGCCTCATCGCTGATCATGCTGGTGCGGGCGAAGACGCGGGATATCGCAATCCTCCGCACCATGGGCGCGAGCCGCAAGGCAATGACGCGCGTATTCATGACCGTTGGTTTGACGATCGGCGGGATCGGCATCGTGCTCGGCGCCATTCTTGGCGCCATCTTCCTGTTCTTCCGCCAAGGCGTCGTAAACTTCATCCAGCTCGTCACCGGCGCGAACCTGTGGGATCCCTCGGTCCGTTTCCTCACCGAGCTGCCGTCCAAGACCGACCCGTTGGAGGTGCTGGCAATCATCGTCGTGACGCTCGTGCTGACCTTCCTGTTCACCTTGTTCCCGGCTCGCCGGGCGGCAAGGACGGACCCCGTTCAGGTGCTCCGCTATGAGTGAGCCGGTCCTTCTTACCAGCGAGCTCCGGCGCAGCTTCACGCAGGGCGACGTCACTATCGACGTGCTGCGCGGCGTCGAACTGGCGATCCAGCCGGGCGAGATCGTCGCGCTTCTTGGGCCGTCGGGCTCGGGCAAGTCGACGCTGCTCCAGGCCGTCGGACTGCTTGAAGGTGGCTTCCAAGGAACGATCCGCCTGAACGGCGAGGAAGCCGCCGACCTCGACGATGAGGGCCGGACGCGTCTCCGCCGCGACCTGCTCGGCTTCGTTTATCAGTTCCACCATCTCCTGCCCGAGTTCACGGCGGTCGAGAATGTCGTCCTGCCGCAACTGGTGCGCGGGGCCGAGATGGAGCCGGCGCAGCAGCGCGCCCGGGATCTGCTTAGCGCGCTTGGGCTCGGCGCACGGCTCGAGCACCGGCCTTCGAAGCTTTCGGGTGGTGAGCAGCAGCGCGTTGCCGTGGCTCGCGCTCTCGCCAACAAGCCGCCGTTGGTGCTTGCCGACGAGCCTACCGGCAATCTCGACGAGCAGACTGCCGACGCGGTTTTCGCCGAATTCCTGAGCCTCGTGCGCGGCGAGGGAAGCGCCGCTTTGGTGGCGACCCACAATGAACGTCTCGCCGCGCGCATGGATCGAGTGGTGCGGCTTCACGAAGGTAGGTTGCAACCCGCCGCCTGATTGCATCCTCGGGCGCTTCGCTGCGTTCCGCTGCTGAACAGGAAGAGGGACACACGAACCGATGAACGGCGACGATCGCGGCAGCGGACCGGAATGGCCCATCAACAGGCGAAGGGACCGGATCGAGACGACCGAACCGGTGTCCGAGCCGCGGCCTGAACCGGCGCGCCGAACGCGCAGTCGCACGGAGACGCGGGTCGAAAGCCGCCGCAACGGCATCAATCCGATCTACATCGCGCTGGGCGGCGTCGTCCTGCTGCTGCTCCTCCTGTGGCTGTTCGTCGGCCGCGGCAATTCCGACCAGGACAAGCTCACCGGTGCCGAGAGCTCGAATGCGGCCGCGGCAGCGGATCCGGAAAAGCTCTGCGGGAGCAAGCAGACTTACGACCTCATCAAACGCGAGCTGTTCCGGCGCGCCGCTCAGGTCCGCGGCAGCGATCAGGCCGCGTTCGACCGCTTGTCGGCCTACGCATCGCTGCGGATGCAGAACCCGGTGATGGAGAGCGAGGACGGCGACAATGGCCGGGTGAACTGCTCGGGATCGCTGGCCCTCGACCTGCCGCCCGGTGTTGCCGCGGTCGGCGGACGCCGCACCCTCAGCTCCGACATCGATTACACTGTGCAGCCGGCCGCCGACGGCAGCGGCAATGTCGTCCTGCTTCGCAACGCCGATTCGATCGTCACGCCGTTGGCGACGCTCGCCCGCACGTCCCAGCCGGCAGCCGTCCAGACCGATGATGCTGATGACACAGCCGTGGACGAGGGCGCCGACGCTCCGGACGCGGTGCCCGCCGCGCCAAGCCCGCCACCCGTTGCCCCATCGCCAGCTCCGGCCGCACCGCAGACTACCAGCGCGCGTCCAAGCTTCAATTGCGCGAACGCGAGCACGCGGAGCGAAAGGGCGGTGTGCAGCGACTCCGGTCTCGCCTCGCTGGACCGCCAGATGGCGTCGCAATTCAATCGCGCGTTGTCGGACGCCGGTCCGCGCGAGCGAGCCTTGCTCCAGCAGACTCGCGGCCGCTTCCTCAATTATCGCGAGCGTTGCGGATCGGACGCCTGCATCGCCGAGGCGTATCGCGGGCGCATGCGCGAGATCCGCGACATCGCGAACGGGGATTGGAGCCCGTAGCGATAAGCGGTGGATAAGTGGGCACCCGTGCTTGTCGCGCGGCGCCCTCAAGCTTCATACTCGCCGGCGTGACTCAGCCGTACGTTCCGCTCCGCGTCTTTTCATCTTTCACCATGCTCGAAGGAGCGATGGAGCCGAAGACGATTGCCGAACGCGCGGCCAAGCTCGGCTTCCCAGCCATTGCGGTAACCGACCGCAACGGCCTCTACGGCGTCATGCCGTTCAGCGACGCCTGCATCGGCAAGGGCGTTCAGCCGATCATCGGCGCGATGCTCGCCGTGAAGCGACCGCAAGACCTCGGAGGCGAGGCAGCAATCGACTGGCTGGTGCTGCTGGCCAAGGAGGATCGCGGTTATGCGAACCTCTGCAAGCTGGTGTCCGCGGCGCATCTCGATCGGCCGATCGAGGAAGAGCCGCATGTGCCGTTCGAAGCCTTGGATGAGCTTAATGGCGGGCTGATCGCCCTGACCGCGGGCGGGGAAGGTGCCCTTGCGAAGCTCCTCGCCGACGGTCAGCAGCTCAAGGCCGAAGCCTACCTCGACCGGTTGCAGGCGCTCTTTCCTGACCGGCTCTACATCGAGATTTCCCGCCGCAACGACCCGGTAGAGGAGGCGGCGGAGCATGGCCTGATCGAGCTCGCTTATGCCCGCGACCTGCCATTGGTCGCCACGAACCCGGCCGCCTACCTTGATCCCAGTTTTCATTCCGCGCACGACGCGATGCTGTGCATCGCCGGCTCGGCCTATGTCGAAAGCAGCGATCGCGTGACGTCGTCACCGGATGCGTGGCTCAAACATAGCGAAGCCATCGCCGAGCTGTTCGAGGACCTGCCCGAGGCGCTGGCGAACACAGCGGTGATTGCGCAGCGCTGCGCCGTCGCCGCGCCCAAGCGCAAGCCGATCCTGCCGCGTCTCGGCGAGGATGAGGACGAGCAGCTGCGGGCCGACGCTTATGCCGGCCTTGATGCGCGGCTCGCCGGGCGCTCCGAAGAGGAGAAGGCGCCCTATCGCGAGCGGCTCGACTATGAGCTCGATGTCATCATCGGCATGGGCTTCGCCGGCTACTTCCTGATCGTCGCCGACTTCATCAAATGGGCGAAGGCCAACGACATTCCGGTCGGTCCGGGTCGCGGATCGGGCGCCGGTTCGGTCGTCGCCTGGGTGCTGACGATCACCGACCTCGACCCGCTTGCACTCGGGCTGCTGTTCGAACGCTTCCTCAACCCCGAACGCGTGTCGATGCCGGACTTCGACATCGACTTTTGCGAAACCCATCGCGACAAGGTCATTTCCTACGTCCAGCAGAAGTACGGCCGCGACAAGGTCGCCCAAATAATCACCTTCGGGCGGCTAAAGGCCCGGGCGGTGCTCAAGGACACCGGCCGCGTCTTGCAGATGTCGTACGGGCAAGTGGACCGGCTTGCGAAGCTGATCCCCAACCACCCGACCGACCCGTGGACCCTGGAGCGGTCGCTCAACGGCGTCTCCGAAGTCGCGGCCGAGTATAAGGATCCAGAGGTCAAGCGGCTGTTCGACCTGGCGATGAAGCTCGAGGGGCTTCCGCGTCACGCCTCGACCCACGCAGCGGGCGTGGTGATCGGGGATCGTCCGCTGGACGAGCTAGTCCCGCTCTACCGCGATCCGCGCTCCGACATGCCGGTGACGCAGTTCGACATGAAATATGTCGAGGCTGCGGGCCTGGTGAAATTCGACTTCCTTGGCCTTAAGACGCTCTCCGTCCTCAAGGAGGCGCAGCGCCTGCTTTCGGAGCAAGGCATCGAGCTCGATTATGGCGCGCTGCCGTGGGACGATCCGGCGGTCTACGAGCTGCTCAAGCGCGGCGACACGGTCGGCGTCTTCCAGCTCGAATCCGAAGGCATGCGGCGGACCCTGGCGTCGGTGCGCCCGACCGCATTCGGCGACATCGTCGCGCTCGTCGCACTCTATCGGCCGGGTCCGATGGACAACATTCCGATGTTCGGCCGCCGCAAGAACGGCGAGGAAGAGATCGAATATCCGCACCCACTGCTCGAAGGCATATTGAAGGAGACCTACGGGATCTTCGTCTACCAGGAGCAGGTGATGCAGGCGGCGCAGATCCTCGCCGGCTACTCGCTCGGCGGCGCGGACCTGCTGCGGCGCGCGATGGGCAAGAAGATCCAGGCGGAGATGGACGCCCAGCGCGAGACCTTCGTGAAGGGATGCGCCGAGCACAACCAGATCCCGGCTGCGAAGGCCAACGAGCTGTTCGACTTGATCGACAAGTTTGCGGGCTACGGCTTCAACAAGAGCCACGCGGCCGCTTATGCGCTCGTCGCCTATCACACCGCCTGGCTGAAGGCGCACCACCGCGCCGAATTCTACGCGGCGTCGATGAGCTTCGACATGGCGTTGACCGACAAGCTGTCGATCTTCGTCGAGGACATGCGCCGCGGCGGCGTCGAGTGCCTGCCGCCCGACATCAATGCCAGCCACGCGCACTTCACGGTCGAGAGTGGCGCCGATAGCAATTGCGTTCGCTACGCGCTTGGTGCGCTCAAGGGTGTGGGCGAGAAGGCGATGGAAGCGCTGGTCGAGGAACGGGACCGGGGAGGCGCCTTCGCCAGCCTCGAAGACTTTGCGGCACGCATCGACCCGCGAATGCTCAACCGCCGTCAGCTGGAAAGCCTTGCCGGAGGCGGCGCGTTCGATGCCGTAAACCCTGACCGCGCCGCAGTATTCGCGGGAGCAGAGACGATCCTCGCCCATGCGGCGAGCGCCCATGATCAGCGGGAGACGGGGCAGGCCGCGCTGTTCGGCGGCGGACCGGCCGAGGCGGCGCCGATCCGGCTTCCCCGAGACGCCGCCTGGACCATGGCCCAACGCATGGCGGCCGAGCGCGACGCCTTCGGCTTCTACTTCTCCGCTCATCCGGTTGACGCTGCTCGCCACCTGCTTGCCGCGCACAAGGTCAAGACCTTCGCCGAGATCAGCGAGATGCGGATTGCGGAAGGCGAGCGGCTTGGGGCGATGATGGCCGGGCTTGTCGAGGAAGCGCGCTGGCGCACCTCGGCACGTGGCCGCCGCTATATGATGGCGACGCTGAGCGACAGTTCAGGCCAGTTCATCGCCACCGCGTTCGACGATGAAGTGACCGCTGCACTGGAGACTGCGGCAAAGGCCGGGCAGTGCGGCTTGCTAAGCGTCGAGCTCGACCGCCGCGCCGGTGACGAAATGCCGAGGGTCACCATCAAGCGCGTGCAGCCCTTCGCGGACCTGGCGAAGCGAACGCGTCTCCAGATGACGATCAGGCTTGCCGACCAGTCCGCCGCGCAGCGCGTCGCCGCAGAATTGGCAGAGTCGCGCGGCTCGAACGGGCTGGTCCGCTTCCTGCTGCCGCTGGCGAGCGGCGGCGAAGCGGTCGTGGTCGCCGGACGCGACTGTGCGCTCGACGCGGAGCTTTCGGCCCGCATCGAGCGCATCGTCGGGGAAGGGAGCGTCGACCTCTCCGTTCAGGAGCCGCCGAAGCTCGCCCTGGTCGGCTAAGCCATCCAGAAGCCGTCGCGGTTCACAAGGCTCGTGATCTTCGCGTTCTGCTGCTCGGAAAGGTCGCGCTTGAACGCCGGGAAGACTTCCTCTTCCTCCATATGGGCGTGGCGCGACACGAGCCCGCGAAACTCGCGAACGGTGTCAAGCCAGTTCGGGCTATCGGCGCCCATCTGCTGGAGTTCGTAGAGGTAGGTCTTCACCTGCCCATGCTCCTGCTCGAGCTGATCGGCCTCGACGACGATGTTCGCTTCGCGAAGCGCCGGATAGACGACCATTTCTTCCTGGTGCGCGTGCTTGTCGAGCGCATGGGTGAGCTTCATCAACAGCATCTTGCGCTTGAACGTCTGGCTCTGGTCCGTCGCCAGCATCTTGTCGAAGACGGCGAGCGTCGCATCATGTTCGGCAGCGAGGATCTCGTCCCAATCGCCGATCGCGGCTTCCATGCCCTGCATCAGGCCCTTGCGGGCATAATTGGCGGCAAAGCCAATCGCAGCACCGCCGATCGCCGCGGCGATGATCGGGCCTGCGCCTTCGCCCCATGAAAAGGCGCTGCGGTTTCCGCTTTCGCGGCTTTCGTTCGAGCTGCTGCGGTTTTCGGTCGAGCCGCTCCGCTTCGGGCTCGTATTGTTTCCGCTGCCGGTGGACCGGCTGCGAGTGGACGTGCTGCGGTTTGACGAACGGCTCTCGGTACGGGTGGCCATTGAATTCCTCCTTGCCTGATTTTGCTCCGTAAACGGACAGGCACGGGAGGGCGTTCCTGTTGCGAAACGCTCGCAACCCTCGCTTCGGCGCGAAGCTAGATGGCGTTCTCGGGTTCAGCCGGCGGCTCGGCTGCCGGCGACGGATTGTTCAACACCGGCTCTTCCACCATCGGCTCTTCGGCGGCGGGGGGAAGTTCACGCACAACATCCTCGACCGGCGGCAGCGGCTTTGCCGTTTCATATTCCTCGCCAGGGAGCGGGCGAGCCTTCTTCGTAGCCGCAGGCGGCGCCTTGTTCACGGGCGCCGACGCGCCCTGATAGACGCAGGCGTCGAGCCCATCGCGGCCCACCACGCCGAGCCGAGCCGCAATCGTGTTGCCATAGCGGCGGGTGAAGCCCTTGGGCGCGGTTGCGCCGCGCTTCTTAGGCAATGGCAGGATCGCGGCGATGCGTGCCGCTTCGGTCGCGCTCATGGCGCTCGCGTCATGGCCGAAATAGCGTTCGCTTCCGGCGTTCACGCCGTAGGTGCCGATCCCCGTCTCTGCGACATTCAGATAGACTTCCATGATCCGGCGCTTGTCCCAAAGATGCTCGATCAGAAATGTGAACCAGGCCTCCAGGCTCTTGCGGAAATAGCCGCCGCCGTTCCACAGGAAGGCGTTCTTCGCCGTCTGCTGGCTGATCGTCGACCCACCGCGGATGCGGCCGCCCGATGCATTCCGTTTCATCGCATCTTCAATGGCTTCAAGGTCGAAGCCCCCGTGCGAACAGAACTTGCTGTCTTCGGCAGCGATCGACGCGCGCACCATGTCGCGGTCGATTTGGCCGATCGGCATCCATTCCTTTGTCGCGCCGCGGCCGGCGACGATGTCGCCAAGCATGTTGAAAGTGATCGGCGGGTTCACGAAGCGATAGGCGAGGACCCACAGCAGCGAACCGAGCAGGAAGACGAGGATCAGCGTGGCGAGCCAGCGAAGCAGGCGCCCGCCGAACGAGCGCTGCCGCCGCCGCTTGTACTTGGGGATCGAGGAAGTCTGCCGTCGCGCCATGCTCGACTGCTAGCGAGGCTGACAAAGCGCGTCGAGAGTTGCACCCTTACGAGGTGCGCAACCTCGACGATGTTTTCGATCGGCTGACCGGCTCGGCCTTCCGGCGGCGGTTTCGGCTTGGCCCGAAAGAGCGCGCTTACCTCGATCAGCGCGGCCTGCCGACCGTGCTCGACCATGGTCGCGACTTCATCGCCAAGCGCCTGGCGACCGCAGAGCCGCTCAACGACGGCAAGCAGACACCGATGCGCGGGCACCCAGTCTTCATCGCCCAGCATGCCACGGCAACTTGCTGCCGGTCCTGTCTCGCCAAGTGGCACAATATCGCTGCGGGCAAGCCGCTGACGGCGGCCGAACAGGAACATGTCATCGCTGCAATCGCCCGCTGGATAGAAGAGCAGGTGCACTAGCCTCTCCTTGCCGCAGTGCAGCAGCGCATTTACATGCGAGCCATGGCTTCGAACGCGCTGATGACGATGGCGGATATCCGCCGCTCCTTCCTCGACTATTTTGAGAAGGAAGGGCACGCGCGCGTCGCCTCGGCGCCGCTGGTGCCGCAGAACGATCCGACCCTGATGTTCGTGAACGCCGGCATGGTCCCGTTCAAGAACGTCTTCACCGGTCTCGAGACGCGGCCGTACAGCACCGCAACCAGCTCGCAGAAATGCGTGCGCGCGGGCGGCAAGCACAACGATCTCGACAATGTCGGCTATACGGCCCGGCACCATACCTTCTTCGAAATGCTCGGCAATTTCTCGTTCGGCAATTATTTCAAGGATCGCGCGATCGAGCTCGCCTGGAATTTGGTCACGAAGGAGTGGGGGCTCAGCGCGGACCGCCTGACCGTCACCGTCTATCATACCGACGATGAAGCCTTCGACCTGTGGAAGAAGATCGCCGGCCTTCCGGAAAGCCGGATCATTCGCATTCCAACCAAGGACAATTTCTGGGCGATGGGCGACGACGGCCCATGCGGACCCTGCTCGGAAATCTTCTTCGACCATGGCGACCACATCCCCGGCGGCCCGCCGGGCAGCCCGGACGAGGACGGCGACCGGTTCGTCGAGATCTGGAACCTCGTCTTCATGCAATACGAGCAGGCGGCCGGCGAGATCGTGTCGGAGCTGCCGAAGAAGAGCATCGACACCGGGATGGGCCTCGAGCGCGTGGCAGCGGTGCTCCAGGGCGTCCACGACAATTACGACACGGACCTGTTCAAGCGGCTGATCTCCGCTAGCGAGGAGCTGACCCACACCAAGGCGGAAGGGGAGACTCAGGCCAGCCACCGGGTCATCGCCGACCATCTGCGTGCCTGCGGCTTCCTTGTCGCCGACGGCGTACTGCCGGCCAATGAGGGCAGGGGCTATGTGCTTCGCCGGATCATGCGGCGGGCAATGCGTCATGCCCACCTGCTCGGCGCCAATGACCCGCTGATGTACCGGCTAGTCCCGACCCTGGTCGCCGAGATGGGCGCCGCCTATCCGGAGCTGGTCCGGGCGCAGCCGTTGATCGAAGCGACGCTCCAGCAGGAAGAGACGCGTTTCCGCCAGACGCTCGCAACCGGGCTCAAGCTGCTCGACGAAGCCAGTTCGGAGCTCGGCGAGGGCGGCACGCTCGAGGGTGCGACCGCCTTCAAGCTCTACGACACCTATGGCTTCCCTTACGACCTCACCGAGGACGCGCTCCGCGCCAAAGGCATTGCGGTTGACCGTGAAGGTTTCGACGCAGCCATGGCCGAGCAGAAGGCCAAAGCGCGCGCGGCTTGGAAGGGCTCAGGCGCCAAGGCGAGCGAGGACATCTGGTTCGACCTTGCCGAGGAGCATGGGGCGACCGAGTTCACGGGCTATGCCGGCGATGAGGGCGAGGGTGTGGTCCTCGCGCTGGTCAAGGACGGCCAGCCTGTCGACCGCGCCGAAGTGGGCGAGACCGTGGAGGTCCTGCTCAATCAGACCCCATTCTACGGCGAGAGCGGCGGCCAGACTGGCGACGCAGGAAAACTAACGACGCTCAAAGGCTTTGATGGAGAGGTTGAGGAAACATCTAAGCCGCTCGGCAAGCTTCATGTCCTGCGCACGAAGGTGATTGCCGGCGAGTTGTCGGTCGGCGAGACCGTGCAACAGAAGGTCGACAGCGCGCGGCGCGACCGGATTCGGGCAAACCATAGCGCCACGCACCTCCTTCATGCCGCGCTGCGCCATCACCTGGGCTCGCACGTCACCCAGAAGGGCAGCCTCGTCGCCGACGATTATTTCCGCTTCGACTTCTCGCACCCGAAAGCGCTGAGCCGCGAAGAAATTGAGGCTGTCGAGGCGGAAGTGAACGAGCAGATCCGCTCGAACGAGCCGGTGACGACGCGGCTGATGAGCCCGGACGAGGCCATTGCGGCCGGTGCCATGGCGCTGTTCGGCGAGAAGTACGGCGACGAAGTTCGCGTCCTCTCCATGGGGCGTAGGGTCGATGCCGACTATTCGGTCGAATTGTGCGGCGGCACCCACGTGCGTGCGCTTGGCGATATCCAGCTGCTCAAGATCATTTCAGAAAGCGCCGTCTCTGCCGGTGTCCGCCGCATCGAGGCTCTGACCGGCGAAGCGGCGCGCCAGTGGCTCACCGGCCGTGAAGCCAAGCTGCGGGAGGCCGCCACGACACTGAAAAGCGCGCCCGATGAAGTGCCCGCGCGCATAGCCGCCCTAGTCGAGGAGCGGCGGCGGCTAGAACGCGAGCTTGCCGATGCCAAGAAGGCGCTGGCGATGGGCGGCGGCGCGAAGAGCGATGCTCCGGCGCCCGAGGACGTCGGTGGGCGAAAATTTCTCGGTCGAGTCGTCGAAGGCTTCGATCCCAAGGGCTTACGTGGCGCTGTTGACGACCTGAAGAAGCAGCTCGGATCCGGTATCGGCGCGCTCGTGGCCGTGAACGAGGGGCGGGCAAGCGTTGCCGTGGGGGTGACCGAGGACCTTGCCGGCGAGCTTAGCGCCGTCGACTTGGTCAAGGCGGCGGTTGCCGCGCTTGGCGGCCAGGGCGGCGGCGGACGTCCCGACATGGCCCAGGGCGGCGGCCCGGACGGATCGAAGGCGGGCGAGGCGATCGCCGCCGTGAAAGACGCGCTGGAGAAGGTGGCGGCTTGATCGACACCAGCTCACCCGAGCCTGTCACGCTCGACGGCGCGTGCCACTGCGGTGCCGTCAAGTTCACAGCGGAATTGCCGAATGGCCTCGCCTCAGCCCGGCGCTGCACCTGTTCGATATGCCGGATGCGCGGCGCCATCGCAGTGACTGGCAGCGTCGAAGGCTTCAGGCTCCATCAAGGCGAGGACAAGCTTGCGACTTACCGGTTCAACACCGGAGTCGCGGAACATCATTTCTGTACCCGCTGCGGCATTTACACGCACCACAAGCGCCGCTCGAACCCAGACGAGCTAGGCATCAACGTCGCCTGCCTAAACGGCGTGTCGCCGTTCGACTTTCCCGAGGTGGTGGTCAACGATGGCGAGCGCCACCCGAGCGACGATCCTGACGGAAAGAGCTACGTCGCGGGGCGGTTGCGTTTCGAGCCGGGGGACGCCTGACGTCAGGCGGTAAGTGCCGCCTGCACCAAGTCCGCGGCCGCGCCGCTGCACAGGCTCTGGCGGACGGTTTCCGCCTTGCCGGGCACCTTCAGCAAAAGCAGGTTGGCGCCGAAATCAGGGCAGGGCGGCGTATAAGCCTGCTCGCTCCACAGCCGTGCCTCGGCAATGCGCCTGTCGATGTCGGCGGCGACGTCGGCCTTGGCCGGGCGCCAACCATCGGCAGTCGCGAACAGCCATTGGCCGCCTTCACGGATGAGCAGCGCGGTGGGCGTCGGCGCGCGCCAATCGGCTCCGGCACCGGGCGGCGGTGGCGGGACCATCCCATAGAAGCGCTTCGCGAACAGGTAGGTGGACGAAGCCAGCGCCCGCTGCACCGCGGCTTCGCCGAAGCGCTCGCGGGCTGTGGCCAGCAGGTCCGACCGCGCGAATGCCGGGTCGAAGCCAGGCTGAAGGACTTCAGCGGGCCGAACGCTGGGGATCGGATCGGGAGGCGGCGGAGCATCGGGGTCCACCGTCGCACAAGCCGTCAGTCCGGCGGACAGCAACAGAAGCGTCGGAACTCTCATGCCGCTTCAATGCAGCGCCCGCCTAGCGAGTTCCTGTGTTGGGCGCGGGAGCGGCCTCGCGGAGTCGTCGACGGCCCAAGGAAGGCTTCTCCTCAAGGTCCGCTTCGGATTTGATTTCCGCGCGCAGCTCGTCGCGCTTTTCATGAATACTTGCGATCACCGGCCCCATGGCGATGCCGAGATCGACGAGGGTCGCTTCGGCCAGTTGTAGCGACGCTTCGAGCGTTTCTGGAACGGCGTCGGTGACCCCAGCCCTGTAGAGCTTGGCGGCATGGGCGGTGTCGCGCGCCCGGGCGATGATCGGCAGGTCGGGGAAGCTGGCCCGCAGCCTTTTGGCAATGCGGGCGACCAGCACCGGATTGTCCATCGTCAGCACGATTGCCGCCGGTATGGCATGCTGCAGCCGCTCGATGATCTCGGGATGCGACACATCGCCGAACACGACCTGGTAACCGGCATCTTTCGCCCGCTGGCAAGCATCGACGTCGGAGTCGACCGCCACATAGGGCCGCGCATGGGCGTCAAGCATGTCGGCTACCATCTGCCCGACGCGCCCGAAGCCGAGCAGGACGACCTTTGGCGGACCTTCATTGCTCAGTGCATCGGCGACTTCTGACTGGTTATGCCGATCGACGCGGCTCGCGAGCTTGCCGAGCTTGCCGAGCAGCGGCGTGATGGTCAGCCCGATCGCGGTCACGATCTGCCAGAAGGCCGCGGTTTCGGGCAGCACGAGTTGCGCGGCAGTCGCTGCGCCGAGTACGATCAGTGTCGTTTCCGATGGCGACGCCATCAGCACGCCGGTCTCTGCCGCGACCGCCCAGCTGGCGCCTTCGATCCGCAGGAGGGCCGCCGTGACGGCCGCCTTGATGCCCAGCACTGCAAGGACGGCGACGAGGATTTCCTGCCAGTTGGCAATCACCAGCCTCAGGTCGACACTCATGCCGATCGTGATGAGGAAGATGCCGAGGCCGAGCCCGCGGAATGGAGCGGTCACCACCTCCACCTCGCCGCGATAATCTGTCTCGGCGATGACGATGCCGGCGATCAGCGCGCCGAGGACGGGCGAGAAGCCGATCGCCGAGGTGATGAGGCTGGAGACGATCACCACAACCAGGCAGGCAGCGAGGAACAGCTCCGGGCTCTTCGTCCGCGCCGCTTGTGCGAACAGCCCCGGCAACAGGAACCGGCCCCCCAGCAGCAGCCCGACCGCTGCGACACCGCCGAACAGCATGGTCAGCAACAGCGAATCGACGCCCGCGTTGGCGGTCGGCGCCATCGCGCCGAGGAAGAAGACGATGGGCACGATCGCCACGTCCTCGAACAGCAGCATCGCCAGCGATGACCGTCCGACTGCACTGTGCGTGCCGACCAGAGGGATGACGAGCGAGGTGGACGAGAGGGCAAGTGCAAGGCCGAGCCCGATTGCTCCGGCCATTCCCTGGCCCATCAGGTAGAGGCCAAACCCGATCAGTGCGCCGGACAGGAGCAGCTCCGCCGCCCCGACCCCGAACACCAGCCTTCGCATCGACCACAAGCGCCGGAACGACAGCTCGAGCCCGATCGAGAAGAGGAGCAGGATAACGCCAAGCTCGGCGAACGGCTCGATCGCCTCGGGGTTGGAGATGGTGACATAGCTAAGCCAGGGCACGTCGTTCGCCATTGAGCCGAGGCCTGCCGGCCCCACCAGCAAGCCGATCAGGATGAAGCCGATGATGGGGCTGATGCGGAAGCGCGCGAAGGCCGGGATGACGATCCCGGCAGCGCCGAGGATCACCAGCGCATCGCTAAGGCCCGAGGTGCTGAATTCGTCGCCGTGCATACCCGCTTTAGAGCAGGTGAGGGACAGACTGTCACCGCCTGTGCGTTGCTGGGGCGGAGGAGAATGACATGGCGAAGCAGCTCAAGGCGGGCGACAAGGTCACGTGGAAATCGCACGGCGGCACCGCGCACGGGAAGGTCGTGAAAAAGCTGACGTCCGAATGCCAGATCAAGGGCCACAAGGTCGCGGCGTCGAAGGACAACCCCGAATTTCTGGTCGAGACGGACGAAGGGAAGCAGGCGGCGCACAAGCCGGAAGCCCTCACCAAGGCGTGAGGCATCCCGATCTGCTGATCATCGGCGGCGGTCCCGCTGGGTTGATGGCGGGCCTGCTGTTCGCGCGCAGCGGTTGCCGCGTGCGAGTGGTCGAAAAGCATGAGGATTTCCTGCACGATTTCCGCGGCGACACGGTCCACCCTTCAACGATGGGCGTGCTCCGGGACATCGGCCTGCTCGACCGCTTTCTCGAGCGACCGCACCAGCGCCTGTGGCGCGCTGAGTTGCGGATCGCCGGCGAGGAGATGGTCGTCGGCGATCTGTCAGGCGTCCGCGGGTCGACACCCTTCGTGGCGATCATGCCGCAGTGGGACTTCCTCGACTTCCTTCGCAGCGAGGCCGAGCGCCTCCCGAACTTTGAACTGCAGATGGGCGTAGCTGCCGAACGGCTGCTCTTCAGCGGTACGCGGATTTCCGGCGTCCGGCTGACCTCCAGTGAGGAGGTGCAATGCCCGCTCGTCCTCTGCTGCGACGGGCGGCGCAGCCTGGTTCGCGAGCAGGACGTCCTGCCAATCAAGGATCTGGGATCGCCGATCGACGTCTTCTGGTTCGAGCTGCCCAAGCGCAGCGATGAACGCGGCACCCTGCGGATTGCCGTCGAGGCTGGCCAGATCCTGGTTCGGGTGGATCGCGGGCATTACTGGCAGTGCGCTCTCGTCTTCCCGAAGAGACGCGCAGCGGAAGTGCGGGGACGCGGGATCGACCAGTTAGTCGAACAGCTGGAGCAACTGGAGCCGCGGCTCGGCCGGATCGGCGGCGACCTCGTCAGCATGGATCAGCTCCATCTGCTGGAAGTCAGCCTGGACCGGCTTCGGCGCTGGTCGCGTCCGGGGCTGCTGGCAATCGGCGACGCTGCCCACGCGATGTCGCCGATGGGCGGCATCGGCATCAACATCGCCATTCAGGACGCGGTTGCGGCTGCCAATCTGCTGGCCGAGCCGCTCTCCCGAGGTGAGCGGGTGGACCACCTGCTCCGAAAAGTGCAGGCGCGGCGCGCTTTTTCCGCCGGGGTCATCCAGGCGGTGCAGAAAGTGGCGCAGAACTGGGTTCTAGCCCCGATACTGTGGCGTGACCGCCCAATGCGTCGGCCGCCGCTGCCCTTGCGCCTCGCACACTCGCAGCCGGCGATCCGGCGCGTGATCGGCCGCGCGATCGCCTTGGGCATTCGCCGGGAAAAGGTGCTCACCCGCGAAGCCGCATGACTGACGTCATGACTTCGGAAGTCGTGGTTGTCCCGGGCTTACGCCCAGGACGCCATCGCTTTCTCGAGATTGGTGCGGATCGCCTCGAAGAACTGCTCGGTCGTCATCCACGGCTGTTCCGGGCCGACGAGGATGGCGAGATCCTTGGTCATCTGCCCACTCTCGACCGTTTCGACGCAGACCTGCTCGAGCGTTTCGGCGAAGCGCACGACATCCGGCGTGTCGTCGAACCGGCCGCGGTACTTGAGGCCGCCGGTCCACGCGAAGATGGATGCGATCGGGTTGGTCGAAGTCGCCTTGCCCTGCTGGTGCATGCGATAGTGGCGGGTGACGGTGCCGTGGGCCGCTTCCGCTTCGACGGTCTTGCCGTCGGGCGTCATCAGCACCGAGGTCATCAGGCCGAGCGAGCCGAAGCCCTGCGCGACCTGGTCGGATTGCACGTCGCCGTCGTAATTCTTGCAGGCCCAGACGAACTTGCCGCTCCACTTGAGCGCCGAGGCGACCATGTCGTCGATCAGGCGATGCTGATATTCGATGCCAGCAGCTTCGAACTTCGCCTTGTAATCGCTGTCGTAAATCTCCTGGAACAAGTCCTTGAAGCGCCCGTCGTAGGCCTTGAGGATCGTGTTCTTGGTGGAGAGATAGACCGGCCACCCGCGGTTGAGCCCGTAGTTGAAGCAGGCATGGGCGAAGTCGCGGATGCTCTCGTCCAGATTGTACATGCCCATGGCGACGCCCGAGCTCGGGAAGTCGAACACTTCGAATTCGAGCTCCTGGCCGTCCTCGCCGGTCCACTTCATCGTCAGCTTGCCGGCGCCTGGCACGCGGAAGTCGGTCGCCTTGTACTGGTCGCCGAAGGCGTGACGCCCGACGACGATCGGATCGGTCCAGCCGGGGATCAGCCGCGGGACGTTGGAAATGACGATCGGCTCGCGGAAGACGACGCCGCCGAGGATGTTGCGGATCGTGCCGTTGGGCGACTTCCACATCTTCTTGAGCTTGAATTCCTCGACGCGAGCCTCGTCGGGCGTGATCGTCGCGCACTTCACGCCGACGCCATGCTCCTTGATCGCATTGGCGGCTTCGACGGTGACCTTGTCGTCGGTCGCATCGCGGTTCTCGATCGACAGGTCGTAATAACGGAGGTCCACGTCCAGATAGGGCTGGATCAATCGTTCGCGGATCCACTGCCAAATGATGCGGGTCATCTCGTCGCCATCGAGCTCGACGACGGGGTTCTTCACCTTGATCTTGGCCATCATTCTTCCTGCGATTTTCGGATTGGGCGCGGCCTTAGGATGGGCAAAGCGCGCGTGCAACCGGAGCGTTGTGGCGATGGCGATGGACGATTAAGGGTCGCGCCATGCCCGCACTCGACAAGCACGACACGCCGCTGCCGACGACCACCGTCAAATGGCGCTTCCCCTCCGTCCATCCGGAAGGCCGCAAATATGTGGTGATCTCGGCTGCGGTGACGGCCGTCACCTATATGCTGATCAGCCATTTCCTCGCCTGGCTGTTCGTCGGGGTGACGATCTGGGTCGCGACCTTCTTCCGCGATCCCGTGCGCACGACGCCGCGGGGCGACCGGCTGATCGTCGCGCCCGCCGATGGACTGATCACCATGATCGCTCGCGTCTCGCCGCCGCCGGAATTGAGGGGTACGGGCGGGCTCGATGATGCTGAGTGCACCCGCGTCTCGATTTTCATGAGTGTCTTCGACGTGCACATCAATCGTGCGCCGATCAGCGGCGTCATCCGCCGCGTCGCTTACGTGCCCGGCAAATTCATCAACGCCGACCTCGACAAGGCGAGCGAAGATAATGAGCGCCAGCACTTCATGGTCGAAGGGAGCGACGGCCTGAAGATCGGCTTCACACAGATCGCCGGTCTCGTGGCTCGGCGAATCCTCGCTTTCGTGCGCGAGGGGGATGTCGTCGAAGCGGGGCAGCGCATCGGCCTGATCCGCTTCGGCAGCCGCGTCGACGTCTATCTGCCGGCGGGCACGTCGCCCAAGGTCCTCCTCGGCCAGCGTGCGATCGCCGGCGAAACCGTCATCGCGGAGGCCGGCGTCGACGCGACGCTGACGGGCATCAGCCAGTGAACGACGACAGCGGGCCGCGCGGGATCTCCTTCCGCGCGATGATCCCGAATGCGATTACCGCGCTCGCCTTGTGCATGGGACTGACGGGCGTCCGCTTCGCAATCGGCGATGAGTGGGAGAAGGCGTTGGGCGCAATCGTCCTTGCCGGCGTTCTCGACGGCATGGACGGGCGCATCGCCCGGCTGCTGCGGGCGCAGAGCAAGTTCGGGGCGGAGCTGGACTCGCTGGCCGACAATATCGCGTTCGGGACCGCGCCGGCCCTCGTCCTTTTCCTGTGGTCGCTTCAGTTCGCCCCGAAATTCGGATGGACGGCGGCGCTTGCGCTGGCGGTATGCTGCGCGCTCCGCCTCGCGCGGTTCAACGCGCGGATCGACGCCGCCGAACAGCCGCACAAATCAGCCGGCTTCAACACCGGCGTTCCGGCGCCGGCAGGGGCGGGGATCGCGTTCGTCCCAATTTTCCTGTGGCTGGTGACCGGCATCGACCTGTTCAGGGCGTGGTACCTGGTCATGCCGTGGACGCTCTTCGTCGCCACGCTGATGATCTCGAGCCTGCCGACCTATAGCTGGTCTTCGATCAGGATCCGCCGCGAATGGCGGCTGTTCGCACTGGCCGGTGTCGCGGTGCTCGGCGCGGCACTGCTGACCGCGCCGTGGGTGACGCTTCTCGGCGTCTCAGCGCTCTATCTGTTGATGATCCCCGTCGCGATGACGAGCTATGCGAAGGTCAAGCGGCGGCGCGCCATTTCGCGCTAGCGCGCATCGGCTGCTGGATCCGCGTGCGAGTGCGAATACGTACCGGAACGAAGGCCGCCTTCGGCGCGGCAGGCTTGCCCTTGAGGGCGGCGGCGATCTTCGCCCCGCTCTCCTCAAGAACCGCTGCACCCACGACCACCATCAGCCACAGGGTGCCAAGGAAGACGAGGGTGCCGATTGCTGCCATCATCGCATCTGTCCTTACTTTTGAGCGCCAACCCGGCCGGACCTGATTTGTTCCGGACGAGCCCTGCGGCGCTCCGTTGATACGAAACAATGTTCCTGTTATGTTCTCACCTGTCAAGCGCCTTCTTTCGCGGGCTGCCAATCGCTTGAAAGTGCGGGAAAGTTCGGCTAGGGGCCCCCGCATCCCACAGGTGGAGCTGACATACCGGTGCCGGCCGAAAGGCTGGTGACTGGCTCCACCGAGGCATAACCGGAAGGAGAAAGACCTATGGCGACCACCGTCGTCACGATGCAGCAATTGCTCGAAGCCGGAGCGCACTTCGGCCACCAGACCCACCGCTGGAACCCCAAGATGAAGCCGTATATTTTCGGCGATCGTAACGGGGTGCACATCATCGACCTGTCGCAGAGCGTTCCGCTGTTCGCTCGCGCGCTCGACTTCGTCCAGCAGACCGTCGCCCGCGGCGGCAAGGTGCTGTTCGTCGGCACCAAGCGGCAGGCGCAGGACGCGATCGCGGAAGCCGCGCGCCAGTCGAATCAGCACTTCGTCAATCACCGCTGGCTCGGCGGCATGCTGACCAACTGGAAGACGATCTCCAACTCGATCAAGCGCCTCAAGAGCCTTGAAGAGCAGTTGTCGGGTGACACCGCCGGCCTGACCAAGAAGGAAGTCCTCCAGCTCACTCGCGAGCGTGACAAGCTCGAAAAGAGCCTCGGCGGCATTCGCGACATGGGCGGCCTGCCGGACGTCATGTTCGTCGTTGACACCAACAAGGAAGAGCTGGCGATCAAGGAAGCCAACACGCTCGGCATCCCGGTCGTCGCGATCCTCGATTCGAACAGCGACCCGAGCGGCATCTCTTTCCCGATCCCGGGCAATGACGACGCCAGCCGCGCGATCCGCCTCTACACCGACTCCATTGCCCAGGCGGCGATGGAAGGGCGCAGCGGCAATGCCGCGGCTCGTGGCGAGGACATCGGCTCCATGGCCGAACCGCCGATGGAAGCTGCGGTCGCTTAACTCGACTGGTCCCCGGCAAAGCCGGGGTCCGCACCTATATTGTTTCTTTGACTGGACCCCGGCCTTCGCCGGGGAACGAAAGGATAATGGAAATGGCTGAGATCACGGCCGCGAGTGTGAAGGAACTGCGCGAGCGCACCGGCGCCGGCATGATGGATTGCAAGAAGGCGCTCGCCGAGAACAATGGCGAGATGGAAGCCTCGATCGACTGGCTGCGTGCCAAGGGCCTCGCGGCTGCCGCGAAGAAGGCCGGGCGCACCGCTGCCGAGGGTCTCGTCGGCGTTGCCGTCGAAGGCACGCGCGGCGCCGTCGTCGAGGTGAACTCGGAAACGGACTTCGTCGCCAAGAACGAGATCTTCCAGGATTTCGTCCGCAATGTCGCGACGCTCGCGCTTCAGCACGGCACTGACGTGGAAGTGCTCGGTGCGGCCCAATATCCGGAAGGCGGCACCGTCCAGGAGAAGCTGACCGACAACATCGCCAAGATCGGCGAGAACCAATCGCTTCGCCGCGCTGCGGTGCTGGAAGTGACCGAAGGCGCCGTGGTGCCCTACGTCCACAATGCGGCGGCTCCGGGCCTCGGCAAGATCGGCGTGCTCGTCGCGCTCGAGAGCGGGGCTTCGGCCGAGACGCTTACGGCTCTTGGCAAGCAGATTGCGATGCACGTCGCTGCTGCTCACCCGCAGGCGCTGAGCGCCGACGATCTCGATCCCGCGCTTGTCGAGCGCGAGAAGGCGATCGCGATGGAAAAGGCGCGCGAGAGCGGCAAGCCGGAGAACATCATCGAGAAGATGGTCGAGGGCGGCCTGGCCAAGTTCCGCAAGGAAAATGCGCTGCTCACCCAGCTGTTCGTGATGGACAACAAGACTCCGGTCGCCGAGGTCGTTGCCGCGGCCGCCAAGGATGCGGGCACGGGCATCGCGCTCAAGGGCTTCGTCCGCTTCCAGCTTGGCGAAGGCATCGAGAAGAAGCAGGACGATTTCGCGGCCGAAGTCGCTGCCGCCGCGGGCGTCAACAAGACCGAGCCGGTCGCCTAAGCCAAAGGTGTCCGCTTAGCGGTTGGAAATTGGGGCGGGCACGCTAAAGCGTGTCCGCCTTTTTCTTTACAGGAATGCACCAGCGAATGACCCGCCCACGCTTCAACCGGATCCTGCTGAAGCTTTCGGGCGAGGCGCTCATGGGGCAGGGGCAGTTCGGGCTCGATCCCGACGCGGTCGACGCGCTGGCCGCCGAGGTCATCAACGCGCGTCAGCAATGTCCCGAGCTCTGCCTCGTGGTCGGCGGCGGCAATATCTTCCGCGGCATGGCGGCCGCCGCGAAAGGTTTCGACCGCGCTACAGCCGATTACATGGGCATGCTCGCAACCGTCATGAACGCGCTAGCGCTTCAGGGCTCGCTCGAGAAGCAGGGCGCCGCGACCCGCGTCCAGTCGGCCATCCCGATGGCGAGCGTCTCTGAGCCGTACATTCGCCGCCGCGCGCTTCGCCACATGGAGAAAGGCCGGATCGTGCTGTTCGCGGCCGGCACCGGCAACCCGTACTTCACGACCGACACTGCGGCCGCCCTTCGCGCTGCCGAAATGGGCTGCGACGCCTTGTTCAAGGGGACGAGCGTCGATGGCGTCTATACCGCCGACCCGAAGAAGGATCCCAACGCGACGCGCTACGACACGCTGAGCTTCGGCAAGGTCCTCAGCGACGACCTCAAGGTGATGGATGCCGCAGCGGTCGCTTTGTGCCGCGACAACAAGATTCCGATCATCGTCTTCAATGTCCGCCAGCCGGGCAATCTTGCCCGCGTCCTCGCGGGCGAGGGGACCGCGACGATCGTTCAGAACGAGGAGTAAGGAATGACTGTCAGCACGGCTGATCTGAAGCGGCGCATGCAGGGCGCCGTCGAAGCGCTGAAGCACGATCTCGGCGGCCTTCGTACCGGACGCGCGTCCACTGCGCTGCTCGATCCCGTCCAGGTCGAAGTCTATGGCGCGAACATGCCGCTCAACCAGGTGGCGACCGTCTCCGTGCCCGAGCCGCGGATGATCTCGGTCCAGGTCTGGGACCGATCCAACATCGGGCCTGTCGAAAAGGCGATCCGCTCGGCTGGCCTTGGCCTCAATCCGGTGACCGACGGACAGATGATCCGCCTGCCGATCCCGGAGCTGACCGAGGAGCGCCGCAAGGAACTCGCCAAGCTCGTCGGCCAATATGCCGAAAAGGCGCGGATCGCCGTCCGCAACGTCCGCCGCGACGGCATGGACGGCTTGAAGCAGGACGAAAAGAAGCACGAGATCAGCGAGGACGAGCGCAAGCGCCTCGAGACCGAAGTGCAGAAGCTCACCGACGATACGATCAAGGAGATCGACGACGCGGCGGCTACCAAGGAAAAGGAAATCCTCAACAAGTGAGTTCAGCACTCGCCCCCGAGGGCGCGGCCGGGCTCACCGCAGGCGGCAAGATCCCGCGGCACGTCGCCATCATCATGGATGGGAACGGCCGCTGGGCGCAGAAGCGTGGTCTTCCGCGTGTCGCTGGGCACAAGGCCGGCGCCGAGGCCGTGCGGCGGGCGATGCAGGCTTGCGTCGACCATGGGGTCGAGGTGCTGACCCTTTACGCTTTCTCTTCGGAGAACTGGCGGCGGAGCGACGAAGAGATCTCCGACCTTACCGGGCTGATGCGCTTCTACCTCGAGCGGGAGCTGGCGACGCTCCACAAAGAGGGCGTGCGGATCAAGCTGATCGGCGACTATTCCAAGTTCGGGCCGGAACTGCGCGCGAAGCTGGAACGTGCTGTCGACTATACGTCGAAGAACCAGCGGCTGACCCTCGTCGTCGCCCTCAATTACGGATCGCGCGGCGAAATTGCGGCAGCGGCGCGGCGGCTTGCCGAAAAGGCAGCGGCTGGTGAGATCGAGGCCGCCACCATCGACGAAAGCGCGATCGCGAGCGAGCTGCAGACCCGCGACTTGCCTGAGCTCGACCTGCTGATCCGCACGTCCGGCGAGGTGCGCCTGTCGAATTTCCTGCTTTGGCAGGCAGCTTACGCCGAGCTGATCTTTCTCGACGTGCTCTGGCCCGACTTCGACGAGCGGGCATTGGGCGCCGCTTTGGATCAATATGCCGCGCGCGAGCGGCGCTTCGGTGGGCGGTGAACGAGCTTCTCATCCGCACCCTCACCGGGCTGATCATGATCGTCGCGGCGCTGCTGACGGCGTTCGAAGGCGGATATCTGTTCGCTTTGGTCGTCGCGGCGCTTGCGACCGCCATGTTCTACGAATGGACCCGGCTGGTGAAGGGCTGGGGTGCCGGCTGGTACATTGCCGGGATCTTCTACGCCTTATTGCCGGCACTGGCGCTGCTGTGGATCCGCGAACGCTCGGGCATCGACCTGTTGCTGTGGGTGTTCATCGTCACCTGGGCGACCGACATCGGCGCCTATTTCGCTGGACGCAGCTTCGGCAAGCGCAAGCTGGCGCCCACCATAAGCCCGGGGAAAACGGTCGAGGGCCTTTATGGCGGGATCGCCGCGGCGACCTTGTTCGGCGGAGCCTGGGTCCTTTGGACGGGGCTCGGCCAGCCGCTGCTGCTTCTCGCCCCGCTCTTCGCAATTGCCGCACAAGGCGGTGACCTGTTCGAAAGTAGCCTCAAGCGTCGCTCCGGCGTGAAGGATTCCGGGTCGTGGCTGCCGGGCCACGGTGGCTTCCTGGACAGGTTGGACGGCCTGGTACCGGTCGCGGTCCTCACCGCGGCTGCGCACATGGCCGGCCTGGCATGAAAAAGGTCGCGATCCTCGGCGCCACGGGATCGGTCGGCAAGTCCACCCTGGACCTGATCGACCGTGATCCCGACCGCTTCGAGGTCAGTGCAGTGACCGCCGCGACCAATGTCCAGGACCTGGCCGACATTGCCAGGCGGACCGGCGCGTCGCTTGCGGTGATCGCCGACGAACGGCGGCTGAGCGAACTGCAGGCGGCGCTTGCGGGTACGAACTGCCATGCGGCGGCGGGGGAGGCGGGGCTGGTCGAGGCGGCGACTGGCGATGCCGATCTGGTCGTGGCCGCAATCGTCGGTTGCGCCGGGCTGACGCCGGTCATGGCGGCCGTCGAAGCCGGCAAGACCATCGCGCTTGCGAACAAGGAAGCGCTGGTCACGGCGGGCGAGTTGATGATGAGCCGCGCTCGTGCGACCGGCGCGAACCTGCTGCCGATCGACAGCGAACATAATGCGATCTTCCAATGCCTTGCAGGCAGCAATGAACAGGATGTCGCAAGGATCATCCTGACTGCAAGTGGCGGCCCGTTCCGCACCGCTTCAGCCGAACACATCGCCAACGCGACGCCCGCACAGGCCGTCGCGCACCCCAATTGGTCGATGGGCGCCAAGATCTCCGTCGATTCCGCGACAATGATGAACAAGGGACTGGAGCTTATTGAAGCCCATTTCCTGTTCGCGATGCCGTCGGAGCGGATCGACATCCTCATCCACCCGCAATCGGTCGTTCACTCGCTGGTGGAATATGTCGACGGATCGGTCCTGGCGCAGCTCGGCAGCCCGGACATGCGGATCCCCATTGCTTATGCGCTCGGCTGGCCGGAGCGGATTGCCACGCCGGCGCAGCGCCTCGACCTTGCCGCAATCGCTCGGCTCGACTTCGAAGCGCCTGACCTCCAACGGTTTCCAGCTTTGCGGCTGGCGCGCGAGGCGCTCGAGGCCGCCGGCGCGGCGCCGATCGTCCTCAATGCCGCAAATGAGGTTGCGGTGTCCGCTTTCCTCGCCGCGCATCTTAATTTCCCAGACATCACGCGGCTTGTAGAAAGTGCGCTGGATCAGGCGTCATTTCCGGCGCCGCGCTCGATCTCGGAGGTGCTCGACATCGACCAGGCCGTTCGCTCGCGGGTTGCAGCGCTCATGGCTGAGGCCTGTCACTAGTGGCGCAACCGCCGCTCTGGCTGATCCTGCTCGCCTTCGTCGGCGCGCTCGGTCCGCTTGTCTTCTTCCATGAGCTCGGCCATTATCTCGTCGCGCGCATGTTCCGGATCCCGGCCGAAGTCTTCTCGATCGGCTTCGGACGCGAGATCGTCGGGTGGACCGATCGCCAAGGCACTCGCTGGAAGGTCGGCTGGTTGCCCTTGGGCGGCTATGTGAAGTTCGTCGGCGACATGAGCGCTGCGAGTGCGCCCGCCCCTGAAGAGACGATCCCGCCGGAGCTCCGCGACCGCGCCTTCCAGTTCCGGCCGGTCTGGCAGCGCTTCCTCGTCGTGCTCGCCGGGCCAGTTGCGAACTTCGTCCTCGCAATCCTGATCTTCTGGGGCTTCTTCACCCTCGTCGGAACGCCGCGCGCGAACATGGTCGATGAAGTCGTCGCCGGCTCGCCCGCCGCTGCAGGCGGAATCCAGTCTGGCGATCGCATCATCTCCGTCGCCGGGCGCAAGACGCCGACCTTCGACGATGTCGCGAGCACCGTCGTCGTCCGCCCGGGCGAAACGGTGGCGATGAAAGTCGAACGAGGCGACGCGGTGCGCGAGCTGAACGTCACGCTCGGCGCCGCTACGATGCGCGATGCGACTGGCCGAAGCATGCGCGGAGGCGTGCTCGGCGTGAAGTCTCAAACCCGTGTCGGCGCGCCGGTGCCCTTCTATCGTGCACTGCCGATGGCCGTCGACCAGACGGCAAGGTTGACGGCCACGATGCTGGATGGGCTGATCCAGCTGATCAGGGGCAAGGTCTCGAGCAAGCAGCTCGGCGGACCGATCACCATCGCGCGAGTCGCCGGACAAGGGGCAGAGCTGGGCCTGTTCCCGTTCATCGGCCTTCTGGCGCTGCTCTCAATTAATCTCGGATTCATCAACCTCTTGCCAGTCCCGATGCTGGATGGAGGACATCTGTTTTTCTATGCAGTCGAAGCAGTTCGGCGCCGGCCGCTCAGCGCACAGGCGCTGGACTGGGCGTTCCGCGGCGGACTTGCGGCAGTGCTTGCCCTGATGATCTTCACGACCTTCAACGATCTTGGCTCGCTGGGGCTGTGGGACCGGCTTCAGCGCTTGATTGGCTAGGAGGCTTGGGGCAGGGGCAGTAACGGGGTCTCGCGGCGGGGTGCGCCGCATGCACCAATTCAATTGAAGGCGGGGACGGGTGATTTCAGGAACGACGAGTTTTAGCCGGCGCGCCGGTGCGCTGCTTCTGATCGGCACCGCGCTCGGCGGCGGTCTCGCTACCCCGCTGTTCGCGCAGACCGCGCCGACACAGGAGCCTGCGGCCACTCCTCAGGCGGCTGCTCCTGCACCTGCTGCCGCGCCGGCCGCGGAGCGCATCATCCAGTCCGTCGCAGTCCGGGGCAACCAGCGCCTCGAGCCGGAGACGATCCGCGCTTATGCCAATATCCGCCCGGGCCTGCCCTACACCGCTGGAACGCTCGACCAGGCGCTGAAGGACCTCTACGCGACCAACCTGTTCGCCGATGTGACGATCACCGGCGGCGAGACCGGCAATATCGTCATCAACATCCGCGAAAACCCGGTCATCAACCGCATCATCCTTGAGGGGAACAAGAAGCTCAAGGACGACAAGATCACGCCGGAGATCAAGCTTGCTCCGCGTCAGATCTTCACCCGGCCGTCGGTTCGCGCCGACGTCGAACGGATCCTCGCTTTGTACCGCAGCCAGGGCCGCTTCGCAGCGCGCGTCGAGCCGAAGATCGTGCAGCTCGACCAGAACCGCGTCGACGTCATCTTCGAGATCAAGGAAGGCGACCCGGCCAAGATTCGCGCCATCAACATCCTCGGCAACAGGCAGTTTGCCGACGGGCGCCTGCGCAAGGAGATGTTCTCCCGGCAGACCGGCGGGGTGCTCGGCTTCCTTCGGTCGAATGACACCTACGATCCGGACCGTTTGGCAGCTGACCAGCAGAAGCTCCGCGCCTTTTACCTGACCCAGGGTTATGCGGATTTCCGCGTCGTCCAGGCCTTGGCGGAGCTGACGCCCGATCGCCGCGACTTCGTGATCACTTATGTGGTCGAAGAGGGCCCGCGTTATCGCTTCGGCACGATCGAGGCCGACAGCGCCATCCGCGACCTCACCAACGAGCAAGTGGTGAAGCTCGCGAATATCCGTTCGGGAACCTGGTTCGATGCCAAGCGCGTCGAGGATGTTACGACCGCGCTGAACGCGGTTGCCGGGAACCTTGGCTATGCATTCGCGGAAGTGAGCCCGTCCTACGAGCGCGACGCCGAGAAGCGGGTGATGAACCTGACGCTGCGGATCGCGCAGAGCCAGCGCACCTATGTCGAGCGGATCGACATCACGGGCAACACCAACACTCGCGACAAGGTGATCCGGCGCGAGTTCCGGATCAACGAAGGCGACGCCTTCAATGCCCAGAGGATCAAGCGAAGCCAGGACCGCATTCAAAGCCTCGGCTATTTCCAGGACAAGCTGGAAATCAAGCAGAGCGAAGGATCGGCGCCGGACCGCATCGTGCTTGGTGTCGCGGTAGAGGAAAAGCCGACCGGTCAGCTCTCGGTCTCCGGCGGCTACTCGAGCCTTGAGCGCTTCGTCGTTCAGCTCGGCGTTTCCCAGAACAACTTCATGGGGAAAGGCCAGTCGCTCGGCGCGAACGTCAACTATTCCGCTTATTCGAAGTCCGCCGAGCTCAGCTTTGCGGACCCCTATTTCCTCGACAAGCGCATCCTGCTCGGCGGGCGGCTGTTCCGCCGAGACTACAGCAGCTTCAACTATATCGGGAACCAGCGGAACACGACCTACAAGCAGGTCAGCACCGGTACCGGTCTGAACCTCGGCTTCCCTATTTCTGAATATTGGAGCCTCGGCACCCGTTACTCGCTGAGCAACGACAAGATCAGTCTGGACAAGAGCTCGTTCTACACCGATCCGGACGGTGCGAACGGGCCGCTGCCGGCCGTCTGCGACCCGCTCAAGGCCGGCTCCTACTTGTGTGACGAGCTCGGCGGGCGCGTGACTTCGCTGCTCGGCTATTCAACCGTTTACGACGACACGGACGGCATTCACCCGACCCGTGGCCAGCAGCTGACCATCTCGCAGGATTTCGCCGGCTTGGGTGGCAACGTGCGCTACCTCCGCACACAAGCGTACGGCACCAAGTACAAGAGCTTCGGCAGCTGGATCTTCTCGCTTCACGCCGAGGGTGGGTTCATCAAGTCGCTGCAGGACTCGCCGGGTCCCGGGCGTGACCCGATCCGGCTGAGCGACCGCTTCTTCGGCGGGCAGATCCGCGGCTTCGACATTCGCGGCATTGGGCCGCGGGTCGTTCGCGTGCCCTACACGGCGGAAGGCGTGCTCGGCGAAATCGACATTAACTCGCAGGCCAGCAACGCGCTCGGCGGCAAGGCCTTCTATCTTGCCCGCGCCGAACTGGAGATCCCCGTCAGCAGCAGCGTGAGGAGCCTCGGCATCCGGCCGTCGATCTATGTCGACGCCGCCTCTCTCTGGAACGTCAGGCCGCCGGTTCTCCAGAACATCGTCGCCATTTGTTCGCCGAAGGCGAACACGTCCGGCACGGTCTATCAGAGCATGTCGCCTGACTGCACGACCAATGCGACCGGCGGCGCGCTGCCGACGGGCGTCGACCCGACCAAGTTCAACGCGACCCCCGGCTTCCGCGAGCTGTTCCTTGGCAACTCGGCCAAGCCGCGCTTGTCGATCGGCATCGGGGCCAACTGGAACTCGCCGTTCGGGCCGCTGCGCCTCGACCTCGCCAAAGCGCTGCTGAAGCAAGAAGGCGACGATCCGAAACTCTTCACTTTCAACGTAGGAACACAATTCTGATGAAGACTCTGCTGACCTCAGCGGCCGTTGCGGTCGCCGCCGCTTTCGTTGCTTCTCCCGCGAGCGCGCAGAACGTGCCGGCGGCGACGATCGCGCTCGTCGACCTCGATCGGGTCACGGGCGAGTGCAACGCATGCAAGACCGCCGCTGCGGCTCTCAAGAGCCAAGTCCAGGGGCTCCAGAACCGCGAGAAGGCGCTGACCGGCCCGCTTCAGACCGAAGGCCAGTCGATCCAGAAGGCCGTCGAAGCCCTGAATGGGAAGGAGCCCGACGCAGCGCTGCAAGCGCGAGCGAAGGCGTGGGAAACCAAGCGCCAGCAGGCGGCGCAGGAGCTTGCCGGCCAGCAGCAGCAGATCCAGCGCAACCAGCAATATGTCCAGAAGCAGATCCAGGATAAGCTGGGCCCCATCTTCTCGCAGGTGATGCAGCGCCGCGGCGCCAATGTGATGGTCGAGATCGGCGCCACCCTCGCTGCCGATAGGGGGCTTGATGTGACCAGCGACGTGCTGACAGCGCTCAATGCCGCGCTGCCCACGCTTAGCACTACGGCGCCGGCGCAGACCCAGGCGAAGCCGCAGGGCCGCTAAGCCCGATGAGCGAAACGTCCGGCAGCGCTTCCGCTCCGCTTGACATCAAGCGGGTGATGGCGGCGCTGCCGCACCGTTATCCCATGCTCCTGGTCGACAGGGTCGAAAGCCTCGACCCCGACCAGGGGATCGTCGCCATCAAGGCGGTGACGATCAACGAGCCCTTCTTCCAGGGCCATTTCCCCGGCCGCCCGATCATGCCCGGCGTGCTGATCGTCGAAGCGCTGGCGCAGGCCGCCGGCGTGCTCGCGGTGGAGTCTCTCGGCCTCGCGGGCTCCGGCAAGCTGGTCTACTTCATGGCCATCGAGGGCGCGAAGTTCCGCCAACCGGTTGAACCGGGCGTGCTTCTGCGGCTCGAGGTGGAGTTCGTCCAGAAGCGCGCTTCTGTCTGCAAGTTCGCCGGGCGAGCCATTGTCGACGGGAAGCTCGCCGCGGAGGCGAACTTCACGGCGATGATCGCGGACCCGCCCAGCGCCTGAGGATTAGCGGCTCAGCCGCAACCCGACGAACAGCCCGCGACCTTCGGTGCGATAACCGGCGGTATCCTGATAATCAGAGTCCAGCAGGTTCGAACCGCGCACGTAGACTTGCGCGCCTTTACTGACGGCATATGCAACCTGCGCGCCTGCAAGCCAGTAAGAGTCGAGCTGGACGATCCCGAACGGGAAGTTGTCGGAGCGGTCAAGGCGCCGTCCGACATAAGCGAGGGATGCGCCATAGCTCCAGCGGCCTACTGCGCCGTCGGCGGCCACGGCACCGCTGTGCTTGGGCCGGCGCAATTCCGGCGATTGACGTTCGGCGGCCGCGTCTGGCTCGCTGGCTTTCAGGTAGGCGTAGTTAGCCGTCAGCCGGAGCTTGGGCGACAGTAACCAACGGCCCTCAACTTCAGCCCCCGCTCGCCGGCTGTTGCCGGAACGGTTCGCACTCGTTTGCGTGCCTGTCGCCCCATCGAAAATGTCGACGATCTCGTCGTGAAGCCGCTGCCGGTAACCGGTCAGGGAGCCGCTGAACCGACCCGCCCGATACCGCAGGCCAACTTCGAACCCGCGGGAGCTTTCCGGCTTAAGCGACGGGTTTCCAACGAAGGTCCCGGGGAAAAACCCATAGAGATCGAAGAAGGTCGGCTGTGCGATGCCTTGGGCGTAGCCGGCAGTGACCGCGAAACCGCCGCCGAGCCTCGCCAGTGCCGACGCGCGCAATGACGTGGCGTCCTGGAAGCGATTGAAGATGTCCCGCCGCACCGCGACATCGGCAGTGAACTGCGGAGCCGTGGCGCGCCACTCCGCGGTAAGGGCATTGTGGCTTCGCGTTCGGTCCTGGTTCGAAAAACCGCCATAGACCGTGTCGCGCGCCTCGAACGTCTCGCGCTCGGTCTCCGCGGCAAGGATCAGCTGGTGAGTGATGGATCCACTTTGCAGGCGGCGGCCGACTTGCGCATCGATGACCCGCCGCGTGCCGCGCGTGCGGTTCAGCGGATCGGCGTCGAGATAATTGCGGTTGGTCGAGCCGAGCAGCGAACCACTGACCCGCCCGCTCCAATGCGAAGCGTCGCTGCCGAAGTCGGCCCACAAGCGCCCGGCGGCCAAGCGGTTGCGGCTTTCGTCCAGGGTGTCGGTATGTTCGAACGTCACCGGATCGTAGCCATCGAACTCGCTGGTGCCGGTTGACGCCAGCGCGGAAGCGCCCACGCGGACGGAGGGGCTGACGCGAAAAGTCGCACGCACGCGGCCTGACAGGTTGCGATAGCCGTCCTTGTCGCCGCCGGGCACACCGAAGCTGTCGATACCGGTCGCGCGCTGGAACCCCACTGCGCCGGAGACGCTCGCTCGGCCGCTGGTGACGGCGCCCGACGCGCTGGTTCTCAGCAGGCCGAACGATCCCGCTTCCGCCGAGGCTGAATAGCCCGGCGCATCGTCAAGGCCGTTCACGGCGATGACGCCGCCGATCGCGTCTGAGCCCCAAAGCGCCGACTGCGGTCCGCGCACGACCTCGATGCGCGAGGCTAGATCGGCGTTGAGGAGCTCGAAACGGGCCACGTCGCCCGAGGCGGGATCATTGATCTTGATGCCGTCGACGAACAGCAGGCTGTGATTCGATTCCGACCCGCGGATGCGGACCTCGGTCAAGGACCCCGCGGGCCCTTGGCTAGTCACCGCGGCCGACGGTGTCAGCCGGAGCAAATTGGTAACCAGGGGCTCGCCAAGCCGGTCGATCTCCTCCTTGTCGAGGATTGAGACACTGGCGGGGCTGTTCGCCTCGCTGTCCGGCGTCCGCGACGCGGTAATGACGATCTGGTCGATGGGAACAGGTAGAGCTTGCATGCTTTGTGGTCCTTCCGTTGACGAACATTGTCGTCACGGAGGGTTGCGCTGCGCCGAGCGCAGCACTGCCCACGTCCCGCGGCTGGTCCCGGCCGAGGAAACGGACGACGGACAAAGGCAGGTTCCCGACTAAGCTTCGGCTCCGCGAGGAGCTTCGGCGTCACGGTTGCGGGCACAGCGCCGGAATTGCACCGGCTTCCCTTTGAACCGCCCCCGCCCGGCAAAAGCCGGTGGGCGGCACCCTGATCCTGGCGCGCTGCTAGTGCTGCAGCAGACGGACTGTCAAACGGGCAATTTCGCGGCTATTGGCGCTGGCATGACCAGCAACCATACCCGCTTGCTTGTGCTCCTCGCCGCGATCGGCGCAGCAGCCGCTTTGCGCCTCGTGCCGCACCCGCCGAACTTCACGCCGATCGGCGCCATGGCATTGTTCAGCGGCGCCTATCTCGGCCGCCGAGCGCTAGCGTTCCTCGCGCCGCTGGGGGCGCTGCTGCTCAGCGACCTCGTCCTCGGCTTCTACGCCGGCATGACGGTCGTCTATCTCGCGACGGCACTTGCGGTGCTCGTCGGCTGGAGCCTGGCCAACCGCCAGAGCGCGCTTCGCATCGGCGGCGCCGCGCTTGCGAGCTCCGTCCTTTTCTTCGTGATCACCAACTTCGCGATGTGGCTCAACAGCGGCTTCTATCCTCGCACCGCCGCAGGCCTCGCCGAATGCTATGTCGCGGCAATCCCGTTCTTCCAGAACAGCCTCGCCGGCGACCTTTTCTATTCGGCGCTGCTGTTCGGCGGCTTTGCGCTGCTGCAGCGGATGGTGCCGCAGCTGAGGGCGGGGGAGCCGCAGGCCGCCTGACGCCCCTTAGCGTTGCAACTTCGGGCCTCTCCCTGTAGAGGCGCCGCTCTACTTGTCGCTGCTGGTCGGAAACCAGCGGCTAAGCCAAGGAAAATCCACATGAAGTCCGATACGCATCCCGATTATCACATGATCACCGTCGAAATGACGGACGGGACCAAGTTCCAGACCCGCTCGACCTGGGGCAAGGAAGGGGACACCCTCCACCTCGAGATCGACCCGAAGGTGCACCCGGCATGGACCGGCGGCACGCGACAGGTCCAGGAAGGCGGCCAAGTCGCGCGCTTCAACAAGCGCTTCGGCGGCCTCTCTCTCACTAAGAAATAAAGTTGATCCGCGAAGCACCGCGGATCGAAACGGAACGGCTTGTCCTGCGCCACTGGCGCAAGGACGACTTTCGGCCGTGGCACGCGATCCTGAGCGAGCCCGAGGTGCACAAGCATTTCGGGCCGCAGCCGATCAGCGCCGAAGATTGCTTCCGGCGCCTGACCGCAGCCGTCGGCGGGTGGCAGTGGAACGGCTTCGGCACCTGGGCGGTCGAGCGCAAGACGGACGGCAAGCTCGTCGGCAATGTCGGTCCATTCACTGCTTGGCGCGATCTTGACCCCTGCTTCGGCGAGGAGCCGGAGATGGGCTGGATCTTTTCGAGCGACACCCATGGGACCGGCATGGCTTCGGAGGCGTGCCGGGCAGCGATTTCCTGGATCGAGGCCAACCTCCAGCCCACGCCCTTGTGGGCGATCATTGCGCCGGCCAACGAACCGAGCCTGAGGCTTGCGGCGAAGCTAGGGTTCGAGCGGCTCCACGACACCCCGTATCAGGGCGAACCGACCGCGGTGCTACGCCGCCCGGCCTGGGCTTAGGCGCTTACCACCCGCCGCCACCGCCTCCGCCGCCGCCGCCACCTGACGACCCGCCGCCGCCCGAGCCGCTGCTCGAGCCGGGCGCCGTCGATGCCGAACTGATCGTGCTCGACAGCGAAGATCCGACGCTTTCGGCGAAACCGTTCGGGTCGTGCCACGGATTGCTCGACCCGGAATACCAGCCGAAGCCTTGCTGCCCCTGCGTAGACGCAGCGGCGAGGACCGACGCGAAACGCGCAGCCCAGCGGTTCTCGACACTGAGCGCAATCGCATAGGGCAAATAGCGCTCGAACAGCTCGGGCGTGTCTTCCGGCGGATGCATGCGGTTGAGCCGCTCGCGCTCGGTAATGGACAGATATTGTTTGAAGCCGGCGATGCGGTCGAGCACGCCGCGGCCTTCCTTGGTCGGTGCGTCGATCCAGAAGAATGCGGATATGACGACCGGCAGCGAAAGAAGGGTGGGAACGAACGGCAGCAGCCAGCCCGTCGCCAGCGCTTCGAAGACGACAGGGCCGCCTGTAATGAACGCCAGCCCGGCAAAGATGAAGGCGACACCGCCGACGAAGCATTTGCCGGTAGTGGTCGCAGTTTGCACCCACAGGAGCAGCAAGGCGACGACGATCGCCGCACCGAGGGCTACCAACACTAACCGCACATCGAGCCCGGACGCAGCAACGATGGCGGCTGCAACGAGCCAGAGGCTGGCAAGGAACAGCAGCAAGCCGGCAAAGACCCAGCCCCAATTCTTCTTGAACAGCTTGCCCTCATATTTCTCCTTCAGCACCTTCTCGAGAGCGGTGCGGGCGGAGGAGAAACGGGCGTGGTTCGCCTGCTCCATCTCGATCGATTCGCCGGGCTGGCACAGCTTGCCGAGCGCAGCGCTTTCGTCATCGGTCAGGTCGGTGCCGCCGACCTGCCGAATGATGGTCCTCTTGTCCTTGCCGAACCAGCCGCCATCATCCTCGACAATCTTGATGTGGCCGCGCACGCCCATGTCGACGAGCGCCGCGGCAAAGGTGCGATTGTCCGATCCCATCCTCGTGACGTAGCGAACCGCGGCCGGGCTCAAGCTGTCTGGAGGCGAGAAGATCGGCACGACCGTTCCAGCCGCGGGATCGCGTCCCACCCGCTGCCAAGCGAAATAATAGAAAGCGAACAGGCCGAGCAGGCCGAGACCTCCGACGATCGGCGGTCCGTTATCGGCCAGCCAATCGAGGAAGCGGCTTTGCGATGTGGGCTCGGCGACAACGCCCTTCGGGAAGGCGGCGGCAACCGTGAGGCCCTCATAGGCCTCGAGCGGCACTGTAGTCCGGAACAGGATCTCGCCGGGCCTCTCTTCAACGACCTCTGCGTCCGTGGCCGTCGACCCTTGAAAGCCCGTGTAGGCGGCGCGCTGACCGAACCGGACAGGCGAGGGGAGGCGGAGCCGCCCCTCGGCGACCTCGATCGGGAATTCCCAGCCATTGCCGGTCGCGTTCCAGTAAAGCTCATCGAATTGCGGGAAGCGCCCGATCTGCCGCGTCGTTCGGTAGCGGATGACGTAGCGGTGCTCGCCGACATCGACCAATGTGTCCGGATCGCCGATCTTGATCCTGACGCCATTCCCGTAGGCGTTGGTTTCGGCAGGCACCGGCTGCCCGTCGAGCGTCGCGCCGTTGAACGTGAAGCCGACGCGGATGCGGCTGCCGTTGCGGCCTTTGTAGCGGGTCGGGAAATCCCGATAGATGCCATGGTTGATGCGGTCGTTCTCAGCCCGGACGTCGATCGTTTCCGTAACGTCGAGCGCGCCGTCCTTCTGCACGGCAACATCGCTGAGATAGCGGAGGATCCGTTCCTGGGCGCTTGCGCCGGTGGATGCTGCAAGCAGGAGGAGCGCGAAGGCGGCGCGCCAGCCTCTCAACACGTCACGCAGCCGGTTTGGGGAAGGCCACCTTGGGTGCGTTCTGGATTGCTGGATCGTCGTCCTGGTAGAATGGCTCTTCGGTAAAGCCGAGCGGCCGGGCGATCAGCACCGGCGGGAAGCTCTGCACACTCGCGTTCAGGTCGCGAACGGTGGCATTGTAGTAGCGCCGCGCGCCCTGCAGCTCGCCTTCGATGCTGGACAGCTGGTCCTGCAGCTGGAGGAAGTTGGTGTTGGCCTTGAGGTCAGGATAAGCCTCGGCGACTGCGAAAAGCCGGCCGAGCAGCCCGGTCATCTGGGCATCGGCCTGGGCAGTGGCTTCGACGCTGCCCGCGTTCACCGTCGCCGCGCGCGCCTTGGTGACTTGCTCGAAGACCTCGCGCTCATGCGTGGCATAGTCGGATACGGTTTCGACGAGATTGGGGATCAGGTCGGCCCGCCGGCGGAGCTGCACGGTGATGCCGCTGAACGCCTCCTTCACGAGCGCGCGGAGCCGCACCAGTCGATTGTAGGTTGCGATGATGTAGAGAAGCACCAGGACGACGACGCCCAGCACGATCCAACCGGTCAATCCCATGTTTGCCCCCTCTTGCCCGCCGCCGAGCATAAGGGCGATTGGAAGAGTCGACTAGCCGTCGTTCGCGGCCCCGACGCTACGGGCGATAGCTGATGATGTCGCCAGGCTGGCAGTCTAGTTCCCGGCAGATCGCATCCAGAGTCGAAAAGCGGATGGCGCGGGCCTTGCCGGTTTTCAGGATCGACAGGTTGGCCAGCGTGATATCGACCCGCTCGGCAAGTTCGGTCAGCGTCATGCCTGCCTCCTCCAATTGTCGGTCGAGCGTGATCAGCACCGCCATCAAACCGTGCCCTGCAGGTCTTCGCGCATCGCCGCACCCTGGCGGAACACGCGGGCGAGGATGAACAGCAGGAGGACGATCGCAACGCCGCCCGGCGACAGCCGTGGCGCGATGTCGAAGCCGTTGATGTCGCCGCGGACCGGGAACCCGGACCAGAAGGCGACCAGGCCGAGCAGCTGCAGGCCAAGAATGTTGCCGGCAATCTTCTCGATGCGGCCGACATTGCCCTCGTCGAACGCTTCGGCCTTTTCCACGGCACCGATCATCGCCAGCAGCGCAAGAACGGACGAAGCGACGAGGCTCAGCGCGCCAAGCCCGAACAGGTGCGTGCCGACGGGGTCCCAGACGGTCCGCTCGTCGGCGGTGAACAGCTGTCGCAGGTGCTCGATTACATAGATGACCAGGCCGAAGACGCTGAACGCCATCGCCAGGATCACGCCGGCCAGCAGCACGAACAATAGCACGCGCGCTGCCGTGAGCAGCGGATCCAATGCGCGAGCCCCTTCGCCCGACAGGCCGATCTGCGCGAACAATTGCCTCATTATCGTTCCTCCGCTTGATATCGAAGAGCGATAAACGGCAGCGGGCGCTTATTGTCAATCGATAATATCGAAAGCCGATAAAAAGGCCTGATGGGTCGCTAGAACGCGCTCAGCCCGGTGATCGCCCGTCCCATGATCAGCGCATGGACGTCGTGCGTGCCCTCATAGGTGTTCACGGTCTCGAGGTTCGCGGCGTGGCGGATGACGTGGAATTCGGCGCTGATGCCGTTTCCGCCATGCATGTCGCGCGCGACGCGCGCGATATCGAGCGCCTTGCCGACATTGTTGCGCTTGATCAGGCTGATCGTCTCCGGGACCAGCTCTCCGGCTTCCAGCCGGCGGCCGACGCGAAGCGCCGCCTGCAGGCCCAGCGTGATCTCGGTGATCATGTTGGCAAGCTTGAGCTGCGGGATCTGGTTGGCGGCGAGGGGCCGCCCGAACTGCTTGCGATCGAGCATGTACTGACGCGCCGCCGCGTAGCAGGCCTCCGCCGCGCCCATCGAGCCCCAGGCGATGCCGTAGCGCGCGCGGTTAAGGCAGCCGAACGGGCCCTTGAGGCCTTCGACGTTGGGGAGCAGCGCGTCTTCGCCGACCTCGACCCCGTCCATCACGATTTCGCCGGTGATCGAGGCGCGAAGCGAAAGCTTCTCCTTCACTGCAGGCGCGGAGAGGCCAGCCATGCCCTTTTCGAGCACGAAGCCGCGGATCTTGCCGCCGTGCGCGTCGGACTTGGCCCAGACCACGAACACGTCGGCGATCGGCGAGTTGGTGATCCACATCTTGGTGCCGGTGAGGCGATAACCCCCGTCGGTCTTTTCGGCGCGGGTGCGCATGCCGGCGGGGTCGGAGCCGGCGTCCGGCTCGGTCAGGCCGAAGCAGCCGACCCATTCGCCGCTCGCGAGCTTCGGCAGATATTTCATCCGCTGCTCTTCCGACCCGTAGGCATAGATCGGATACATCACGAGGCTCGACTGAACCGACATTGCGGAGCGGTAGCCGCTGTCGACCCGCTCGACGGCGCGTCCGATCAGGCCGTAACTGACATAGCCGAGCCCGGCGCCGCCATATTCCCCGGGGATCGTCGCGCCGAGAAGGCCGAGCTCACCCATCTCGCTCATGATTTCGCGGTCGAAGCGCTCGTTCAGATAGGCCGAGGTGACCCGCGGCAGGAGCTTCTCCTGCGCATAGCCTTCGGCAGTGTCGCGGACGAGGCGCTCCTCGTCGGTCAGCTGCGACGAGAGATCGAATGGATCCTGCCAATCGAAGGGCAGGAGTTTGGGCTCACCCACGGCGTTTCGGCTCCGGAATTGAAGGGGTCGCGCGCCCTTACCACGGCTGCGGCCGCGCGCCACCCCCACCGAAGCGGGTCAGCGCACGAGGCCGAGCGCCTTTGCCTGGACCACCTTGCCGACGTCCGCAGTGTCCCCGCTCATGGCCGCGACCTTCTGCACGAACTCGGGCGTGATATCGAGCGCCCGGAGCTGGACAAGCTGGCTGACGGGAAGGTGGCGGTAACCGATCCGCTCGAAGCCGGCGATGAATTCCGGCGTGATGTCGAGCGCCTTGAGCTGCACCAGCTCGCCCGATGACGCCTCGGCATAGCCCATGCGCCGGACCTGGCCGACCCACGCAGGGTCGATGCCGAGCGCCTTGAACTGGATCAACGCGCCGAGATCTTCGGGGCGATAGCCCGCGCGTGCCATGCCGGCGATATAAGCAGCGTCGACGTCGAGAGCGGCCAGCGGGACCAGCTTGTCGATGCTCGGGGTCGGATAGCGCGCGGCTGCGAGGGCATCGATCAACGCTCTGGTGGCGTTCACGGCCATAAGCGTGAAGGCCTCCTTCTCGGTCGGGCGGCCGATCCCGCGGGACTGAAGAAGCTGGGCGAACGCCGGGTTGGGCGTGAAGCGGCAATCGCCGTGCGCGTAAGATTCTCCGCCCCGTCCGACGCAGTCGAGCCGGCCGGCTTCGCGGTTCAGGGCAAAAGCAAGCGGGCGGCTGCCGGCGGCGCGAAAAGCGGCAAGGTCCAGTCCGGCGAGTTCGGAGGGCGCGAAACCGCTCGACCAGTTGCTCTGGTGGCGCGGAGCTTCGCCGGTGCGAAAGTTGGCCTGCACGAGGCCGCTCCCATCCTTCGGCTCGAGCGTGAAGCGGATCAGGTCCACGGGCGCGGCGGTACATGCCGACGCAACGCTGATCATCGTCAGGAAAACGGCACCGATCAAAGCGACAAAGCGGTTCATTTTCGGTCTCCTCTTGTCTGTACGGCGGGCAAAGCTCGCCCATGCGCCTCGGGAGAGGCGGTCAAAATTCAGTCGAAGTGAGTTGCGGTTGGCTCTGCTGAGCCGTGCGGTCAGCCGTTCGGCGGCCGAGGCGGCGCGGGCGGCGTCGGACGCGCACGCCCGAAGTGACCCGTCACCGCCCTTAGTGACGTATAGTCGCTGAGGTCGCCGTCATATCCGCGCGCGCGCATCTGCCGGATGTAATCGGCAGTGACGCCGACGGCCCGGGCTCCGGTCAGGTCGTCGAGGTCGAGATCACCCAAACCGAGCGCTCGCATTTCCCGGACGTAAGCGACCGTGACACCGACCGCCCGTGCGCCGGTGAGGTCGCTTAGATCCGCATCGCCCAGGCCCGCGGACCGGATGGCGCGCACATAGGCGCCGTCGACACCGACTGCACGCGCACCTGCGAGGTCGTCACTGTCGAAATCGCCGATCCCGGCAGCGACGAGGTCGCGGACATATTGCGGCGTCACGCCGACCGCTTTCATGCCGACGAATTCGCCGGCATCTAGATCGCGGAGCGCAGGAGAGCTGGCGCGCATTGCGGCGACATATTCGGAGGTCACGCCAACAGCCTTCATCGAGATGGCGCGATCGATCGCTCTCTCCATCTTCTTCTCATGATGCTGTGAAAAACCGGGGATCTCGTCTTCGTCATCCGCATAGGACACTGCGACCGCGCCATTCGGTGCGCGCGCCACGACCTTGCGGCGGCCATGCTGGTCGGGCGGGTACATCGTCACCGTCGCGCCGCTCGGGGCCGTCGCCACGGTCATTCCGTTGGCCTGGCGCACGGTGGCTCCGCTCGGAGCGCGCGTTTCGATCACGCCGCCAGAACCGCTGGTGAGCGTCGAGTTCGGGTTCACTGCCGCCAGTGCGGTCTGCACTGACGTCGACACGCCGGACGTGATCAGGCTCGGCAGGTCGGTCGGCAGCCCTTCCGCCTCCGTCTCCGGATAATAGGGTGCCAAGGGGCTATCCGACGCTACGGCCTTACCGAGCTTGGTGCTTCCGCCCGACTTCGGGCCAACGGTGAGCGCGGCGAGGGGAGTGGCGATCAGCACCGCACCGACAAGCACGCCAAGGGCGAACGAGCGGGCGACCGGTCCACGCACCGACTTGCCGTCGAGGACGCGAGCGACGCGGCGGGCGAGCGAGCTCTTGGACGGGGCGACGCCATGCGCTCCCAGGAGCATGCCGGGGCATTCGTGGCGGGCAACCCCGACCAGCAGCTGAGCATAGTCCGTGTCCGGGATATTGGCGGCGAGCACGGTGTCGTCGGCCGTTTCTTCGCGCAGCTGGTGCGCCTCGCGGGCAAGCATCCAAACGAGCGGGTTGAACCAGAAAAGCGCCGTGGCGACGCGGGCCAGCAGCAGCTTCACCCAATCGACATGAGCGACGTGCGCAAGTTCGTGGGCGATGATGGCTTCCGCTTCATTCGAGGCTTCGACGGCCCGGCTGTTGAGCAGGATCACCGGGCGCATCAGGCCCCAGCTGATCGGCGAAGCGAGCTCGTTGCTGGTCAGCAAGGCCGTGCCGTGCTTGAAGCCCATGCGGCGCTGCGCGCGGGCGAGGGCGCTCAACCAATGGCCGTCGACCAGCACGTCGGCACGGGCGCGCAGCGTGATGAGCCGGCCAAGCGCCAGCAGGGTGATGAAAAGCAGGATCGCGGCCGGAACCGCATAGAGCGCAACCGCCGCAGCGGTGGCGCTGATCGACGGTTCGGACGCTGCGGCGGCCACCGGCGCTGCATTCGCGTCGACCTTCGCCTGCACGGCGGCGGCAATCTGCTCCTTGATGATCGGCGCTGCCGCTTCTTTCGAGACCGGAGCCGGATCGCTGGCGAAGATGGCGGGGGTCTCCACCGTCCAGCTCGGCAGCACGAGCGGCGCGATGGCCATGATCACGAGAGCCAGGAGGCCGATGTGGGCGACCCACGAGCGTTCGGCCGCCGAACGCTTCTTCATCACGGCCAGCAGGCCAAGAGTGCCGCCGGCAATCAGCAGCGACTTCAAAGCAATCGCGATCAAGACGGACATTTACTTGCCCCCTTTTTCCTGGCGGGCGCGAGCAATCATCTGCTCGAGCTCGTCGAGCTCATTCTTCTTGAGCTGGTCCGACATGCCGAGCAGGGCGGACGCGGCGCTCGCCGGCGAACCGTTGAAGAAGACGCGAACGATTTCGCTCAACGCCGACTTCTTGGCGACCGTATCCGCCACAGCAGGGCTGTAGAGGAAGCCGCGCTCCGATTCGCTGCGCTGAACATAGCCCTTATCTTCCAGGCGCTTAAGCATCGCGCGGACGGCCGAGCCGCTCAGCTGGTCGGGAAGGGCCTCGCAAATGTCGGCGACCAGCATCGGGCCGCGCTCGTAAAGCACGTCGACGATCTGTCGTTCACGGGGAGGAAGCTTGCTGAGCATAAAGAAATATTCCCTTCACGCACGACGGATTCGTCGCGCTACATTTGTAGAGTGCTACATTTGTAGCGCGGTTGCAAGCGCTTTTTTTGTGATGGATGCCACCACCACCTCAAGCTATCGTTCCAGCCGGTGAAGGTCGGAAAATAGCGATGGCTCTATCCCGTTCCGAACCAATGGAGCCGAACGCACGATTTGCCGCGGTCCTCGTGACGGCCGTCGTTCTCATGTCCGCGATTACCGCCGGCGAGGGCGCCGTCTACAGAGCAGCTTCCGCGCGCCCAATCGAATGGCCGTCACTGATCGGCTTGCGGCTGCTCGACTGGAGCACCTGCGCATTGTGGGTGCCATTCATCTATCTCATCGTGATCCGCACCCGGTTTGGACGCAGTTTCTGGCTCCGGACATTGCCGGCGCTATTTGCAGCAACAGTTGCCGCGGCAGTGCTCAAATATGTCATCTATGTACCTCTTGAAGGTTGGGTCGATCCATCGCGCATGCGGAGTGTCGGTGACTCGCTCCGATCGGATTTCCTGGCGAAGCTGATGTTCTATTGGGCCGTCACTGGCCTGCTTTACGCTTATGCGATGGCGACAGGGGAGTTGCGGCTCGCTGCGGCGCCGGGGAACAACAGCCACGGCAAACCGGAGACCCGCCCGGTCCTCATGCTCCGGTCGAGCAAAAGAACGGAACTTGTAGCGCCACCCATGGTCGACTGGGTGTGCGCCGACGAAAATTACTGCCGGGTCAGCGTTGAAGGCTCAACCCGCCTGGTCAGGCGTACCCTCGCTTCCATGGAGGCGGAGCTGGCACCGCATGGCATCGTAAGGGTCCACCGCTCGATCCTCGTCAATGCCGAGCGCGTCGCGCGCCTGGAATCATCCAACCGCGAGCTTCGATTGATCCTTTCCGATGGAACCAGTTTCCAGGTCGGCCGCAAGTACCGGGCAGCGGTCAGGCAGATGCTAGCCCTTCGTCACCGCTAGACTGCACCTTGTCACAATCGTCTTGCGGCGCTTGCCATGCGACCGCCGAACGAGGCGTCGGGGAGGGAAATATTAGCATGCACCGGAAAGCTGCAGCAACGATCGCGATCGCGATCGCCATGCTCGAGGGGACGTCCGCCGAGTCGCGAGCCGCAATGGCCCAACCTTCGTCGCCGTCAGGCGAAGGGGCGATGGATGCCGCTTGTCGCGCATTCCGTGCAGCAAAGGCTTCGCCTCAGCCGGTCTCGCAGCCTTCCGCACCAGTGATGGACGCCGCAAATCTTCGGGAATTCTTTCGAAGGGCAGACGTGTTCGGCTTCACGGGCGGCGTTCATCTCGCCCAGCGAGGCCACCCCATCTATTCGCAGACCTTCGGCTATTCAGACCGCGCACGTCGAACTGAGATGACCGCCGACACGATTTTCGACATTGGATCAGTGTCGAAGCAGTTCACGGCGGCGGCGATCTTGAGATTGGAAGAACTGGGGCGTCTCAGGACGGAAGATCGCATATCGAAGTATTTGGACGGCGTACCCCCGGACAAGCGCAATATAACGATTCACCAGCTCCTTACCCACTCAGCTGGACTGCCGCACGACGTCGGCAACAATCAGACGCACCGGACTCGCGACCAGGCGGTTGCCGAAATCTTTGGAGCGCCATTGGAAAGCCCGCCAGGAGCCCACCACTCGTATAGCAATGCCGGCTATGCCCTCTTGGCGGCGATCGTTGAGAAAGCTTCTGGGGAGAGCTTCGAGGGATTCATGCGTCGCGAGCTGTGGCTTCCGGCCGGTTTGCAGCGGACGGGCATGGTTCTCGGTGGATTGCCCCACCAAAGTGTCGCCGAGGGCACTATGTTCGATGGGCCGCTGCCCCCGAATCTGTACCGCACACCGGATCGAGACGGACCGAATTGGCTGGTCCGTGGAGCCGGTTACATGTTGTCGACGCTGAGCGACTTGGCGCGCTGGATGAATGCTTTGCGCCAAGGTCGGGTGCTCACAGACGCCTCAAGGCGCAAGCTCTTCTGGCCGCATGTCGCCGAAGGTAAGCGGCGCACGTCGTTTTACGGATATGGCTGGGCCTTGTTCAGCAATCCAGATGGTTCATGCCGCATTGCGCACGATGGCTCGGCCGGGGTGCACTACGACTTCCTGGCCTTCTACCCGGATCTGGACGCGACGCTCGTCGCCTTCAACACGCAAGAACGGTCACCGTGGCGCGGCTTTCTGCCAAAGGCGCAGAACGCACTTGCCGGTCTGCCGCTCGACATACCTCGCGTCGGCAAAAACGTCCGGACGAGCATGTCACGAGTCGCTGGTGACTACCGCCTGCCGACAAGGGAGCGCATGCCTGTGCGCTTTCAAGATGGACATCTTTTTATCGAGGTCGAGAACGCGGCAACGCTGCGTGCCTTTTCCCCTTGGCCCATGTTGCCCCAGGCCGACATAGCCGATCTTCCCGACCGACAAGCCTTGGTCGACACGCTCATGAACGGAATAGCGCGGGGCGATTATCTGCCGGTGCTTTCCCGTTTGCAGGATCGCTTCTCCCCGGAGGAGGAGAAAGCTTTTTGGGCAAAAGAGTGGCCGCAATGGCTTGTGGCACACGGAAGTTACTTGGGAGCCGATCTGGTCGGAACGGTTGAACTTGAACCCGGTCAGCGCCGGACACTGGCGCTTCTTCGCTTTTCGCATGGATCTGTCGTCGTTGGGATCATCCACTACCCGACAGGCAAAATCTACATCGACTGGATGCCTCAGCACTTTCAGCGGTTTATCTATCTAGCGCCGCAAACGGATGGCACGTTTCTAACGTGGGCGCCGAACACGGGAAGGCAGGTTCGCGTGCGGTTCGCGACCGATGTCATGGTCGTTGAATCCTCCCATGCGAAGCTGACGGCCCGACGCAGTGTGACTGCTGTCAGGAAGAGGTAAGCTCGCGGTGGCGGAGAGGGTGGGATTCGAACCCACGGTGAGCTTGCACCCACGGCGGTTTTCAAGACCGCTGCCTTAAACCACTCGGCCACCTCTCCGCGCGGGCGCTGCTATCGCTTGCAGCGCCAAGCTGTGCAAGCCGCGCGATGAACCCGCTGGCATGTGGGGGGTTAACACTTCTAGCCTCGGGCGTAGTTGAGGACAGGTGGAGTGCGGCAATTGAGTGTGTGGGGGTGGGTAGGTGTTTCAGCGCTGTCGCTGAGCGCGGCTAGCGCGCAGAATTTCCAGAATCGTCCCGTCCACACGGCAGCGCCGAATGTCGCACCGACGCAAATGGCCCAGGCGCAGCCACAGGTCTACCAACGCCCGCTCGTCCAGGCCTCAAGCAGCGACCCTTATGAGCAATGGAAAGCCTATCTGATGGGCCGGGCGCGCTCCGCCGGCGTTCGCGAGGCCACCATCCGGGCGGTGATTCCCGGCCTGCGGCTCAACCAGCGGGTGATGGAGCTCGACCGCGCGCAGCGGCCCACCGGCACCAGCACCGGCTACGCGCCGCCGGCATTCGGCAATTACCTGCAAAAGCACATCACCCGGAACCTGATCGACCGCGGCTACGCGCGCTATTTCAGCCACTGGACGAACCTGTCGCGGATCCAGAGCCTCTATGGCGTCGATCCCGCGGTGATCATCGCCATTTACGGCAAGGAGACGAGCTACGGCACCGTCACCGGCAGCTTCGACCTGCTCGAGGCTCTTGCCAGCCTCGGCTACGAAGGCCGCCGGCGCGAGTTCTTCACCGAGGAGTTCATCGCGGCGCTGAAGCTGCTCGACCGGGGCGTTCAGCGGTGGACGCTCAAGGGCAGCTATGCAGGAGCTACTGGCTATCCGCAGTTCATGCCGACCGTCGCCTTGCGGTTGCGTGCGGATGGCGACGGCGACGGCTATGCCGACATCTGGCGGAACGAGGACGACGCCTTCGCATCGATCGCCAATTACCTGCGCAATGCGGGGTGGAAGCCGAACATCCCGTGGGGCGTGCCGGCGCAAGTGCCGGCCAACCTCAACCGCGCGGCTATCCAGACAAGGATTAACCCGCCCCGCTGCCCGGCGGTCTTCCGCCGCCACAGCCGCTGGCTCACCGTCGCCGAGTGGCGCGCTCTCGGCGTGGTGCCGATGGGCAGCGGCTTGCCGGAAAACGAACTGGCAACGCTGATGGAGACGCCCGGCGCCTACGCACCGGCCTACCTTCTGACCGAGAATTACCGCGCCATCCTCGATTATAATTGTTCGAACTATTACGCGATGTCGATCGGGCTGCTGGCGAACGCAATCGCGCGCCGTTAGACAGGCCGCTTCACGCCTGAATCGGGGGAATCCGCATTTCCATGCCGCGCATCGTCGTTCTTGCCACTACCGCTTCGATCCTCCTCGCAACCAGCGCTCCGGCGGCGGCCCCGCAGTTCGACACGACCGCCAAGGTCGCCTTCCTCTACGACGTGAATTCAGGCGCGGTGCTGTTTGCCAAGAACGCCGACATGCGCATGCCGCCGGCGTCCATGGCCAAGATGATGACGGTCGACGTCGCGTTCGAGCTGATCGACCAGGGCAAGCTGTCGCTGGGCAAGCTGTGCACCGTCCGGCCGGAGACGTGGCAGAAGTGGCACGGACCCGCCGCGGGCTCGACCATGTTCCTCAGCGCCAACGAGCAGGTCAGCGTCGAGAACCTGCTGCACGGCATCGTCACCTTGTCCGGCAATGACGCGTCCGTCGTGCTGGCCGAGTGCATCGCCGGCACCGAGGAGGCGTTCACCGGCCAGATGAACGCGCTCGCCAAGCGCATCGGCCTCACCAATAGCCACTTCGGGACCTCGAACGGATGGCCGGACGAAGGCCGGACCTATGTGACCGCGCGCGACCTCGCGACGCTCGCGGCGTCGGAGATCAGCCGCCATCCCAAGCTCTACAAGAAGTTCTATGGGCAACCGAGCTTCACCTGGGGCAAGACCCTGGGTTCCGGGCAGGACATCACTCAGGCGAATCGCAACCCGATCCTCGGCAAGGTGCCAGGCGCCGACGGGCTGAAGACCGGCCATACGGAAGAGGCAGGCTATGGCTTCACCGGCTCGGCCGAGCAGAACGGCCGCCGCCTGATCGAAGTGCTCGCCGGCATGGGCAGCTGGAACGAGCGGGTGAGCGAGTCGACGCGGCTGATGCAGTGGGGCTTCAACGCCTGGGAGCTCAAGCCGCTGTTCAAGGCCGGCGCGAAGGTCGGCAGCGCCCAGGTCCAGATGGGCAGCGACAGCGAAGTGCAGCTGATCGCGCCGCGCGACTTGTCGGTCACCGTTCCCGCAGGCCTGGCGACGGGCACCACCAGCATGAAGGTCCGCTATGACGGCCCGCTCGTGGCGCCGATCAAGAAGGGCCAGGAAGTTGCCCAGCTGGTGATCACCACCGGCGATACGCCGCCGCAGGTGGTGCCGCTGGTCGCCGCGGAGGACGTCGGCCGCGCCGGCTTCTTCGGCCGCATCTGGCTGGGGCTCAAGTCGCTCTTCGGGATGGCGTGACGGCCCGCGGCCGTTTCATCAGCCTCGAAGGCGGGGAGGGGGTCGGTAAGTCGACCCAGGTGAAGGCGCTCGCGAATGCTTTGGCGGCGCGCGGCATCGACGTGCTGGTCACGCGCGAGCCCGGCGGCAGCGAAGGCGCCGAGAAGATCCGCGAACTGCTGCTTTCTGGGGCCGAGGACCGCTGGGGCGCACGCGCGGAGGCACTGCTGTTCGCGGTCGCCCGCGCAGATCATGTGGATAAGACAATCCGGCCCGCGCTCGACAGCGGCCGCTGGGTGCTTTGCGACCGTTTCCTCGACAGCTCGCTTGCGTATCAGGGCGGCGCGGGCGGACTGGGGATCGACAAGGTCCGGAGCATCAACGAGTTCGGGCTCGACGGCTGCTTGCCGGACCGGACGCTCGTGCTGGCGCTCGCCGAAGGCGGCGCTCGGGCGCGCGCGCGCGACAACGAGCTGAGCGACCGCATCGGCGGCCGCCCGGAAAGCTATCACCAGAACGTCGACCTCGCTTTCCGCGAGATCGCGTCGCTGGAGGCTGATCGGGTCCGGATCATCGACGCGTCCGGCTCGCCTGAAGAGGTCACGACCCGGCTCCTCGACGCGATCGCGGACCTGCTACCGTGATCGTCGGGCAGGACAAAGCGGTCGCGCAGTTCGCGGCCGCCTGGGCCACGGGCAAACTGCACCACGCCTGGCTGCTCGCCGGGCCACGCGGCGTCGGAAAAGCCACCTTCGCTCACCAGGCAGCGCGCCGTGTTCTCGCCGATGGTGCCGGACCGGCGGTGCAGCTATCGGGCATTGCCAGTCCCGACGAGCACCCGATCGTCAAGCTGGTGGAGGCCGGCAGCCATCCCGACATGCGGTGGCTCGAACGCCTGACCAACGAGAAGACCGGCAACGTCAACCGCAACATCAAGGTCGATCAGGTTCGTGAGCTTGGCGAGTTCATGGGCATGACCGCGGCGCTCTCGCCCTGGCGCGTGGCGGTGATCGACAGCGTCGACGATCTGGAGGCTTCGGCCGCCAACGCCCTCCTCAAGATGCTCGAGGAGCCGCCGCCGAACACCTTGTTCTTCCTCGTCAGCCATGCGCCTGGAAGGCTCCTGCCGACCATCCGCTCGCGCTGCCGCCGCCTGCAGTTCGAGCTGCTCGCTGATGACGCCATGACGTCAATCCTCGACGTTCAGTCGCCGGACCTCAGCGATGCCGAACGCAAGCGGATCGTCGCCATGTCGTTCGGCTCGGCCGGGCGTGCGCTTGCTGTGGCCGAGCTCGGGCTCGCCAAGCTGGAAGAGGCAGCGGTTGCCATCCTTCGCCAAGGCGATCCGACCAACGAGCGTCGCGCCGAACTCGCCCAGGAGCTGAGCAAGAAAGGCGCGGCCGAGCGCTATGCGGCTTTCCTCGAGCTCGCACCGGCGTTGATCGCCCGCGAAGCTCGCGGCCTTCAGGGGCCGCCGCTCGCTCGCGCTCTGGAGGCTTATGCGAAGACCCGCGAGCTTGCCGCCATTGCACCCCGCGTTTCGCTGGAGGCGGGCGCGACGGTGTTCCAGATTGCTGGCTACCTCGCCGACGTGCCCGGCCGGAGTGAGTTGAAGCGCTAGAGGCGGACGGCTAGGGCGCTGGCACATGGCCGAGCCCTTCTACATCACCACCGCGATCAGCTATCCGAACGGCCCGCCGCACATCGGCCATGCCTATGAAGCCATCGCCGCCGACGCGATCGCCCGCTTCCAGCGCTCGCAAGGCCGCGACGTGCGTTTCCAGACGGGAACGGACGAGCATGGCCTCAAAATGGCCCAGGCGGCGCGCGCCAAGGGGGTCGAGCCCCGCGCCTTCGCAACAGAAATGTCGCAGCTTTTCCAGGAGATGTGCGACAGACTTAACATCTCCTACGATCGCTTCATCCGTACGTCGGAGGCCGACCATTATCGCGCCAGCCAGGCGATCTGGAAGGCGATGGAGGAGAGGGGGGACCTCTACCTGGACCGCTACGAAGGCTGGTACTCGGTCCGCGACGAGGCTTATTACGAAGAGGACGAGCTGACCCCGGGCGAGGACGGGACCAAATTGTCGCCGCAAGGTACGCCCGTCGAATGGACGGTTGAGGAAAGCTGGTTCTTCCGCCTCTCCAAGTACCAGCAGCCGCTCCTCGACCTCTATGCGTCGAACCGCGACTTCATCCAGCCTGACAGCCGCCGCAACGAGGTCGTCCGCTTCGTCGAAGGCGGCCTCAAGGACCTCAGCATCTCACGCACGAGCTTCGACTGGGGTGTTCCGGTGCCGGGCAGCGACAATCACGTCATGTACGTGTGGCTCGACGCGCTGACCAACTACATCACCGGCCTCGGCTACCCCGACGATAGCGAGCTCTGGCGCCGCTACTGGCCGGCTGACGTCCACATGATCGGCAAGGATGTGGTCCGCTTCCATGCCGTTTACTGGCCGGCCTTCCTGATGTCGGCGGGCATCGAGGTTCCGCGCCAGGTCTACGGCCACGGTTTCCTGCTCAGCCGCGGCGAGAAGATGTCGAAGAGCGTCGGCAATGTCGTCGATCCGATCGCGCTTGCCGACCGCTTCGGGGTGGATGCTTTACGCTACTTCCTGCTCCGCGAGGTCACCTTCGGGCAGGACGGAAGCTATAGCGCCGAAGCCATTGTCAGCCGCGCCAATGCGGAGCTTGCGAACAGCTTCGGCAATCTGGCGCAGCGCACATTGTCGATGGTCTTCAAGAATTTGGACGGCATTCTTCCTGCTGTCGGTGAAGACGAAGCGGACCGCGAGCTGCTCACTGAGGTCCGCAAGGCCTGTCGGGACGAGGTGCCGCAGGCATTCGAGCGCTTTGCTTTTTCTGTTGGGCTCGAAGCGTGGATGCGGGCCGTGTTCGCCTGCAACTTTTATGTCGATGCGCAGGCGCCGTGGGCGCTTCGCAAGACCGATCCGGAGCGCATGGCTGCAGTGCTCGGGACGCTCGTGGCCGCGGTGCGTGAGCTTAGCCTGGCAGTCGCTCCCATCATCCCGGCATCGGCCGAGAAGCTGATAGCAGCGATCGACGCCGGCGAGGGCGGAACGCCGATCGCGCAGCCGACACCATTGTTCCCGCGCCTCGAACTAGAGGAAGAGGAGGCGGCGTGAGGCTGATCGATAGCCACTGCCACCTGAACTACGAGGGCCTGGTGGAGCGGCAAAGCGAGGTCCTGGCCAGCGCACGGGAACGTGGCGTCAGCGGCTTCCTCAACATTTCGACCCGTCAGTGCGAATGGAAGGACATCGTCGCCGTGGCCGAGCGGGAGCCGGACGTCTGGGCCAGCGTCGGTGTCCATCCGCACGAGGCGGACGCTCATCCGGATCTCGGCGCTTCCGCCCTGGTCGATGCCGCGCAGCATCCGCGTGTGATCGCCATCGGCGAGTGCGGTCTCGACTATTATTACGACAAGTCGGACCGTGACGCACAGCGCGAGCGATTCCAGGCGCATATCGACGCGGCGCGCGAGACCGGGCTGCCGCTGGTCATTCACACCCGCGACGCCGAAGCCGACACGGCGGAGATCCTCGAAGCTGCGGTGAAGGAGGGGGGCGTGACCGGGGTCCTCCATTGTTTCACCGGCTCCGCGCAGCTGGCGCGCAAGGGGCTCGACCTGGGCTTCTATGTGTCCCTTTCCGGCATCGTGACGTTCAAGAACGCGGCCGACCTGCAGGACACGGCCAAGTGGCTCCCGGCTGACCAGATGCTGGTCGAAACGGACGCGCCGTTCCTCGCGCCCGTGCCGCATCGCGGCAAGAAGTGCGAGCCGGCGTTCGTGGCCGACACTGCCGCCTTTGTCGCGGAGCTGCGCGGGGAGGAGACTGAGGCGCTCGCCGAGCGTACGACCGACAATTTCTTCAAGCTGTTCAGCAAAGTCGGGCAATAACTTGAAGGTCCGGATCCTCGGTTGCGGGACTTCGACCGGCGTTCCGAAGATCGGCAATGAATGGGGCGAATGCGATCCCGCGGAGCCGCGCAACCATCGCCTGAGGTCGTCCATTCTCGTGGAAAGCGGCGGCGAGCGAATGCTCGTCGACTGCGGGCCGGACCTTCGCCAGCAACTCCTCGCAGCCCGAGTGAACCGGCTCGATGGCGTCATTGTAACCCACACGCACGGCGACCATTGCCACGGCCTCGATGAGTTGAGGCCCGTGTCACAGGCAATCGGTGGCCCGGTGCCGCTCTACGCCCGCGCCGCCGACCTGGACGAACTGAAGCAGCGCTTCGGCTATGCGTTCAACCGCTCGGACTTTTATCGGCCCATTGCGGAAGCGCGGGAAATCTCCGGCGAGCTCAGGCTGGGCGACGCCCGCGTGCGCTTTGTCGAGCAGCCGCATGGCGGTCCGACTTCGCTCGGCATCCGCTTTGACGAGGATGGCCACTCGGTTGTGTACGCCATCGATTACAGCGACTTAACGGACGATATGGCGGCGCTGTATGAAGGCGCGGACGTGTGGATTTCCGATTGCCTGACCCGTCGCCCGCATCCGACGCACGCCCATCTCGACGCCGTGCTCAGCTGGGCTCGCGAGTTGAAGGTTGGGCAGGTCTACCTCGTCCACATGGGCAACGGCCTCGACTACCAGACCTTGGTCGCGGAGCTGCCGGACTGGGCCGCGCCGGCTTATGACGGGCTGGAGATCGGCTGATGTTCTCCAGCGACCTCATGGCCGGCACGGTTTACATCCTGATGGCTGTGATGCTGGTGCTCGGTTCGCTGATGGCGCGGCGTGAGCCGGCGGCGAAGATGCTGAAGATGGCGCTCGCTTGGGTCGTGATCTTTGCCGCCGGCTTCGTGCTGTTCACGTTTCGCGACAATTTTGGCTGGGTTTTCCAGCGCCTGAAGGCTGAGGCGGTCGGCACGCCGGTGACCGACGGCAAGGAAACCAGAATCCCGATGGCAGTGGACGGACATTTCTGGGTCGACGCCAAGGTCAATGGCGAGGACGTCCGATTCCTGGTCGACAGCGGTGCCACCATGACGACGATCGGGCGAAGCACTGCGCGCCGTGCTGGCGTCGACGTCGCGTCCAAGGCCAACGCGTTCGTGCGGACCGGGAATGGCGTCATCAAGGTGTCGAGAGGCCGCGCGGACGAGATCAGCGTCGGCGGGATCGCTCGACGGGACGTTGGCCTTCAGGTGACGGACAACGAAGATTTGAACGTCTTAGGCATGAACTTTCTGTCGACCTTGAGCCGGTGGGGCGTAGAGGGCCGCTGGCTGATCCTGACGTCCTGATCTATGCGGTACTTTACATAATGCATATTATCATACTTACAGATTACCCGAGCAGAGGGGCCCCCGATGTCGCTTGAACGGCTCGTGGCGATCATGAAGCGCTTGCGCGATCCGGAGACGGGCTGCGAATGGGACCGCGAGCAGAACTTTGCGACGATCGCGCCCTACACGATCGAAGAAGCTTATGAGGTCGCCGACGCGATCGAGCGCAGCGACATGGATGCGCTTGCCGACGAACTCGGCGATCTGCAGCTGCAGGTCGTCTTTCACGCGCAAATGGCCGAGGAAGCGGGCCAGTTCACGCTGCAGGACGTGCTGACGCGCATCTCCGACAAGCTGGAGCGGCGCCACCCGCACATCTTCGGCGATGCCGAGCACAGCCCAAGCTGGGAGGAAATCAAGGCCGCGGAGCGTCAGAAGTCGCCGGACGGCAGCGCGCTTGCCGGTGTCGCGCTCGCCTTGCCGGCGCTGGAACGAGCAATGAAGCTCCAGCGCCGCGCCGCCAGAACCGGTTTCGACTGGCCCGATCCTTCAGGGCCACGCGCCAAGATCGACGAAGAATTGGCCGAGCTTGAGGCGGAGAGCGATCCGGCTCGCATGCAGGAAGAACTCGGCGACCTTTTGTTCGCCGTGGTCAACCTCGCACGGCATCTCAACATCGAACCGGAAGCCGCTCTTCGGCAGGCTAATGCGAAGTTCGAAAAGCGCTTCCGGGCGATCGAGACGGCACCGGGCTTTTCCGGCATGACGCTGGACCAGATGGAAGAGCTATGGACGGCCGCGAAGGAGGATCAGGCGGATTCGAGCGCCTGAAAGCGCGCCCAGTTCTCGGGTGACAGCCGAACCGAAAGCTCGATTTCGCTATCTTCGACCTGCTGATCGATGACCTCGCCTCGCGAATGCAGCCAGGCGATCCGGCTGCCGTCGCTCGCCGCGATGCGGATGCGGTGCACCTGCTCGCCGCTCCTCAACCCCTCGGCGAGCCGCTCGCGCAGCTCATCCAGGCCTTCGCCAGTCACTGCGGAGATCGGCACGACATCCTCGCGGCGGCGAGCTTCTTCCGTCAGCCGCTCGCGATCCTCTTCGGAAAGCAGATCGACCTTGTTCCAGGCTTCGATGCGCGGTGGAGCCCCCTCCTCTGCAAGCCCGAGTGACGCCAAGACGTCATCCACGTCGTCGCGCTGCGCTTCTGTATCCGGATGCGCCATGTTCCTGACGTGGACCAGCAAGTCGGCCGACGCGACCTCTTCGAGAGTCGCGCGAAACGCAGCGATGAGCTCCGTCGGCAGGTCGGAAACGAACCCGACCGTGTCGGACAAGATGACCTTGTCGAAACCCGGCAGGCGAATGTCGCGCATCGTCGGGTCAAGCGTGGCGAACAGCAGGTTCTCGGCGAATACATCTTCGCCGGTCAGCCGGTTGAACAGCGTCGATTTGCCCGCGTTCGTATAGCCGACCAGCGCGATCACCGGCCACGGCGCGCGCTGCCGGCGGTCACGGTGCAGCGTGCGCGTGCGCTTCACCTGATCGAGTTCGCGGCGGATTTTCGCCATTCGATCGCGGATCATCCGCCGGTCGGCCTCGATCTGCGTTTCGCCCGGACCGCCGAGGAAGCCGAAGCCACCGCGCTGCCGTTCGAGGTGGGTCCAGCTCCGCACCAGGCGTCCGGCCTGGTAGTCGAGATGCGCCAATTCCACCTGCAGCCGCCCTTCCGCGGTTGCGGCGCGTTCGCCGAAGATTTCGAGGATCAGCCCCGTTCGGTCGATGACCTTGGTGCCGGCTTCGGTCTCCAAATTCTTCTGCTGGATCGGCGTCAGCGCCGCATCGACGATCAGCAAATGGGCATCATTCTCCTTCGCAAGCGCGGCGATCTCCTCGACTTGCCCCTTCCCGAGCAAGGTCGCGGGCCGGACGGTGCGAACGCGCAGGGCCCGTGACCCGACCACGTCGATACCGATCGCTTCGGCGAGCCCCGCGGCTTCCTCCACGCGCGCCTCGGCGGACCGCCGCGCACCTTCACGCGGCAGCTCCGGCACGGCGATAATCGCCTTTTCGCCCCTTGCGACCTCGATCGCGCCATTACCGTCAAAGCTGTTCAGGACTGAGTTTCCTCTTCTTGATCCGGCCCCTCACCCTCGGCTTCGCCGCCGAGTTTCAGCGGATGCGCCGGTTGAAGGGTCGAAATCGCATGTTTGTACACCAGCTGCACCTGGCCGCCGCGTTCGAGAAGCAGGCTGAACTGATCGAAGCCGGTGACGGATCCCTGCAACATGACGCCGTTGACCAGGAACAAGGTCATCCGCTCGCCGTCGCGGCTCGCCGCTTGCAGGAACAGGTCCTGGAGCTGCGCCTTTCCGCCGCCAGGCACATCCATCGTAGGCACGAGGTCGGGCGGAGGCTGCGACGGCATGATCGTCGAAATCGAATGCTTGTAGACCAGCTGCGCATTGCCGTCGCGGCGAACCAGCAGCGAGAAAGCGTCGAACCAGGTGATCACCCCCTGGAGCTTCACGCCCTTGACGAGGAAGATGGTGACCGGAAGCTTGGCGCGCCGGACGCTGTTGAGGAAATGATCCTGCAAACTGAGCGGCCGCACTGCCATAAGCTTCGATCCTACTCCTCTCCCTCCTTCTTCTCGCCGATACCGAGGGCTTTAAGCTTCCGGTGCAAGGCCGAACGCTCCATGCCGATGAACGACGCGGTGCGGGAGATGTTGCCGGAAAAGCGCCGGATCTGGATTTTCAGATATTCGCGCTCGAACGATTCCCGGGCTTCACGAAGCGGGCTGCCCATGATCGCCATGGTCGTCGACGCTCCGCCCATCGCATTGTGGCTATCGATGATCTCGGGCGGCAGCAGGTCCACCTCGATGCACGACACCCGGTCGCCCGGCGCAAGGATCAGTGTTCGCTCAATAATGTTCCGCAGCTGCCGGACATTGCCGGGCCAATCGTGCGCTTGGAGGGCCGCCATTGCTTCCGCCGAGATTGTCGGCGGCGGCATCCGCCGCTCGGCGGCGAAGCGCGCCAAGAAGTGGCTGACGAGCTCAGGAATGTCCTCGCGCCTTTCGCGCAGCGGAGGCAGCCGCACCGGCACGACATTGAGGCGATAGTAGAGGTCTTCGCGGAAGCGGCCGGCGTTTATCTCCTCCTGCAGGTTGCGCGACGTCGCCGAAAGCACGCGGACGTCCACGCGCACGGGCCGCTGGCCCCCGACACGATGGTAGCTCTGGTCGGTGAGCACCCGCAGGATCTTCGCTTGGGTTGTCGGGGGCATGTCGGCGATCTCGTCAAGGAACAGGGTGCCGCCATGAGCATGCTCGAGCAGGCCCGGCCGCATCGCGCCGCCATCCTCGCTCCCGAACAATTCCTCTTCGACCCGCTCGGGGCTCATCATCGCCGCGGAAAGGACGATGAAGGGCGCGCGCGCCCGCGGACTCCATTGGTGGATCATCCGCGCGGCGATTTCCTTACCCACACCGGGCGGTCCGGAAATCAGCACGCGGCTTCCGGTCGGCGCCACCCGCTTCAAGGTCGCGCGGACCGTGTTGATGGCGATCGAGCTGCCGTGGAGCTGGTCCTCCTGGCCGGCCTGGCGCTTCAGCGCTTCGTTCTCGCGCCGCAAGCGCTCCGTCTCGGTTGCGCGATCGACAAGGTAGATCAGCCGCTCGGCCTCGAACGGCTTTTCGATGAAATCGACGGCCCCTTCCCTGACCGCCGCAACCGCCGTGTCGAGATTGCCGTGGCCAGAAATCATCAGCACCGGGATCGTCGAATCCCGCCGCTTGATCTCCTGCAGCAGCTGGAGCCCGTCCAGCTTCGACCCCTGCAGCCACACGTCGAGCAGGACCATCGACGGCCGCCGCTCCTCGATGGCGTCGAGAGTGGAATCGCTGTCGGCCGCGGTGCGCACGGCATAGCCTTCGTCCTCGAGCACCCCGGATACGAGCTCGCGGATGTCCGCTTCGTCGTCGACTACCAAAACTTCAAGCGCCATCAGCTCTCCTCGGACCCCTTGCCGCTGTCCTGCGGCTCTTCCTGCCCCGGCTCATTGGCCAGCGACGTCAGCCTCGCGGCATCGAACGACATGCGGACGTGAGTCCCTCCTCCCGCCCGGTCGAGAAAGGCGATCTCGCCCAGATGTTCCTCGACGATCTTTTTGACGATCGCGAGGCCGAGCCCGGTGCCGCGCACCCGCGTCGTCATGTACGGCTCGGTGATGCGCTCGCGGTCCTCGGGCAGCCCGACGCCGGTGTCGAGCACATCGACGATCAGCAGCCCGTCGGACTGCCGAAGCTTCACGTCGACGCGGTCGCCGGCAAGGCTATGCTCACCGCGATTCCTTCGACTTTCAATCGCTTCCACGGCGTTCTTGACGACATTCGTCAGCGCCTGGGAAAGCTGACGCCGGTCGCAGACCATGCGGAACTCGCCGGTTTGCGGCTCGATCGAGAAGGTTACTGCGGGATGGGCCACCTCATGCAGGAACAAGGCCTGGCGGGCGATATCGTGTACATTCTCCTCGCGGAACACCGGCTTGGGCATGCGGGCGAAGTTGGAGAATTCATCGACCATCCGCCGCAAGTCGCCGACCTGGCGGACGATCGTTCCGGTCAGACGCTCGAACGTCTCCTTGTCGGAGGAGATTTCCGCCGCGAACCGGCGCTGCAGCCGCTCGGCCGCAAGCTGGATAGGAGTCAGCGGGTTCTTGATCTCGTGCGCGATCCGCCGCGCGATATCGGACCAGGCGGCCCTCCGCTGGTCGGTCAGCTGGTCGGTGATGTCATCGAACGTCAACACCGAACCGTCCTGATAGCGCATTCGCTTGACGGCCAGCGTGCGCTGCCCGCCGTCGACGTTCATGAGCACATTCGCCTCGGACTGCTGGCCGCTCATGAACTCTTCGAGCTCCGGCGAAGCCGAACCGAGCGGCTTGCCCTCGATTGGCGTGCCGTGCGCCAGCAGCGTCTCGGCCGAGCGGTTGAGCAGCAGGATTCGGTGCTGCCCGTCGACGGCAAGCACACCCGCGGTGACGCTGGACAGCACGGCTTCGATGAACGCCCGCCGAGTTTCGAGCTGTGTGTTCGCCGACCTCAGCTCGTTGGTCTGCTCCTCCAGGCGGCCAGTCATCTGATTGAACGCCGTCGCGAGCGTCTGCACTTCGTCCTCGGCCCCGGTGACCGGCACGCGCGCGGAGAAGTCGCCGCTTTCAATGCGCCCAGCCGCGCTCACCAACTCACCGACCGGACGCACCAGGCGGTCGGCAAGGCGGAGTGCGGTGAGGATGGCCAGAGCGACGATGACCAGCGACCCGAGAAGCAATGCGATGTTGAACTTCAGCTGGTTAGTCCGCGACTTGGTCAGGAGCGCACGATAATCGCCCAGCACATTGTTCGCCCGCGCAATCTGGCCCGACACTTCCGGGTCCACGCGTCCGACGTACAGATAGGTGTTCGGCAGGCTGCCGAGGCGCGTCAGTACAGCGACACGGCCAGGCGCCTTTGCGTCGACGGTCGCCTCAGCGCCGAGTGTCTGAAGGCGCGCGGCCGCCGCACGGGCCCTGCCGTCGTTCAGTGACAGGCCGTAGCTTCCGCTTGCGACGGCTAGCGTGCGCAACTCCTTGCCCGGCTCCAGGTGAAGAATGACGGCCTCGTTCAGCGATCGCAGATATGTTTGCGCGGCCAGCGCCTCCGACACCCGAGGGTCGTCGATCGGGACCCGGGACAGCCCCTCCGCCATGTTGGCCGCCATGGCCACGCCTTCAGCGCCAACCCGGCCAAGCTCGTAATTGTAGGTCGACTGCGCCACCTCGACCGTGTTCTCGAGCATGTTGCGGGCGCTCTTCGAGAACCAGAACTCGAGACCGCTCTGGAACAGCAGCGAAGCGAAGATGGCGACCAGCACCGTCGGGACGGCAGCAATGGCGGTGAACAGCACGACGAGGCGGATGTGAAGCCGGCCGCTGCCGAGGCCACCCTGCTCCGCACGGCTCAAGGCTACCCGGCGCGCATAAAGCGCCATCAAGGCGCTGGCCGGCAGAAGGATTGCAACGAGCAAGAGTGCGATCAGCGGCGGCGACAGCAGGGCGCCAGGCTCTGCGCTTCGCCCGACCACCATGGCGCTGACGACCAGCATGGCAACCAGGAACAAGGCAACGATGATCGCGACGCGGTCGTAGAAACGGCCGCTCACGCGTTCGCGCTGCAGCCAGCTTTCCTGCCTCGAAGTCACCCGCGATTCGGCCGTGCGCGCGTCCATTCGGTCGCGCCCTAGCACGACCGTTGCATCAACAACACACTTGTATGGTCAGGCGTCAGGTCAGGCCGCGGAGCGCGCAAGCCACGGCGCATAGAAATCCTGCAACAGCCGGATGACGACTGCGGGATCGTCCTGCTGGTTGACCGTGTTGCGGAGTTCCGCGGAGCCGGGCAGGCCCTTGGTGTACCAGCCGATATGCTTGCGCGCGAGATTGACGCCGGTGTGCGTGCCGTAGAGCGACAGCATCTCGTCATATTGCGCGAGCATCGTTTCGAGCTGCTCGTCGAGGCTCGGCTCGGGCCGCTGCGCGCCGCCCATCAGATCGCTCATCACCTGCCCCAGCAGCCACGGGCGCCCGTAAGCACCGCGGCCGATCATCACTCCGTCGGCGCCCGATTGCGCGAGCGCTTCCCGTGCGTCGTCTGTCGAGCAGATGTCGCCGTTGACGATCACCGGCACCGACACGGCTTCCTTGACGCTGCGCACGAACGACCAGTCGGCTTCGCCCTTGTACATCTGGCACCGCGTGCGCCCGTGAATGGTGATCATCTGAACGCCGAGCTCCTCGGCAATCCGCGCGAGCTCCGGCGCATTCAGGCTGTTGTGGTCCCAGCCCATGCGCGTCTTCAGCGTGACGGGCACCTTCACGGCCTTGACGACCGCTTCGATGATCGCCGCCGCGATCCGCAGGTCGCGCATCAGCGCGGAGCCTGCCCAGCCGTTCACGACCTTCTTCACCGGGCAGCCCATGTTGATGTCGATGATCGCGGCGCCGCGCTGCTCGTTCAGCCGCGCCGCTTCAGCCATCACCTGCGGCTCGCAGCCGGCAAGCTGCATCGAGATCGGCTCTTCAGCCGGATCCCACATACATTTCTGCAGCGACTGGCGGGTTTCGCGGACCATCGCCTGGCTGGCGATCATCTCGGTGACCGTCAGGCCGGCGCCGAATTTCTTCACAGCGCGCCGGAACGGCAGATCGGTGACGGCCGTCATCGGCGCCAGGATGACTGGCGACGCGACCTCGACCGGGCCGATCCTGATGGGTTTCAGCGTCTGCATGAGAGGCCGCGGCTTTACAGGAGCGGCCCTTGAGGGGCAAGGCGCGCCCAATGAGCGTCACCGCCCTGATCGTCGCGGCCGGCAAAGGCGAGCGCCTCGGCGGCGGCGTTCCGAAACAATATCGCTCGCTCGGCGGCAAGCCCGTCCTCCGCTGGGCAGTGGAATCACTGATCCGGCACCCCGCTGTGCAGTCCGCGCGGGTCGTGGTCGGCCGCGGGCAGCAGGAGCCGGCCGCTGCGGCGCTCGAGGGCCTCGATGTAGGCACCCTGATCGAGGGTGGCGCCGAGCGCGCTGACTCCGTCCGTGCGGGCCTCGCCCAGGTCGAAGCCGAGGCCGTGCTCGTTCACGACGCGGCGCGGCCGATCTGCCCGCCAGACGTCATCGATCGGCTGATCGCCCGCCTCGAATTCTTCGAAGGCGCGGCGCCGGTGCTTTCAATCGGCGACACGCTTGCGCGGGCACAGGAGACGCTCGGCGATCCTGTCGATCGCAACGAACTAGTACGCGTACAGACTCCGCAGGCCTTTCGCACCGCCGAGCTCAAGTCGGCCTATGCCCAATGGACAGGCCCCTCTCCCACTGACGAAACCACCGTCGTCAGGGCGGCCGGAATGCAGGTTGCCGCCGTGGCCGGCGATGTTTCCCTGGAGAAGCTCACTCACCCCGCTGACTTCGCTCGTGCCGAACAATGGCTCTCGGCCAACCTGATCCCGCGTACTGGCATCGGCTTCGACGTCCACGCCTTCGAAGGCGAAGGCCCGCTGATGCTCGGCGGCATCGGAGTCCCGCACAGCCGCGGGCTGGCAGGGCACAGCGACGCCGACGTCGTCCTCCACGCGATCACCGATGCGCTCCTCGGCGCGGTGGCGCTTGGCGACATCGGCGACCACTTCCCGCCTTCCGACCCGCAGTGGAAGGGCGCCCCCTCGTCCCTGTTCCTGGCCCACGCGGCCGAGCTCGCTCGGCAAAGAGGAGCGATTATCGACCATGTCGATTGTACAGTAATTGCAGAGGCGCCGAAGGTCGGCCCTCACCGGCAGGCCATGCGTGCGCGGGTTGCCGAAATCGCGGGATTGAGCATCGACCAGGTGAGCATCAAGGCGACCACCACGGAAGGCCTCGGCTTCACCGGGCGGCGCGAAGGCATTGCCGCACAGGCGATTGCCAGCATTCGGATGGGGTTGCCCAAGTGAACGACTATCTGCTTCCCGAAGAGCTGGTGCGGAAGGCGCAAGAGGTGATTGAGGCCAACCGCGCCGCCGATCGTCGGATCGCTGTAGCCGAGAGCTGCACCGGCGGGCTGATCAGCGCCGCCCTGACCGAGATCGCGGGATCTTCGGACGTGTTTGAAGCAGGCTATGTAACCTATTCGAATGGCGCGAAAATCGCGCAGCTCAGAGTGTCTCAGGAAGTGGTCGAAACGTTCGGCGCCGTCAGTGTTGCGACGGCCTGGGCGATGGCACGAGGCGCCCTCGCCGCGTCCGGTGCCGATGTTGCGGTCGCCATCACCGGCATTGCCGGGCCAGGCGGCGGCACGCCCGGCAAGCCTGTCGGAACGGTGGTCTTTGCGCTTGCCGAACGCGACGCCGACCCGGCGCGGATCGTCGCCGATCAAAAGCTGTTCGATGAAAAGACCCGCGCCGGGGTCAGGCTTCAGGCGGCGCTCTGCGCGCTCGACTTGCTGATGCCGTAAAGCGCGGCGGCGCGCTGCTCGAACGCATTGGTCATGCGCCTGAGAGCACGGTCGAACATGGCGCCGGCCAGGCTCTCGAAGATCCGCGACTTGAAGGCGAAATCGACCGAGAAGTGGACGTTGGTCCCGCCGTCGTCGGCGGGGTCGAACCGCCACTCGTTATGCAGGAATTTCAGCGGCCCCTCGACATAGTCGACGCAAATGCTGCGCGGCCGGTCCTTCACGACCTTGCTCGTGAAGCGCTCCTTGAAGGCGTTGAAGCCGACGACCAGGTCGGCGATCGTCTCTTTCTCGCTCGACGATCGCACCCGCACCGCGACGACCCACGGCAGGAACTCGTCGTACCGGGCAACATCCGCAACCAGGTCGAACAGCTGCTCCGGCGTATAGGGAAGGTGTTTGGTTTCGCTGTGACGCGGCATCAGCCGTTCGAACGCTCCAGCTGGGCGTTGCGTGCCTCCTGCATCTTCTTGAAATCATCGCCGGCATGATAGCTCGACCGGGTCAGCGGCGACGCCGCGACCAACAGAAAGCCCTTGGCGCGGGCAATCGCCCCATAAGCGTTGAACGCTTGCGGGCTGACGAACTCCTGCACCTTCGCATGCCGCGGCGTCGGCTGAAGATATTGGCCCATGGTCAGGAAATCGATGCCCGCCGAACGCATGTCGTCCATCACCTGGTGGACCTCCATCCGCTCCTCGCCGAGCCCGACCATGACACCCGACTTGGTGAAGATGTGCGGCGCCTTGCGCTTGACGCTCTCGAGCAGGCGCAGCGACGCATAGTAGCGCGCGCCAGGGCGGATCGTCGGATACAGCCGCGGCACGGTCTCGAGATTGTGGTTGTAGACGTCCGGCCCGGCTTCGATGATCGCCTCGACTGCCGCTTCGCTCTTGTTCCGGAAATCCGGCGTCAGGATCTCGATCGTTGTCTGCGGCGTGTTCCGGCGAAGAGCCTGGATCACCTTCACGAACTGCGACGCGCCGCCATCGGGCAGATCGTCGCGGTCCACCGACGTCACGACGATATGTTCAAGGCCCAGCTCTGCGGCCGCGGTGGCGACATGTTCGGGCTCGAGCGGATCGACGGCGCGCGGCATCCCGGTCTTCACGTTGCAGAAGGCGCAGGCCCGCGTGCAGGTGTCGCCGAGGATCATCACCGTCGCGTGCTTCTTGGTCCAGCATTCGCCAATGTTCGGGCACGCCGCTTCCTCGCACACGGTCGCCAGGTTGAGGTCGCGCATCAGCCGCCGCGTGGCGTGATAGGTTTCGCTGACCGGCGCCTTGACGCGAATCCAGTCGGGCTTGCGCTGCTTGGGCGCGGGTACGGCGGCGGGGGCGTTCATGGCGCGGGAGATAGCGATTGCGCTGCCCGCTTGCCACCCCTGCCCTGCTGGCGCTAGCGGCAGCGCCATGCCTTACATGCAGCAGCTGATCGACGGCTATCGCCGCTTCCGTGAAAAGGACTGGCAGCACGAGCGGGAACGCTGGGCGGAGCTTGCAGACGGACAAAGCCCCCGCGTGATGATCCTCTCCTGCGCCGACAGCCGGGTCGACCCGGCCCAGATTTTCGACGCTCGCCCTGGCGAGATGTTCGTCGTCCGCAACATCGCCGCGCTGGCGCCGCCCTATGAAACGACGCGGGGCTACCACGGCGTCTCTTCAGCGCTGGAATTCGCGGTGACGCAGCTGAAGGTCGGGGAAATCCTGGTGATGGGCCACGGGCTGTGCGGCGGCTGCGCGGCGGCGCTGACCGGCCAGTTCGACGACAGCTCGCCCGGCGAGGGTCACTTCATCGCCGATTGGGTGGGAATGCTTTCAGGCGCGCGCGACAAGGTGCTGCACCGACACGACGAGCTCGATCGCGATGCTTTCCTGGACATGGAGCGCGAAGCTGTGAAGGTCAGCCTCGCCAACCTTCGCACGTTCCCGTGGATCGCTGAAGCGGAGCAAGCCGGAGAGTTGAAGCTCCACGGCGCTCATTTCTCGATCGCGGAAGGGCGCCTGTACGTGCTCGACGAGGCGGAAGGTGACTTCCGCCCCGTCTAGCAGCTTACAACGGGCTTAAGAGCCTCGCTTAGGAGCGGCGTCATGACGCCGCCGCGAAGACTAGCAGCGAACGTTATAATCGTAGTGCGGCTGACCGTATTGGTCGACGTAATAGCAATAGCCGCGGGTATCACGGTACATCTGACGGCCGTTGACGCGCGCGCCGAGCACGCCGCCAAGGATCGCGCCAACCGCAGCGCCGGTGCCCGGCTTCAGGCCCGGAAGAACCGCGCCGGCCAGTGCGCCAGCGCCTGCACCGACTGCGGCGCCGGCGACGGCATTGCCCGTCGAACCATAGCCGGAGCCGTACCCGGAGCCGTAATAGCCGTTATTATAGGGATCGCCGTAGCCGTACTGGTTCGGATACGTCGCACAACCCGCAACCGACACGCTGGCGGCGGCAAGGGCTGCAGTAAGTCCAAGCTTCCTCATCTCTCTCGTCCTTCCACATCTCGCCCCCTGTGGCGCTATTAGTGCTCAAGGGGCCGTTTCGTTCCCGCCACGGTCGTATCGGACCCGTGATGAACGGCAGATTTCGGCAGGCTGTGGTTATCCCGCGACACCGCGCTAGAGATGAGGGGAAGGAGTCGCGAATGCGCGAGAGATTGCCCGAGCCGGAAGCGAATATCGCTCTGCTGATCGATGCCGACAATGCGAGCCCTGACCATTTCAACCAGGTTCTGCTGGTGCTCGGCGAACTTGGCACCATCAACATCCGCCGCGCTTATGGGAACTGGTCGAAGGCGAGCCTGAAGGGCTGGGCCGACCTCTCGCTCGAACATTCCGTCATCCAGGTGCAGCAGCCCGATCCCACGAAGGGCAAGAGCGTCACCGACATGCGCATGGCGATCGACGCCATGGACCTGCTCCACGGCGGCCGGGTGGACGGCTTCGGGATCATGTCGTCCGACAGCGACTTCCTGCCGCTCGCCCAGCGAATTCGGGAACAGGGCCTGCAGGTCTGGGGCTTCGGCACGGCCAAGACCCCCCACTCCTTCCGCCAGGCATGCACGCGCTTCTTCGATGTCGGTGCGCTTGCCCCGGACGAAGAAGACCAGCTGGAGCAGCCAGCGACCGGCAACAAGCAACGGCCCGTAGACCCCGAACTGCTGCAAGTGCTCGGGGATGCCTACAAGGCGTCGAAACGCGATGAAGAGGGTTATGCGCCGCTTTCGGAGCTCGGCCAGCGCGCCAAGGCCGTGTCGAGCTTCGCCGCCCGCAACTACGGCTACACGCGCCTTTCCGACCTCATCAAGGCGGTTCCCAATTTCGAAGTGAAGAGCGACGACGACGGAGGGCTGCTGGTCAAGCGCCTGCGTTAGTCTCGCCGCGCCCCTGGCGCTGGATCCTCAATGTCGGCGTTCCGGCGATCTCGAAGCTCGTCGAAGCGATGCTGATCTTCTTCCGGTTCAGCTCTTTCAAGATGTCGCGGCTCATGGCGTCCTTGATGTCGCGCACTCCATGGTCGGGGCAGAGGAACCGCACGGTCAATTCCAGCCAATTGTCCGTGATGCGCCAATAGACCCGCGGGTCGATGTCGCCGACGGCAAGGTTGTATCGCCGCTCGAGATTGCGCACTTCGTCCTGGGCCATATGCTCGCTGCACAAGGCGTGGCGCCGGGCAGCATCGATGAGCAGTTGCTCGACCTCCTCGTGCGGCCCCTCGTAATGTATGCCCAGGCTGATCTCGTCCCACACATAGGGAAACTGGTCAGTGTAATTGTACACCGGCTCGTCGAAGATCTTGTCGTTAGTGACGGTGACGATCCGCCCGGTGAATTGCCGGCTCTTCACCCACATCGCCGGCTCGTCCTTCTGGACAGGCGGCGGCTGGCCCATTTCCATGATCTTGGTTTGCATGAAGCTGAGCGCGATGACGTCGCCGCGCACGCCGCCCATGACGATCCTGTCGCCGACATTGAAGGTCTTGCCGCGCAGGATCACGAAATAACCGGCGACGGCGGTGACGACCCGCTGCAAGGCGAATGCCACGCCGGCGGTGACGAGCCCGAGCACGGTTGCCAGCCGCTGCGGGCTGTCGAACCAGATCGAAGCTATCCCAAGGATCATGATCACGGCAATCAGCAGGCTGAGCGCCTGCCGGGCCCAAAAATAGAAGCGGGTGCCAGCCCTGCTCCCCAGCGACAGCCTGAACAGGCGGCGCAGCAGCCAGGCGGCCAGCAGCGCGATTGCGATGAAGAGGACGGACAGGACGAGCTTGCGCAGGTTTTCGGGCGTCGCGCCGATCAGCGTCACGCCAAACAGTTTCAATGCATCTGGCGAAGCGCCGGCGGCGGCGTTCGCGGCAGGTGCGAGGTTCAAAAGCCCCTGCATACCCGATCAACCGGGCGACCCGACGTTCGTTCCGAACTCGTCCGACCGGGGCTTCCGTCTTATGTAGCTCACCACAGGTCTCTAGCGCGGGAACGCGGTCCCGCCCGGTCCGTTCGCCCCAGCAAAGGAGACCGACATGGAACATCCCCGCACCCAGAGCGCGCGTGAGAACGACGACAGCGACATCATCGACAATGCCGAACCCGGACCGGATTTCGGCGGCAGCTACGGCGGCAATATGCAGCGCGACATCGCCTCGGCGGTCGAGCTTGCGCGCGTCGAGGACCCGGAAGCGCGCGAAGGCTCCGACAAGCAGCACGATATCGACCACGCGCAGCGCTACGAGAACGACCACCCCGCCGACCAGCAACAGGGCGACAGCGCCTGAGGCGCGGCTAATCCCTAGCGCGTAAGCTTGCGGTAGCTCGTCCGGTGCGGGCGGGTGGCTTCCTCGCCCAGGCGGCGGACCTTGTCCTCCTCATAGGCCTGGAAGTTGCCTTCAAACCATTCGACGTGGCTGTCGCCCTCGAACGCGAGGATGTGCGTCGCGAGGCGGTCGAGGAAGAAGCGGTCGTGGCTTATCACCACCGCGCAACCGGCGAAATTCTCGATCGCTTCCTCGAGCGCGCCCAAAGTCTCGACATCGAGATCGTTGGTCGGCTCGTCGAGCAGCAGCACGTTGCCGCCGCGCTTCAGCATCTTGGCGATGTTGACGCGGTTGCGTTCACCGCCGGACAGCTTGCCGACGTTCTTCTGCTGGTCCTGGCCCTTGAAGTTGAACGCGCCGACATAAGCCCGCGTCGACTGGTCGTGGCCGTTGACCTTCATGTAATCGAGCCCGTCCGAGATCTCCTCCCAGACGTTCTTGCTGTCGTCCAGGTGATCGCGGCTCTGGTCGACATAGCCGAGGTGCACGGTCGGCCCGATGTCCACGGTGCCAGTGTCCGGCTTCTCCTGACCGGTGATGATCTTGAACAGGGTCGACTTGCCGGCGCCGTTGGGCCCGATCACGCCGACGATCCCGCCCGGCGGCAGCGTAAAGGACAGGTTTTCGAACAATAGCTTGTCGCCATAGGACTTGCTGATGTTCTCGACCTCGATGACCTTGCCGCCGAGGCGCTCCGGCACCTGGATCAGGATCTCGGCCTTGCCCGGAACCCGCTTTTCCTGGCTGGCGACCAGCTGCTCGAACTTGGCGATACGCGCCTTCGACTTGGTCTGGCGCGCCTTGGCGCCCTGCCGAATCCATTCGAGCTCGTCCTTGATCGCCTTCGCCCGGCCGGACTCCTCGCGCTCTTCCTGCTCCATGCGCTTGGCTTTTTTCTCGAGATAGGTCGAGTAATTGCCTTCGTACGGGAAGTATTTCCCGCGATCGAGCTCGAGGATCCAGCTCACCACATTGTCCAGGAAGTAGCGGTCGTGGGTGATCATCAGCACCGCGCCAGGATATTCCTTGAGGTGCTGTTCCAGCCACTGGACGCTCTCGGCGTCCAAGTGGTTGGTCGGCTCGTCGAGCAGCAGGATCGACGGCTTCTGGATCAGCAGGCGGGTGAGCGCGATCCGGCGCTTTTCACCGCCCGACAGGCTTTCGACCGACCAGTCGGACGGAGGGCAGCGAAGCGCCTCCATCGCGACCTCGAGCTGGTTGTCGAGCGTCCAGCCATCGACCGCGTCGATCTTCCCCTGGAGCTCGCCCATTTCCTCCATCAGCGCGTCGAAGTCGGTGTCTTCCTTCGGGTCGCCCATTTCCGCCGAGATGGCGTTGAAGCGGTCGACCATGTCCGCGGTCTCGCGCGCGCCGTCCTTGACGTTTTCGAGCACGTTCTTGCTCGGATCGAGCTGCGGCTCCTGCGGGAGATAGCCGACGGTGACATTCTCGCCCGGCCAGGCCTCGCCCTGATAGTCCTTGTCGATGCCCGCCATGATCTTCATCAGCGTCGACTTGCCGGCGCCGTTGGGGCCGACGATGCCGATCTTGGCGCCGTGATAGAATTGCAGGTTGATGTTGCTGAGCACCGGCTTCTGCGCGCCGGGGAAGGACTTGGTCATGTCCTTCATCACATAAGCATATTGAGCGGCCATCGGGTCGCGAGGTCCTATTCTTGAATGTCTGTGGAGTTGGCGGCGAGTTAGTGCACCGCGCCGCCAAGTTCCAGCCCTAGAAGGGCATCTTGAAGCCCGGCGGCAGCGGCAGCGTGCCCTGCATCTTCTGCATTTCCTGCGCGGCCGCCGCATCGGCCTTCCCGCGCGCGTCGTTGATCGCGGCCGCGATCAGATCCTCGACCATCGTCTTCTCCGACGGCTGGAGCAGGCTTTCGTCGAGATCGACGCCGAGGATCCGCCCCTTCGCGGTGGCGCGGATCTTGACCATGCCGCCGCCTGCCGCGCCCTCGACCTCGATATTGTCGAGATTGTCCTGCGCCTTCTGCAGCTCCGCCTGGGCGTTCTGCGCCATCTTCATGATCTCTTCGAAATCAGGCATTTCGGGCATGGTGTTAAGAACCTCTCGTTGAATAGGATTCAAGTTCGGCGCCGGGGAATGCGTCCAAGACGGCGCGAACGTTGGGGTCGGCAAGGACATCGGCGCGGACGCGCTCCTCGGCCATTTTCTCCTGGTCGAGCAGCGACGGTTCGCCGGCTTCGTCGGACAGCGACACTTGCCATGTGGCACCGGTCGCCGACTTGAGCGCCGCCGCAAGGTCGCGCGGCCAATCATGACCGAATGGGCGCATGGGCTTCAGAACCAGCTCGGGTGGCGCGTAGCGAACCACGCCCACCTGGTCGTGCAACTGCACTGCAAGCTGGTGGCGGCCGTTGTTTTCCAGCAGCTGGACCAGCGCGCGGAAGCTGTCGGGCAGCCGCGCCGTCGCTCCAGCGGGTTCGCGCGCCGGAGCGGCCCGCGGCGCGCTCGACCCGCCATCGTCCGTCATCCGCGACATCAGCGCGCCCGGATCCGGCATGTCCGCCGCGTGGATCAGGCGCAGCAGCGCCATCTCTGCGGCTTCGCGCGGGTCCGGCGCGACCTGCACGTCCTGCAGCCCCTTGAGCAGCATTTGCCACAGGCGGTGGAGCATCGCCCAGGACAGCTTGCCGGCAATGTTGCTCGCGCTCTCCCGCTCTTCGGCAGACTCGAGCGCGCTCGGCGATGCTCCGGCTTTCGCGCGCGTCGCCGCATGGAGCGTCTCCATCAGCCCTCGAAGCAATTGCGTCGGCTCGACTCCAAGCTCGTGCGCCTGGTCCAGTTCGCCGAGTGCCGCCGCCGCGTCGCCGCTAAGGACAAGGTCGAGCAAGCGGCGGACCCGGGCACGATCGGCTAGGCCAAGCATGTCGCGCACCTGCTCGGCGGTCACCGCCCCCGCCCCGTGCGCGATCGCCTGGTCGAGAATGCTCAGACCGTCGCGCGCGGAGCCCTCGGCAGCGCTTGCGATCATCGCCAGTGCTTCCGCTTCGACCTCGACCCCTTCCGCTTTCGACACTTCGCCGAAATGCTGCGCCAGCTTCTCGGCCGGAATGCGGCGCAGGTCGAACCGCTGGCAGCGCGACAGCACCGTCACCGGCACCTTGTTCACTTCGGTCGTGGCGAGGAAGAACTTCACATGCTCAGGCGGCTCCTCAAGAGTCTTGAGCAACGCGTTGAACGCGTTCTTCGAAAGCATGTGGACTTCGTCGATGATGTAGATCTTGTAGCGGGCGCTGACGGAGGCGTAGCGGACCGCGTCGATGATCTCGCGGATGTCCTCGACGCCCGTGTGCGACGCGGCGTCCATTTCGATGACATCGATGTGCCGTCCCTCGGCAATTGCGCGGCACGGCTCGCAGACGTTGCACGGGTCGATGGTCGGCCCGCCCTGCCCGTCCGGACCGATGCAGTTGAGCGCCTTGGCGATGAGCCGCGCCGTCGACGTCTTGCCAACGCCGCGAACGCCGGTGAGCAGGAAGGCATGGGCGATGCGGTCGCGCTCGATCGCATTGCCGAGCGTCTTCACCATCGCCTCCTGGCCAATCAGCTCGGAAAAGGTCTGCGGGCGATATTTGCGGGCGAGGACGCGGTAGGCTCCGCCTGGCGCGCTAGGCGCGGGTACTTCCGGCAGGTCGAGCCCGAGACCCGGCATGTCCATAGGCGATTCGTCAGCGTCCATTGCTGCTGATGTAAGGGGGTGCGCCGCCGAACGCGAGCGGTGGAAGCCGACGACCCGGCACGAAATCGTTGTGGCTGCTCCCTTCCGGGCCTGACCAGGTTGGCGACAGCGCCGTCCGCCGACTTCCGGCGGCGCATATGGTTGGAAAGAGCCGCTGGCGCAAGTTCACGCGGCATCAAGCCTCTTCTGCCTAGGCCTCGCTGCCGCTAAGAAGCTGGTCGCACCGAAGAAAGGCCGTTCATGCTCATTCCGTTGCTCTTTGCCCTGGCAATCGCCGGCCAAGCCGCGCCCGCAGCGGAGGATGCGCCCGAGCGCGGTCCAGGGCGCTTTTTCGTGAGCCCGATGGGGGAACCCTTCTACGGCCGCACCTCGGGCGAGGATGGGCTCATCGTCTGGTTCCAGCGAGCCGACGCCAATCACGACGGCGCCATCACCGCCGACGAGATGGTTGCCGATTCCGACCGTTTTTTCGCGATGCTCGATCGAGCGGGAGACGGCGAGATCGATCCCGACGACATGCTTTATTATGAAGGCGTTCTCGCCCCGCAGCTGCGCGCTCAGTCGATCGTGACGGTCACCACCCGACCAGGCGGCGAGACGGCTGAGCATGTCGACAATGAGTCTGCCTCCGGGCGCTATGGCCTCATGAAAATTCCGCAGCCGGTTGCTTCGGCGGACCGCAATTTCAACCGCGGCGTCTCTCGCGACGAGTTGCGGGCCGCGGCTCGCCGCCGGTTTCAGATGCTGGACGCCGCTGCGGCTGGTCGCCTCACCTTGCCGCAGTTGAAAGATATCCGGCGCGCCGCCGCGCAAGCCGCCAATCGGCAGCCGGCACGCGAAGCGGGCCCCTCCTCCGACCCGAATGCCGCCGAGTATCGGAAGTACTAAGAGCTTAGCGGCCCATCCAGTTCGTCGCCGCTGGCGGGATCCGCACGGTCAGCGTTTCTAGTTCGTCCGACAGGATGATCTGGCATGCCAGCCGCGACGTGCGGCTTGCGTGGGATGCAAGGTCGAGCAGGTCTTCTTCCTCCTCGCTCGCCGGCGGCAGCTTCGCGAAGTCGCCCGCATCGACGATGACATGGCAGGTCGAGCAGGCCATCACGCCTTCGCACGCGCCCTCGAGCGGCTCGCGCGCCGCCCACGCGACGTCCAGCAGCCGCTCGCCGCTTTCGCCTTCCACTTCCTTGTCGAGCGTGCCGTCGGGCCGCAGGAACCGCACTCGTGTCACGCGTCCAGCTTCTCCTGCGCCGCGGCATGAGCGGCGATGCGCGCGCAGGCGTCCACCAGCTCCTCCTCGGTCGTATAGCGGCCGAAGCCGAGACGGATCGACGAGCGCGCCTCAGCTTGGCTGAGGCCAAGCGCTCGCAACACATGGCTCGGCCGCCCCGAACCGCTGGCGCAGGCGGAGCCCAGCGAAAATGCGATGTCGCGCAGATCGGCAATTAGCCGAGCTCCGTCAACGCCTTCTCGCCGAATGTTCAGATTGCCTCTGTATCGGTGCCTAGTGCTGCCATTGACGGTCCAGCCCGGCCCGAGCGCTTCCCGAGCCGCGCTCCACAACCGCTCGACGTGCTCGGTGTCGCCGGACATCCGTTCAGCAGCGAGCTGCGCGGCGGCGCCGAATCCCACGCACAGCATCGGCGATAACGTCCCTGAGCGAAGGCCTCGCTCCTGGCCCCCGCCATGGATCAACGGCTCCGGCTCGGCGCCCTTGCGCATCCACAAGGCCCCGATCCCCTTCGGCCCGTGAACCTTGTGCGCCGATACGGCGACCAGGTCAGGACCGTCGCAAAGCTCCATGCGCCCGAACGCCTGAACGGCATCGCACAGCATCAGTGCACCGCACTCGTGCGCCATCCGGGCGATTTCGGTGATCGGCTGCGTGACTCCGATCTCATTGTTCACCTGCATCGCCGCGACCAACAGCACCCGCTCGTCGAGCTCGCGCTCGAGCAGCTTTAGGTCGAGAAGCCCATCCCTGCCCACAGGCAAGATCGTCAGGTCGATGCCCCTCCCCGCCAGCCATTCGCAGGTATCGAGCACCGCGGCGTGTTCAGTGGCGAGTGTGATAATCCGGTTTCGACCGTGCGGAGCCCTGCTGACGGTCCCCTTCAAAGCCCAATTGATCGCCTCGGTCGCACTGCCGGTAAAAGCAATGCTGCCGCCCTTCAGCGACGCCGCTTGCTCGACCCGCTTGCGGGCGACCTCGACGGCCGCATCGGCTTCCCGCCCCCGCCGCGACGGCGAGTGCGGGTTGGCGAACTTCTCCTCGAGCCACGGCATCATCGCCTGCGCGACTTCAGGCGCAATCGGTGTGGTCGCTTGATAGTCAAGGTAGATCACGCGGCTTTTGCCTGCACGCGCTCGGCAATCTTGCGCCATTCGAGCAGGAACCGCTCGATGTCCCGCTGGTCCGTGTGAGGGCCGAAGCTGACGCGGATCAGGCTGGCGGCAATTTCGGGCGGCACGTTCATGGCCTGGAGGACTTCGCTCCCCTTCATCTTGCCCGACGAGCAGGCGCTTCCGGCGGAGACGGCGATTCCGGCCAGGTCCAGTTGCACCAGCAGCGAGGCGCTCGATGAACCGGGAAGCGCGATCGCGCCGATCGTCGGCAGCCGCGGAGCAGTCTCGGCAATGATCGTCCCGCCCAAGCTCTTCACTTGCTCCTCCAGGATGCGGCGAAGCTCGGCATGGCGCTCCATGTCGTACGGCCGCGCCTTCAATGCAGCCGCAAAACCGGCAATTGCCGGCACGTCCTGGGTACCGCGGCGATAGCCCTTTTCCTGCCCGCCGACGGCATTCAGCGTCGCCAGGTCGCGCACGAGCAGCACGCCTACGCCCGGCGGACCGCCGAGCTTGTGGGCGCAGGCCGCGATGAAGTCGGCGTCCGGCAGCGGCAGCTTGCCGGCACTCTGCGCGCAGTCGGCAAGCAGCAGGCTGCCCGCTGCCCGAACCTTTTCCGCGATCCCGCCGAGCGGCTGAATAACGCCCGTTTCATTGTTCACCTGCTGGATCGCGATCAGCGCCGGCCCCTCTGCCAGCACGGAATCCAGCCCGGCTTCGTCGATCAGTCCGTCGCCATCGACGGCGATGACCCGCGAGGCCTCGCCCATCGCGTGCGGAACGATGGGATGCTCGGTGGCGCCGTGCGCCCGTCCCGCGACCAATGCCCGGGCCGCAGCAATCTCGATCGCTTCGCTCGCCCCGCTGGTGAAGATGACGTCATGCCGCCAGCCGAGCACGTCCGCGATGTCCTTGCGCGCCTGCTCCATGATGGCGGCGATCGCGCGCCCCTCCCCATGCGGCGAGCTGGGGTTCGCCCAGTGTTCGTAAGCGCGGGCGATCGCCTCGCGCGCTTGCGGCAGCACCGGCGTGGTCGCCGCGTGGTCGAGGTAAAGGCGTTCCGGCGCGTTCAACGGTGGTTATTCCTGCTGATTGCCACAAGAAGGCTCGCGCCTATATAGGACCGCACGCCGCGGCGCACCCGTCGGCCGACCTTATTCTCTTCTCGCGAGCTTTCACCGCCGATGCCCGAAGTCATTTTTCCCGGCCCCGAGGGACGTCTCGAAGGCCGTTTCCATCCCGGCACCCGCCCCCGCGCACCGGTCGCGCTGATCCTCCATTCCCACCCGCAGGCCGGCGGGACGATGAACAACAAGATCGTCCAGCTGCTTTATCAAACCTTCGTCAAGCGCGGCTTCGCGACCCTTCGCTTCAACTTCCGCGGCGTCGGCAAGAGCCAGGGCGTGTTCGACAACGGCGTCGGCGAGTTGTCGGATGCGGCAAGCGCGCTCGACTGGGTGCAGAGCATCCACCCCGAAGCCGAGACGACCTGGGTCGCGGGCGTCAGCTTTGGCGCCTGGATCGGCATGCAGCTGCTGATGCGCCGCCCGGAAATCCGTGGCTTCATCTCGATCGCGCCGCCCGCAAACATGTACGACTTCAGCTTCCTCGCTCCCTGCCCCTCGTCGGGCATCATCATCCAGGGCGAGGCCGACGAGGTGGTGACCCCGAGCGCGGTCCAGAAGCTCGTCGACAAGCTCCGCACGCAGCGCCACATCACCATCAGCCACGACCTGATCCCGGGCGCGAACCACTTCTTCGCGAACGAGCTTGAGCAGCTGATGAAGTCGGTCGACGATTATCTCGACATGCGGCTCGCCACGGACCCGATCAAGCCGTCTATACCGTCCAGATCATCACGTTCGTGAGCAGCACGAGCGCGGCGACGATCATCAGCACGCCGCGCGACCGCGTCTGACGGGCAAGCGCAAGCTTCACCCCGCCGCCCACGAGCAGGAACACGGCGATCATTGCCAGCGCGAGCGCGGCGGCCGAAAAACTCTGCATTCCTCTGCTCCGTTTTCACCAAGACTTAACCAACTTAGGTTCACATTGGCGAGCATGCCGCAAACCGAGCAGCAGGCGCGCCTTGAAGAGGCGTTCGAGAGGATCGAGGAGACGATCCTGCCATGCATCGCCATGATGCTGGAAACGCTCATCGACGCGTCGGAATCCGTCGCAGAAGGCGAGCGCCGGTTCCTGGTCGGCGAGCTCCAGACCCTGGCCGCCGAACTCGAGGAGCTGACCAAGGCGGTCGAGCTGTCGAGCCCGCTTCACGTCGACGCCGGCGAATATCGCACCCGCAACGTCGCTTAAGGCGCCTCGCTGAGGATCCGCGCGTGAAGCGCCGGGTCCACATTCCCTCCGGACAGCACGATCACCGAGTCTTCCTGCATTTCGACCTTGCCTGCCATTACCGCGGCCAAGGCCGCTGCTCCGCCCGGTTCGACGACCAGCTTGTGCTTCTTCCACGCGAAGCGGACGGCCGCTTCCACTTCCGCGTCGGTGACGGTCACCACCTCAACCCCGCGATCCTGGAAGATGCCGAAGGTGATCGGTGAAACGCGCGGCGTCTGAAGCGCGTCGCAAAGGGTCGCTGGGGCGTCAGCGCCAACCGGCACGATCTCGCCCGCTTCGAGCGAGCGTCGCATGTCGTCCCATCCTTCCGGCTCCACCGCGATGATCCGGCTGTTGGGCAGCGCCAGCGCGATACCGCCCGCGAGCCCGCCGCCGCCGCAGGGGACGACGACCGCGTCAGGATCGTCCCCGAGCTGTCCCAGGATCTCGAGCCCGACTGATCCCTGTCCTGCAACAATGTCCACGTCGTCGAAGCTGGGAACGACCGTGGCGCCGCCTTCAGCCGCGAGAGCGGCCGCGATCTCCTCGCGGCTCTCGGTGCGCCGGTCGTAGAAGACGATCTCCGCTCCTTCGGATCGTGTACCTTCGACCTTCACCGCCGGCGCGTCGGAAGGCATGACGATCGTCGCCCGGATCCCGAGCCGCCTGGCGGCGATGGCCACTCCGCGCGCGTGATTTCCTGAGGAAAAAGCGACGACGCCCCGCGCACGTTCTTCTTCGCTGAGTTTCAGCAGCCGGTTCGTCGCACCCCGAAGCTTGAAGGCTCCGCCGGTCTGCAGGCACTCGCACTTCAGATGATGGAAGACGTGGTTGATCTCGCTCATCACGAACGGGGTCTGCTCCACCAGGCCATGGATGCGCTCGGCGGCCGCAAGAACGTCGCTTCGGGAGACGTTCGGCTCATCAGCTAAGTTGTTGATTTCAGCACCTTTCCGACGAATTGTTGCACAGTGGCGACAGGGCGCGTCCGCAATCCCCAGCCACAGGCTAAATATTCTTTACAGGGGGCACCCCCGTCCATATATCGCGCCCCGCTGCCCCATGGGACTTCCAACCGCAAGGCAGCTTTCGTCAACGTTTGCCGACAGGCATTTGGAGGTCCCTTGAGTTGCACAAGCAGCATCGCGCGCTGGGGCTAGCGACCGCCCCGACCGGGAGCCGGGGGGCTCTCGATATCGCCATGCAGCGTCCGGTTCAGCCGGTCACGCTCGTTCGTCCGCACGCTGCGCGTCGGGCTGCCCGCTTCTTCGTCGAGAAGTTCCCGGGCAAGTCCCTGTATGCGGTCAAGGCGAACCCGTCCCCGGAGCTTCTGAATGTCCTGTGGGATGCCGGCGTCACGCATTACGACGTCGCGTCGCTCGGCGAAGTCCGGCTCGTTCACGACACGCTTCCGCAAGCGACCTTGTGCTTCATGCACCCGGTCAAGGCTGAGGAAGCGATCGCCGAGGCCTATTTCGCTCACGGCGTGCGCACCTTTAGCCTCGACACCACCGAGGAGCTGGAGAAGATCGTCCGCGCGACCTCTACGGACGGCGTCGCGGCCAGCGATCTCAACCTGCTGGTCCGCATCCGCGTCAGCTCCGAACATGCGAAGCTCAGCCTCGCGTCCAAGTTCGGCGCCGATCCGGCGGAAATGAAGGCGCTGCTGATCGCGGCCCGCCAGGCGGCGGACGCGCTCGGCATCTGCTTCCACGTCGGCAGCCAGGCAATGACTCCGGCCGCCTTCGCAGAGGCGATGACCCGCGTTCGCGCGGCCATTGTCGAAGCGGCGGTCACGGTCGACATCGTCGATGTCGGCGGAGGATTTCCCTCGTCCTATCCGGGCATGGAGCCGCCACCGCTCGAGACCTATTTCGCGGTGATCCACCAGGCGTTCGAATCGCTGCCGATCAGCTATTCTGCCGAGCTCTGGTGCGAGCCGGGCCGCGCCCTGTGCGCCGAATATGCAAGCGTCCTCGTGCGGGTCGAGAAGCGCCGCGGCGACGAGCTGTACATCAACGACGGCGCCTATGGCGCTTTGTTCGATGCCGCGCATATCGGCTGGCGCTATCCGGTCCGGCTGGTCCGGGACGAGGAATCGCACGTCCGTCCGACGGCATTCAGCTTTTATGGCCCGACCTGTGACGATCTCGATCGCATGGCCGGCCCGTTCGAGCTGCCAGCGGATGTTCAGGCCGGCGATTATATAGAGGTCGGCATGCTCGGCGCGTACGGCTGTGCGATGCGGACCCAGTTCAACGGCTTCGGAGTCGTTGAATCGGCGATCGTCGACGACGAGCCGATGGCGAGCCTCTATGGCGCAAGCGCACCGGCGCTGACCAACGTGGTTCAGCTGTAGAAATCCTCCCCTCCCGCTTGCGGGAGGGGATCGAGGGGTGGGCCTGTCCCCCGGAGGAGAACGACGGCCAATAGCCGGTCCTTTCAAGGACCAAGGACAAACCCTCCCCTTACCCCTCCCGTTTGCGGGAGGGGGAGAGCTATTGGAGCATGAGAATGACGACCGATACTTTGATCAAGGTGCAGGATCCGCAGCGGATCAACGACACCCGCAAGGCCGAACTGCTGTCGACCCCGATCGAGCACATCGACATCACCAAGTTCGATGCCCGCCCGATCGTCGACGCCATGGGCAAGATGAGCTTCACCAGCCGCGACCTCGCGCGCGCGACGGGCATCTACAACACGATGCTCGAGGACAAGGATTGCTCGGTGATCCTCGTCGTCGCGGGTTCGACCTCGGCCGGCGGCTGCATGGACCTCTATGCCGAGCTCGTGCGCTCGAACATGGTCGACGCGATCGTCGCCACCGGCGCCACGATCGTCGACATGGATTTCTTCGAAGCGCTTGGTCACAAGCACTACCAAGCGAATGAAATCCCTGACGATGATACGCTGCGTTCGCTCTACATCGATCGCATTTACGACACCTATATCGATGAAGAGCAGCTTCAGGAAACCGATCACACCATCGGTGCGATCGCCAACAGCCTGGAGCCCGGCGCCTACTCGAGCCGCGCGTTCATCCGCCAGATGGGCAAGTGGCTGAGCGAGGGCAACGCCAAGAAGCAGGGCAGCCTCGTCCAGCTCGCTTACGAGCATGACGTGCCGATCTTCTGCCCGGCGTTCGTCGACTCGTCGGCGGGCTTCGGCCTGGTCAAGCACCAGGTCGACGCCATGAAGGCAGGCAAGCCTTACATGGTGCTCGACGCGATCGCCGACTTCCGCGAGCTCACGCAGCTCAAGATCGAGGCCGGCACCACGGGCCTGCTGATGATCGGCGGCGGCGTTCCGAAGAACTTCACGCAGGACACCGTCGTCTGCGCGGAGATCCTCGGCCACGACGATGTCGAAGTGCACAAGTACGCCATCCAGATCACGGTGGCCGACGTGCGCGACGGCGCCTGCTCCTCCTCGACGCTCCAGGAAGCTGCAAGCTGGGGCAAGGTCTCGACGGCGCAGGAGCAGATGGTGTTCGCCGAAGCGACGAGCGTCCTCCCGCTCCTCGCCAGCGACGCCTATCATCGCGGCGCCTGGAAGAACCGCGAGAAGCGCCGCTTCGCCAAGCTGTTCGATTAAGGACGAAAAAAGCGCGGCAGGTAAGTCTTTCGGGGCTTTACCTGCCGCGTTTACCGGTTCAGCCTCCCGTCTTCGCTTGGGGAGGCTGCTATGTTGCGTCGATACGCTCTTCTCGTTGGGACCTGTTCGCTCGGCCTGTTGCTGAGCGCTTGCGGCGGTGGCGGCAGCGGCGGCCCCTCGCCCATCCCCACTCCGACCCCCACCCCTACGCCGACACCGACTCCCACTCCGACGCCAACGCCCAGTTCGGGCTTGAACGATGCGGAATATCAGGCGTCCAATTCAGCTCTCCTCGCCGATGCGATCACCGCCTACGAAGCCGGGGCGACCGGCGCGGGCGTGAAGGTCGCCGTCATCGACACCGGCATCAACCCCAACCTCCCCGAGTTCAAAGGCCGGCTCGATCCTGCCAGCCAGGACGTGGCCGCCAACCGCGGCCTTGTAGACCACCAGGGCCACGGCAGCATGGTCTCGGGCGTGCTCGCCGCCAACCGCGACGGGCAGTATATGCAAGGCGTCGCGTACAACGCCACGATCCTGTCGCTGAACGTCTACGACCCGGCCGGGTGCAAGAACGGCAACGACTGCTTCCTCGACGACAGGATCGACGCGGCGATCGACCTCGCAACGGTCAACCAAGCCAAGATCATGAGCATGTCGTTCGGCGATGAGGAAGGCATGACCGATGCCGTCTGGCCGGCCATGCAGCGCGCTGTCGACGCGGGGATCGTCATGGTGCTGGCGGCGGGAAATTCCGGCACTGCCAACCCCAACGGCTTCGCGCTCAAGAACATCGAGAACAATGGCGGCAGCGGCCTGTTCATCATCGCCGGCTCGATGGACGCAAACCGCAACATCAGCTCCTTTTCCGACCGGGCGGGAACGACGGAAGCTGCCGAGTCCTATCTCGTGGCGCTCGGGCGCAACAACGCGACCGTCAACCAATTCGGCACCCATGTGAACGTCAGCGGCACGTCGTTCGCGACGCCGACGATCGCCGGTGCCGCCGCCCTTCTCGCCAGTGCGTTCCCCAACCTCACCGGCCCGCAGATCGTCGATCTCCTGCTGTCCACCGCCGACGACGCCGGAGCGCCGGGGACGGACCCCGTCTTCGGGCGCGGCATCCTCAACATCGCGAGCGCCTTCAAGCCGAAGGGGCAGACCAGCATCGCCGGCACCGGCCAGCCGGTATCGCTCTTCGACAATGGCTCCGGTTCGGGACCGATGGGTGACGCTGCGGCCTCTTCGACTGCGAAGACGATCGTCCTCGACCAATATTCGCGCGCCTACACCGTGGACCTTGCCAAGACCGTCGGCTCCGCGGCGCCGGATCGCCCGCTGTCCGAAAGCTTCGGCTCCACGGCGGTCGAGACGGTCAGCCTCGCCGCGGGCCCAGTCTCGATGAGGCTGACCAGCCAGACCGATCAGCCCACCACCGCGCTGTTGAAGAAGCTTTGGGCTCACGAGACCGACCGCCAGCAGGCGAAGCGAGTCGCCCTGCTCGCCATCACCCAGCTTTCCAGCCGGACCAAGATGGCGCTCGGCCTATCCCAAAGTACGCGCGCGCTTCAGCGGCAGCTCAGCAACGCCGCCGATCGCGCCTTCCTCGTCGCTCGCGATCCGGGAAGCCGCGGCGGCGTGCAGACGCTTCCGTCCACGGCAATCGGCGTTCGTTACCAGATCGGCGCTGTCGGGGTGTCGCTCACCGAAGAACGCGGCAAGAGCTGGACCGGCAAGCGGCTCGCCGACGCGCACATGCCCGAATATCGGATCGACGCGCTTTCGCTCGACGCCGCAGCGGGTCCGGCCAGGCTGACCCTCACCGCTTCGCGCCAGCATGAAAGCGGCACTGTCCTCGGCGCGCGTTTCGCCGATGCGATCTACGGTGGCGGGGCGACCAGCCACTTCGTGGACGCCAGCTTGGATGTAGATCTCGGCAGCGGCTGGAGCACGTCGGCAAGCTATCGAGGCGGTTGGACGTCGCTCGGCGCCGGCCTCGGGCTCGCGCAATCCGGGCGGATGTCCAGCCGCTCCCTGGCTGTCGATGCGGTCAAGCAGCGGCCGTTCGGCCTGCTGGGCACCCTCTCCCTCGGCTACAGCGAGCCGCTCCGCGTAACTGCAGGTGGGCTCACTCTCCTGGCGCCTTCCAGCTGGAACTACGAAACCGGCGAGGCACGCTACGGCAACCTCTTCCTGGGGCTTGCTCCAAAGGGACGTGAGCGCGACGTGGAGGTCGCCTACACAAGGCCTGCATTCGGCGGCTTCCTCGGCCTGCATAGCTTCGCGCGGCTGCAGCCGGGCAATATCCGCGACAGCCGTCCCGATGCCGGCGCCGCAATCCGCTTCACCCTCGCACGTTAGGGGCCCTGACGTAGGCCATTGCTGCTGCTAGGCTGGAGCGTTCTTAAAGGGGGGATCGATGGAACATAGTCCGCTGCTCGGGCCAGTCGTCGCGCTGGTCGCATGGTCGCTTGTCATGATGGTGTGGATGGCGCTCGCGCGGGGTCGCGAGTTCAAGCGCCTGGGCGTCACTCGCTCGAATATCCCGAACGGCTCGCGCGGGGCCGACCTCGAAGGCAAAGCCACGCCGCAAGGGCAGTGGCCCGCCCACAATTACATGCACCTGATGGAGCAGCCGACGGTCTTCTACGCGATCGTCTTCGCGCTGATCCTCATGCGCTTCGATGCGCCGATCAACGTCTATCTCGCCTGGGCCTATGTGGGCTTCCGCATCCTCCACAGCCTTGTCCAGGCGACGGTCAACGTCGTCCGCTACCGCTTCCTGCTGTTCCTGCTGGCGAGCCTGTGCCTGCTCGGCCTTACGGTGCACGCCGCGCTGCGCCTCATCGACTGAAGCAGGCCGCCAGTTCGACGTGGGTGGACCAGCGGAACTGTCCGACAGGCCGCACCCACGAGAGCGTGTAGCCGCTTTGCGTCAGCGTCTTGGCATCCCGCGCGAAGGTTGCCGGATTGCAGCTGACATAAGCGATCCGCGCTACTGACGAGCCGGCGAGCGCCGCGACCTGCTCGGCCGCGCCGGCGCGCGGCGGATCGAGGACCACGCCGGCGAACCTGGACAGCTCGGCGGAATCGAGCGGCCGCCGGTACAGGTCACGATGATCGACTGCCATGTTGGGCGCGGCCCGCTTGAGGGCTGCCGCCGCGTCGCGTGACGCCTCGGCGGCGTAAGCGGCGCCGGTAGCGAGCGCGAAGGTGCCAAGGCCGGCAAACAGGTCAGCGATCGGCTGTCCTTCGCCGAGCGCCTCGCGAACACATGCTACCAGGGCCGCTTCGCCGTCTTCCGTCGCCTGAAGGAAGCTGGCGGGCGCGAAGCCGACGGCACGTCCCGACAAAGTGATTGTCGCCGGCTGCGGCTCAAACCAGGCTTCGGGACCGAGCCCCTGGTCAAGGCTGAGCCGCGCGAGGCGATGCTCGATCGCAAATGACGTCAACAGCTCATGCGCTTCGAGCCCGTCGGCCGAGACGCCCTTGAGCAGCACGTCGACGCCTTGGTCGACGAGCGTCAGCTGCACCTCTGCCGTCCTTTTTGGCGTCAGCAGCCCTGACAACAGCGCGCGCAGCGGCGCGACCAGCGCGAACAGCTCGGGCCGAAGGATATGGCACTCGCGCATGTCGATGATGCTGTGCGACTTCTCGGCGTTGAAACCGATTACGGCTCCCTTGCCCGCCTTCAGCGCGCGCAGGGTCGCGCGGCGGCGCGAGCATGGCGGCGACAGATGCGGTTGACGAATGTCGGCTGCAAGCTCGTGCTGCGCGAGCGCCGTCTCGATGCGCGACGTCAGATATGCGCGATAGGCCTCGTCGTCCGCATGCTGCAGCTGGCACCCGCCGCATTCCGGGAAATGGCGGCAAGGCGGCTGCTGATGGTGCGGTCCGGGCGCGAGCGCGCCGTCTTCGAGCAAGGCGTCGCCCGGCACGCCGAACGCGACGTGGCGTCCGGATGACGTCACGCCGTCGCCGCGCGCTGCGATGCGCACGACCAGCTCGTTCATAGGGACGCGATGGCTTTAGGGATCGCTCGGGCGAGGTCGTCGGCAATCATCTGAGCACCCGCCAGCTCAGCGGCTTTCGCCTGCAGCCATACGCCCGCACAGGCCGCCTCGAACGCCGGCATGCCCTGCGCGCGCAGGGCCGCAATCGCGCCGGCGAGCACGTCGCCGGTTCCGGCGGTCGCCAGCCATGCCGGGGCCGGCGCCCTGAACCCGAGCCGTCCGTCAGGGGCAGCCACCAAGGTGTCCGCTCCCTTGTACACGACGACCGCACCTGAGCGCCGCGCCGCCTCCAGCGCACGATCCGCCTTGCTTCTAGGCAGATCGCCAAACAGACGGACGAACTCGCCTTCGTGCGGCGTCAGGATTGCGTCCTGCCCCTTCAGCCGCTCCGGCTCGCCGAGATGGCCGATCGCATCGGCATCGATCACCTTGGGCGCGCGCGACGTCAGTGCCAGCGTCAGCACCTGGGGGATATCGCCCATGCCCGGCCCGACGAGGATGCAGCCGATCCGCTCATCGGCGAGCACCGCCGTGTCCGTCTGCACGATGGACGCCGGCAAACCGTCGATGCTGCGGGACGTGCTGACTCGGACATAGCCGGCGCCGGCGGTGGCCGCGGCAGTGGCCGCTAGTGCGATCGCCCCCGGCATCTTTCCCGCGAGCGCATGAACGAGCCCGCGTGTGTATTTGTGCGCATCGGGCGCGAGGACCGGCAGCCGCGGCGCCGCAATCTCATGCCAGGGCGCTGAAGCCTCGATGCCGATCTCCGCAAGCACGACGCGGCCGCACTTGCGCATCGCGGGCATGAGGCGGTGCGCCGGCTTCAGCGCGCCGAACGCGACCGTCAGGTCGAACGCGGCGACCTCGCTGAGCTCCGCCCCGCTGTCGCTGTCGACGCCACTCGGCAGGTCGCACGCCACGCGCACCACCGCGGCATTGCAGAGGCGAAAAAGCTGTTCCTGAACAGCCGCTTCAAGCCCGCGCTTGAGACCGGTCCCGAACAAAGCGTCGATGACGATCGGTGCCGGGGTCGTGTCGCTATCCAGCGTCTCTACTTCGCCGCGCCAGCGCGATCGCGCGGCCTTTGCCGCCTCGCTTGCCGGCTCGGCCAGTGCCGCGACACGAACGGACACACCGCGTTCGGCGAGGACGCGCGCTGCGACAAAGCCATCGCCCCCATTGTTGCCCGGCCCGCAGAGCACCAACACCGGCATCGGCCCCGCAAAGCGGTAGACCGCTTCGGCAAGCCCCGCCCCAGCCCGGTCCATCAGCGCGTCGACGCTCACCCCACAATCGATCGCCGCCTGTTCGGCGGCACGCATCGCGTCGGCAGTCAGGATCGGGCGTCCGCTCATCGCGGCTCCCTAGCGCAGGTAGGTCGCCAGGCGCCACCAGCCGTCGGGCACGGCTTCGGCGGCAGCATCCCGGGCCTCATCGCTGTCGAACAAGCCAAAGCAGGTCGCGCCGGACCCGGACATCCGCGCGAAGGACACGCCTTCGCGCTGGCGAAGCCAGTCGAGCACCTCGGCAATCTCCGGAACCAGTGCGATGGCCGGCTCCTCCAGGTCGTTGCGTCCCTCGCGCCAGTCGCTGAGCGGCCCCCGGTCCACGCCGTCCCACGCCGCGAACACGGAAGCGGTCGACAGCGGCACCCGGGGATTGACGAGCAGAACCGGCTTTCCCGAAAGTCCCGACAGGTCAACCGGCGACAATAAGTCCCCCGCGGCCTCGCCTCGGCACGGCAGGCTCAGCAGGCAGGCCGGGACGTCGCTGCCGAGCTTCGGCGCAACCGCGCTCGCGAGCGCCGGGTCGGTGCCCCACAAGCTGGTAAGAAGGCGCAGTGCCGCCGCGGCATCGGCCGAACCGCCGCCGATCCCGGAGGCAATCGGAAGCCGTTTATCGAGCTTCAGGAAGGTCTGCCGGGGCAAGCCCGCGGCCGCGGTCAGCGCAGCCCATGCTTTTTCGACCAGGTTCTGCTCGTCGCCGGAGAGGTCGCCGCCAAACTCACCCCCGACCGCCAGCGAAAAGCCAGTCCGCTCCGCCTCGAAGCTCTCGCCTTCGAGCCGGTCGCCGTCGGTGCAGAATGCGAACAGAGTCTCGATCGCGTGGCGGCCGTCGGGCAGCTTGCCCCGGACATGGAGCGCCAGGTTGATCTTGGCCGGCGCGATCTCTTTCGCTGCGGTCAAGGTGCGGCGTTGGCGCTGGTCAGGCCGGACTGCAGCTTTGCCTTCACCCGCGTCGCGATCTCGTCCTCGGCCGTCACCAGCGCAGCGCTCCACGCGAACCGCGCCTGGATCCGCTGCCCCGCCTTGAACAAGGCGTCGCCCAAATGCTCGTGGATTTCGGCCTGCCCGGGGTCCTTCTCCGCCGCCGACTGGAGCGTCGCAATCGCTTCATCGGTCCGGCCGAGCTTGAACTGAGCCCACCCCAGCGAGTCGATGATCGAAGCATTGTCCGGCGCCATTTCGATGGCCTTGCGGATCATCGCTTCGGCGGCAGCGACATCCTCGCCGCGCTCGAGCTTCGCATAACCCAAGAAGTTGAGCAGCAGCGGCTGGTCCGGGTTGGTCAGCAGCGCCTGTTCGAGCACGACCTTGGCTTCGGGCCAGCGGTTCGCCTCTTCCAGCGCGCCGGCGTGAAGCAAGCGCAAGGTCCAAAGCTCGCCCTTGAGGCCCTGCGCCGTGCCAATCGCAATCGCCCGCTGATAGGCCTCCGCCGCAGGGAGGTGGCGGCCCATCGCCTCGAGCACGTCGCCATAGCGCGCAAAATCGGTCATCCCGGCATCGGCGCCGCGCACCGCAGCGGAGGCGATCGCGAGCGCTTCGTCGTAGCGCTTCCTCCCGGCGAGGATGCGCACCTGTGCGTCGCGGATCGCGGAGATCAGCGCGTCCTCGCGCGGAACCGAAGCGAGGAGCGCAAGCGCCTCCGCGGTCCGGTCGCGATTGTCGAGGAGCATTGCGAGCAGCCCCGTCGCGCTGCTGTTCTTCGGGTCGGCGTAACGGGCAACTTGCACCAGGCCCACAGGAGCGGCCCCCTGCTGCGCGCGCATCACGTCCCCGGCTAGCGCCGTCAGCACAACGCTGAGCGCCTTCGCGCCCGTATCGATCCCTTCCCCGCTCATCCGGCCGGCAAGGATGCGCTGCCGCGCGGCAATGCCGTCACTGTCCATGCCTTCGATCATTGCCGCCGCGCGCGTGCGGTCGCCGGCAGCAAGGAAGCCGTCGGCGAGCGCAAGGCGAACTCGTCCCTCTCGGCTGCCGGCATTGCCGATCGCCCGTCGCGCGTATGGCTCCGCCTCGGCAGGGCGGCGCAGCTTCAGCAGGATCAGCGCCGTCTCTTCGTCTTTGAGCGGCGACAGCAGCCCCTTCTCCGGGATTTCGCCGATCGCCGACAGCGCCTTCGCCGCGTCGCCCCGCTCGGCTGCGTCCCAGCCCGTCAGCAGCGGGGCGAGGAAACCGAGGCCGCCCGGCCCGCCCCCGCCGAGCCACTGGACCGCACGGTCGACCCGCCGCTGCTTCACCGCTTCGGTGACCATCAGCAGCCGGGCGTCGGTGCTCAGCTTCCCCGCCGGAACATTGGGGATCAGGCGCAGCGCCAGGTCCATGCGCCCAGCGCCGATCGCTTCGCTCAGCGCCTGCTGTGCGAACTGCGCCTGGTCGGGCCGTGAACCGGCGAGCGCCGCCAGCAGTTCGGCGGCTCGCGCATGTTCGCCGTTCATCGCCGCCGCACGCGCTTCGACATAGGTCAGCGCCGGATTGCGGGTCGACAGCGCGGCCGCCGCAGGCGCCGCAGGAACGAGCAAAGCGGCGACCGCTACAGCGCCAAGGAACCTACATGTTCGGGTAATTGGGGCCTCCGCCGCCTTCGGGAGTGACCCAGTTGATGTTCTGGGTCGGGTCCTTGATGTCGCACGTCTTGCAGTGGACGCAGTTCTGGGCGTTGATCTGAAGCCTCGGCGCACCATTGTCCTCGACATATTCGTACACCCCAGCCGGGCAGTAGCGCTGCTCGGGTCCCGCATAGACCGGCAGGTTGATCGCCGTCGGTATGTCCGCGTCCTTGAGCGTCAGGTGAACCGGCTGGTCCTCCTCATGATTGGTGTTCGAAATGAACACCGACGACAGCTTGTCGAAGGTTAGAACCCCGTCGGGCTTGGGATAGTCGATCGGCCGCGCATGATCGCGGCGGCGCAGTGCCTTGTGGTCGGGCCGCAGTTTCAAGGTCCACGGCACGCCGATGCCGAGCTGGTTCAGCCACAGATCGAGCCCGGCGTAGAGCGTGCCCATCACGCCGCCGAAGTGGGCGACCGAGGGCTGTGCGTTGCGGACGCCCTTCAGCTCCTTCTTCACCCAGCTCGTCTCGTAGGCTGCGGGATAAGCGTCGAGCACATCGCCCGAGCGGTCGGCAGCGACGGCTTCGAACGCCGCTTCCGCTGCCATCATCCCGGTCTTCATTGCCGTATGCGTGCCCTTGATCCGCGGCACGTTCACGAAGCCGGCGGAGCAGCCGATCAGCGCCCCGCCGGGGAACACCAGCTTCGGCACGCCCTGGTAGCCGCCTTCGTTGATCGCCCGCGCGCCGTAGGAAACGCGGCGGCCGCCGTCGATCTCGGCGCGGATCGCCGGATGGGTCTTCCAGCGCTGCATCTCGTCGAACGGCGACAGATAGGGATTCTTGTAGTCGAGCGACACGACGAAGCCGAGCGCGACCTGCCCGTTCTCCTGATGGTACAGGAACCCCCCGCCCCACGCGTCCTCGAGCGGCCAGCCCTGCGTGTGGATCACTCGCCCGGGCTTATGCTTGTCGGCAGGAACGTCCCACAATTCCTTGATTCCGATGCCGTAAACCTGCGGTCCGCTCTCGTCGCGAAGGCCGAACAGCTCGGTCAGCCGCTTGGTCAGATGGCCTCGCGCCCCTTCGGCGAAGAAGGTGTAGTGGGCGTGCAGCTCCATGCCAGGCTGGTAGTCGGCGCGATGACTGCCGTCGCGGGCGATGCCGAGGTCGCCGGTCGCGACGCCCTTCACCGACCCGTCGTCGTGGAACAGGATCTCGGCGGCCGGAAAGCCCGGGAAGATCTCGACCCCGAGCTCCTCCGCCTGGCCCGCAAGCCAGCGGCAGAGGTTGCCGAGACTGAGCGTATAGGTCCCCTTGTTGTTCATGAACGGGGGCATCAGCATGTGCGGCATCGCGAACTTGCCGCCATTCTTCCTCAGTACCCAATGGTGGTTCTCGGTGACGGGCACCGTCAGCGGCGCGCCCTTGTTCTTCCAGTCGGGGATCAGCTCGTTGAGCGCGCGGGGGTCGACAACGGCGCCCGAAAGGATGTGCGCGCCGACCTCGCTGCCCTTCTCGAGGATGCAGACGGAAAGCTCGCGCCCGGCCTCGCTTGCCAGCTGCTTCAGGCGGATCGCCGCGCTCAGCCCGGCAGGGCCGGCACCGACGATCACGACGTCATATTCCATGGACTCGCGCTGGCTCATGTTCCTCCCTCGATGTGCCCCAAGCGGGTTATCCACGAAATTCGTCGCGCTTCTGACTCGGTTTGGCCCTGCCTGCCCTGCCAATTCCTTGACCGTGGCGTCAATGGCGGAGAGGAAAGTCGCGTGGGTGGGGAGTTGGACAGCATCGGGATTGCCGAAGCGCGCAGCGCGCTCGCCTGGTGGCTCGAGTCCGGCGTCGATATCGCAATCCAGGAAGACGCGCGCGACTGGCTGAAGCCGCCCGTTCCAAAGCAAGCCGTTTCCGCCGCAGCCCCCGCCGAAGCGCCGAACGTCACCCGGCCAAGCCATGAGACGCTCGCCGAGCTCCAGGAGTGGCTCGCCACCAGCGCCCATCTGCCGCTCGCGTCATCGACCTCCAAGCGTATTCTTCCGCAGGGGCCCGAAGAGGCTCCCGTGATGCTGCTGACGGACATTCCGACGCTGGAAGATTATGCCGCGGGCCAGCCGATCGGCGGCGACTCCTGGGCGCTTGCGCAGCGTATGTTAGCGGCGATCGGCATCAAGGCGGATCATGCTTATTGCGCGTCGCTTTCCTGCTTCAACGCGCCCGGCGTGCGGATGAGCGCCAAGGACCGCGAGGATTGCGCCGAGATCGCGCGCCGCCACATCGCGCTTGCGAGGCCGAAGCGCCTGCTCCTGCTTGGCGACGGTCCTTCGCAGGCCTTGCTCGGCAAGCCGATCGCCCAGGCCCGCGGCCACCTTCACAAGGTCGAAGGCGTGCGCGCCGTCGCTACCTTCCACCCCCGTCACCTCATCAAAAGACCGGCAGACAAGTCATTGGCATGGAAAGACCTTTTGCTCCTCATGGAGGACGAATCTTGAACTCTCGCCTGATCGCCTTCGGAACCTTGCTATGTTCGGCGCCGCTCGCCGCGCAGACCGCGCAGCCGGGCGCCGATCCGCTGGCCCCGCTTCCGACCGTCCGCACGCAGCCGCTGCCGCAGCAGCCGGCGCTCATCCAAACCATTCCGCAAGTGCCGCTGCCGGCGCCCGCCGCCACCGTTCCGGTGCCTCGCGACTGGCGCGGCGTGTTCGATGCGATCGACCTTGGCAATTGGGCCTCCGCGCAGGCCGGGATTGCCGCGCTTCCGCCGAGTGTCCTGACGGCCGCGGCGAAAGCCGAACTCTATACTGCCAAGGGCTCGCCGGTCGTGGACTTGGGCTCGCTTCTGACGTTGCTCGCCCAGGCGCCGGAACTGCCGCAGGCCGACCAGCTCGCCCGCATGGCCCTGAAGCGCGGCGCGACCAACACGCCGGCAATCTACGGCAAGAAACCACAGGTCGTGCTCGGCTTCTCCCCCGTGCGCTACCGAGCCAAGCCGGTGACGGGCGAACCCGCGGCCGACCAGCTGCGCGCCGCCATCGACCCCTTCGTGAAAGCCGACGATGCCGCCGGCGCCGAAGCCCTTCTCGCGACGCAGGGACCGATGCTGTCGGCGAACGCTCGTGCCGAAGCCGGGACCCGCGTCGCCTTCATGTATTATGTCCGCGGCCTCGACATGGACGCGCGGCGGGTCGCTGACACCTGGCGCCAGGGCGCGACCGGCGAATGGTCGAGCCAGGCGGCCTGGATCTCCGCCCTCGCCTCGTGGCGGCTCAACGACTTCAACGCCGCGTCCGTCGCCTTCCGCCAGGCGGCCAGCCTCGCCGACCAGCGCGAGCTTCGCGCCGGCGCTTATTATTGGGCCGCACGGTCGGAACAGGCCGCCGGCCGCCCCGCCGCCGTCGAGGGGCTGCTGCGTGCCGCCGCGACCCCGTGGCAGGCGCAGGAAAGCTTCTACGGGCTTCTCGCCCGCGAGGCGCTCGGGATGCCGACCAAGCTCGGCAACGACCCCTTCATCGGCTTCGACCCGCCGGTCGACCATTTGCCCAATGTCAGGCGCGCGATCGAGTTCGTCAGGATCGGTGAGACCGCGCGCGCCGAGGAGATGATCCAGCATCAGGCGATGATCGGCCTGTCGACGGAGCATCATGCGCTGATCCAGCTCGCCAAGCGGCTCGACCTCCCGGCCGCCCAGCTCTGGCTCGCCAAATATGGCCAGGCCGGTGCCCGCGCCGACGCCACCGACCGCTTCCCCAATCCAAAGTGGGAGCCGCTGACCGGCTGGCGCGTCGATCCGGCGCTCGCCTTCGGCCACATCATCCAGGAATCGTCGTTCCGCCGAACGGCGGTGAGCTCCGCCGGCGCCGTCGGGCTCATGCAGGTCGTTCCCGGCACCGCCTCCGACGAGGCCCGCACGCGCGGCATTCCGTTCTCGCGCGGATCGCTGACCGATCATCGCTACAATCTCGAATTCGGGCAGAGCTTCATCGAGCGCATGCGGCGCTTCTCGTCCACCGGAGGGCAGCTCCCGCGGGTGATCGCCTCGTACAACGCAGGACCGACGCCGGTCAGCCGCTGGACGACCATCAACGACAAGGGCGATCCGCTGCTGTGGATCGAATCCCTGCCTTATTGGGAAACGCGCTACTACGTGCCGTCGGTGCTCCGGAACATGTGGGTCTACCAAGGCCTCAACCATCAGGACCAGGCGACCTTGCGCAGCATGGTCCAGCACCATTGGCCCGCCTTCCCGACGGGTACATCGCGGCTAGCTCATTAGCTAAGTTCTTGTTTTGTTCTCGTGTGCCGCTATGCTTTCGGCATGCCAGTCGAGTCGAACCATGGACGCGGGGCGACCCGCAATCCGACACCTGTCCGCTTCAACCTAAAGGAGCGGATCGTCGAGGGCGAATGGCTCGACCAGGTCGAAGCGCTGGACGGCGTGCCCAAGCGGCGCACGACGGTCACGGTTGAGCGACCCAAAACCATCCTCACCAGGAACAGCTCGCCGGACATCGGCTTCGACCGTTCGGTAAACGCTTATCGCGGCTGCGAGCACGGCTGCATCTACTGCTTCGCGCGCCCGACCCACGCCTTCCACGACCTCTCCCCCGGCGTCGACTTCGAATCCCGCTTGTTCGTGAAGCCCGATGCTGCGCAACTCCTGCATGCGGCGCTGTCGCGGCCCGGCTACGAATGCCGCTCAATCGCGATGGGGACCAACACCGACCCCTACCAGCCGATCGAGGAGCGCTGGCGAGTCACGAGATCGCTCATCGAGCTGCTGGTGGAAACGCGCCACCCCTTTTCCATCACCACCAAGTCGGACCGCGTGCTCCGCGATCTCGACCTTCTCAAGCAGGCTGCCGACTTCCGGCTGACCTCGGTGGCAATCTCGATCACGTCGCTCGACTCGAAGGTCGCCCGCACGCTCGAACCCCGTGCGCCGCAGCCGCGCAAGCGGCTTGCCGCCGTCAAGGCGCTCAACGACGCGGGCGTACCCTGCCACGTCGCGATCGCTCCGGTGGTACCCCAGATCACCGATCATGAGCTCGAGGACATCGTCCAGGCCGCTGCCGAAGCCGGTGCGCGGGGCGGCTTCTACTTGCCCGTGCGCCTGCCGCACGAGGTCGCGCCCTTGTTCCGCGCCTGGCTTCGCGAACATTATCCGGACCGCGCGGACAAGGTGATGGCGACGATCCGTTCGCTCCGCGGCGGCCGCGACAACGACCCCAATTTCTTCAGCCGGATGCGTGGCCAGGGTGCCTGGGCCGACCTTCTCAAGACGCGGTTCGAAATCGCCGCCAAGAAGTACGGCCTGCCGCAGTCGAAGTTCGGTCTTCGCACCGACCTGTTCCGCCCGCCGGAGGGAGCCCAGATGCGCCTCCTTTGATCGGCGTGACTCTGGCTTGGTCTTTGCCTAGCAAAGCGGGATGAAAGCTCGCCTCCTCCCGCTCCTCGCCTTTGTCGCCGCCGCTCCGCTGATGGCGCAGCAGCCGCCCGCTCCGCCCGCGCCCGTGCCCGCCGCCGTCGCCGCCTTGCGCGATGCTGCGCTCCAAGACGACATCGCCTGGGACATTACTGAAGGCCTGACCACCGAAGTCGGCCAGCGCCTCGCCGGCACCGAAGCCGAAGCCCGGGCCCGGACCTGGGCCGTCGCCAAGCTCCGGGCGCTCGGCTTTTCGAACGTGCGGGTCGAAACCTTCCCGATCCCGACCTGGACGCGCGGCGCGGAAGGCGCCGAGATCCTGGGGCCTTTCCCGCAGAGGCTGACCGTCGCTGCGCTCGGCAACAGCGCTTCGACGAGCGCAACCGGCATCACCGGCCAGGTAGTCGGCTTCGACACCCTGGCCGGCCTTCAGAACGCGCCCGAATCCGCCGTTCGCGGAAAGATCGTCTTCGTCAGCCACGCGATGCCGCGCACGCAGGACGGCTCCGGCTACGGCTATTTCGGCGGCCCGCGCCGCCAGGGGCCGAGCATCGCCAGCGCCAAGGGCGCGATCGGGATCGTTATCCGCTCGATCGGCACCGACTATCACCGCAATCCGCACACCGGCGTCATGAGCTTCGCCGAGGGCGTGACCCCGATCCCCGCCGGCGCGCTCAGCCTGCCCGACGCCGAACAGCTTCAGCGCATCCTCAAACGCGGCCAGCCGGTCACGATGCGCCTGACTTTGGTGTCGCAGAAAGGTCAGGGAGAGTCGGGCAACGTCATCGCCGAGGTCCCCGGCCGCGATCCCTCGCTGCCGCCGGTCCTCGTCGGCGGCCACCTCGACAGCTGGGATCTCGGCACTGGCGCCATCGACGATGCGAGCGGCGTCGCCATCGCGGCTGCGTCGGCCAAGCGCATCATGGACGCCGGGCGCCCGCTCCGCACCATTCGCGTGGTCTGGTTCGGATCGGAAGAAACCGGCCTCTACGGCGGCCTCGATTATATGAAGCGGCACGGCAAGGAGCCGCACCATGCGCTCGCCGAAAGCGACTTCGGCGCCGGCCGCATCTGGCGCGTGAACAGCAATCTCGGGAAAGGCCGTGAAGCGGAGGCGCGGATGATCCAGAGCGCGCTGGCGCCGCTCGGCATCGTCCCGGGCGCGCTCGACGAAGCGGAAGGCTCCGACATCGGGCCGATGCTCCAGTCCGGCATGCCGGGTGTCGGGCTCAGCCAGGACGGCACCAAATATTTCGACCTTCACCACACGCCGGACGACACGCTCGACAAGGTCGACCGCGAGGAGCTGCGGCAGAACGTCGCGGCGTGGACGGCGATGCTGGCGGTGCTTGCCGGCCCGATCGCACCGGAGCCGAAGCCGCGCCGGCGGCGTTGATCTCAATCGAGGAGGAACGACTATGCGCTATTTGATCGCCGCTTCAGCCGTGCTCGCGCTCGCCGCCTGCAACGTCAACAAGGACGAAAACGGGGTTTCCGTTCAGTACGACCAGAACACCGCGGAAAATGCGGTCGCCGACGTCAGCAACACGGCCGGGAATATCGCCGGCCACATCAGCAACGATGTCAGCGAAACCGCCGACAAGGTCGACGCGCGCACCGACGGCGACGGTGATGCTCCGGCGAACGCCGCCGAGAACAAGTAATCGGCTTCGCTACGCCTTTGCGGGCGTGAACAGGTAACCGCCGCCGCGGACGGTCTTGATCGCCTGCGGATGCCGCGGATCGGCCTCGATCTTCTTGCGCAGGCGCACGATCCGCGTGTCGATCGACCGATCGAACACGTCCGCCTCCTTGTTGTGGGCGAGGTCGAGCAGCTGGTCGCGGTTCAGCACCCGGTTGGGATGCTCGACAAAGGTTCGCAGCAGGTCAAACTCCATGGCGGTCAGCGGCAGTTCGCTGCCGTCCGCCGCGAACAGCTTGCGGCTGTCGAGGTTCAGCCGCGCGGTCCCGATCACGACTTCCCGGCCCAGCGTCGCGGGCGCCTCTTCCTCGAGGCTCGCCCGGCGTAGGACGCTCCGCACGCGCGCAAGCAGTTCGCGCGGGTCGAAGGGCTTTGTCACATAGTCGTCCGCGCCGACCTCCAGCCCGACGACCTTGTCGACGCCGTCGCTGTTGGCGGTCAGCATGATGATGCCGATCCGCCCCATCGAGCGAAGCTCCCGCGCGATGCTGATCCCGTCTTCCTCGGGCATGTTCACATCGAGGATGGCGAGGTCGACCGGCCGCTCGGCCATCAGCGCCCGAAGCGCCTTGCCGCTTTCGACCGCGCTTACGGCGAAACCGTGACGGGACAGATAGTTCTGAAGGAGGTCGCGAATGTCGGGTTCGTCGTCGACGACGACCAGATGCGCACTGTACGCCACATGCCCTCCCCTTGTGCCGGCTGAAACATTTGAAACAATTCTCTGCCGACCTCAACATGAGGTTCTGACCGGCACCGGCGATTTCTCCTGCATGTAGACAGGAGACCTGAGTGATGACCCCTCGCCAGATCGAATTGGTTCAGGACAGCTTTGCCCTCGTCGTTCCGAACCGCGAGCAGGCCGCCACGCTCTTCTACGCGCGCCTGTTCGAGCTGGCGCCGGAAACCCGCTCGATGTTCAAGGGCGACCTTAGCGATCAGGGCACCAAGCTGATGCAGGTGCTTGCCGTCGTCGTCCGCAATCTCACCAACCTCGCCTCGCTGCTGCCCTCGATCGACGACCTGGCCCGCCGCCACAACGGCTATGGCGTCAAGGATCAGCATTATCCGGTCGTTGGCCGAGCCTTGATCGACACGCTCGCACTCGCGCTCGGCAAAAGCTTCACGGGCGAAACCCGTGAAGCCTGGGAGACAGCTTACGGCATCCTCAGCAACCGGATGATCGACACCGCGAAGACGCTGCCAGACATCGCCGCCTAGAGGCGCAGCAGCGCCAGCAGCTTGCCGCGCTGCGGCCGCTTCCCCTCGGCCTTTACTGCTGGCACTGACTTTGCGGCACGTTCGCGCTGGCGATCCTCACGTCGGAAATCGACAGGGTAAGGGCGCCGCTGCTGCTAATCACCACCGGCGCACTGACGCGCCGCATGTCGACGCTTGTGGTGGCGAAGCAGCGCAGCGGAACGGCAAGCGTCCGCCACTCGCCGATCTTGGCCGCCCGCAATGTGCCCGCGACCGGGACAGAGGCCGTGCAGCCCGGCCCGCACTCGAGCCCGAGGGTGACGTTCCCCGCAGGCCGCGCATCGACACGATAATCCACGACGAGGCTGAGTTCGCCGTTCGCTTCACGCGAAATGTCGAGCGGCTGCGCTGCAGAAATGACCGCGGCCGCTCCGCCGCTCCCGTCCCAGGTGAAGCGCCGCGCATCCTCCTGCGCGCGCCGGTCGACGCCGGCGACGCGAAGCCGTCCGCTTCCGGTTGCGCCGGAATTGCCGTCGACGGGCACGACCACGCCGCCTTCTTCGCGCAGCCCAAGGCTCCACCCGGCCGGAAGCTTGCCCGACCCGAAGATGATTCCGTCGCTTGCAGCGGCGACGCCGACCGGCCTCTCCTCCGACAGCCGGGGAAGGTCGCCAGCGTCGGCATAGGTCAGCCCGTAACCATAAGCGAAGAGCGGATCGTAGTCGGCGTCGCCCTTGTTGAGCGGCGTCTGGTCGGCGCGTTTCGGCCAGGAGTAGGAAAGCTTGCCTTTGAAGTCGTGGCGGACGGCGCCGTCCTTTGCGCGGAAGAGCACGTCGGCGACGCCGCCGCCTTCGGAGCCCGGCAGAAAGGCCGCGACGAAGGCGTCCGACGCATTGAGTTCGGGGTTCACCCACATCGGCCGCCCGGACAGGAACACGGCAACCGTTGGTATCCCCGCCGCCTTGAGCCGCTGCAGCAGCTTCAAATCCTTCTTGTCCGCAGGGCTATATTCGAGCGTCGGCCGGTCGCCGACGAACTCGGCATAAGGGTCCTCGCCGAAGACGACGATCGCGACGTCGGGCCTGGCGGTATAGCTGCCGTCGGCGCTCAACACCGCGGTGCCGCCCGCCGCATTCACCGCTTCCTTGATCCCGCCATAGATGGAGGTGGCGTTGGGGAAGTCCTTGTTGGTGACGCCCGTCCCCTGCCAGGTGAGCGTCCAGCCGCCCGCCTGCTTGGCAATATTGTCGGCGCCGTCTCCTGCGACCAGGATCCGAGCGTCGGCACGGAGCGGCAGGATTTTGCCTTGGTTCTTCAGGAGCACGAGCGACTCCCGCACGGCTTGCCGCGCGACTGCCCGGTGCGCCGGAGCGCCGAGAAGCTCGAACCTGCCGGCGAACGGGCGGGACGACGGCGGTCCCTTCTCGAACAGTCCGGCGCGCATCTTGACCCTGAGGATGCGCCGCACCGCGTCGTTCAGGCGCTCAGCCGGGATTTCGCCGGAGCGCGCTTGTGCGAGCGTGCTGTCGTAGAGGCCCTTCCAGCTGTCCGGCGCCATGAACATGTCGAGCCCGGCGTTGACCGACTGCGGGCAGGATGTATTCGAGCAGCCGGGGACTTGCCCGTGGGCGTTCCAGTCGCCGACGAGCAGCCCGTCGAACCCCATCTGCTGCTTGAGCGCGCCGGTAAGCAAATCGGCGTCGCCATGGACCTTCTCGCCGCGAACGCTGGAGAAGGACGCCATCACCGCCTGGACGCCGGCTTCGATCGCGGGCGGGTAGCCGGCGCCGTGAATGGTGATTAGCTGCTCGGCCGTCGACGGATTGTCGCCCTGGTCCTTCCCGCCGAGCGTTCCGCCGTCGCCGACGAAATGCTTGGCCGTCGCGATTACCTTGCCAGGCCCAAGGAACCCCGGCGTGCCGGCCTTCCCCTGCAAACCTTCGACCATCGCTCCGGCGAAGCTGGCGACGATCTGCGGATCTTCGGAGAAACCCTCGTACGTCCGTCCCCAGCGGTCGTCCCTGACCACCGCAAGGGTCGGCGAGAAATCCCAGTCGAGCCCGGTCACGACCATCTCCAGCGCCGTGATCTCGCCGATCTTGCGGATGAGCTCGCGATTGCGGGTCGCCCCGAGGCCGATATTGTGGGGAAACAGCGTCGCGCCGACGATGTTGCTGTGCCCGTGGACGGCATCGGATCCCCACATCACGGGGATCTTCAGCGCGCTTTCCGGGCCGTCCATCGACGCCGCCCAGAACTGGTCCGCAAGCTTCAACCATTCGGAGGCCGGGCCGGTCTCGTTGCCGCCGGGTGACGAATTGCCGCCGTTGAGGACGGAGCCGAACTTGTACTTGCGGACGTCCGCCGGCGTGATGCTGGCGATATCCGGCTGAATAATCTGCGCGACTTTGTCCTCGATCGTCATCCGCGCGAGAAGCGCGTCGATGCGGCCCTCCTGCGCCGGGTCCCTGGGGACCGCGCTTGCCGCTCTCGGCCACTCGCCCGGCGCACGAGGCGCAGCGGCGGCGATGGGCTGCTCCGCCATCTGTTGCGGCGCGGTGCAGGCGGAAGACGCCAGCAAGATCGTCAGCACCAATGCGCGATAAGCCATCAACAAGCCTCCCGTGAGCCGACCATCAGCTCATATGCTCTTTCTGAAATGCAGCCGCGGCGCCGTACAGCCCCGGCTCGGGGTGACGGCAGAGCAGGACCGGCATCGCTTCCATCCGGCTGCGGTAGCGGCCCTTGGCGAGGAAGCGCTCGACGAAGGCGCCGCCGCGCAAGCGATCGACCACCCGGCGCGCAAGCTGGCTGGTGATCACCACCGCGCTCGCTCCCTGCGCCAGGGCAAGATCGCCCGCGACGGAGCCGAAGCTCATGCACAGCCGGTCGAGCGCCGCCGAAGCGAGCGGGTCGGACCCGTCGGTCGCCGCTGCCCAAAGGCTCGCATCGTCGCGGATCCGCGCCGGCGTCCCTTCGATGCTGGCAATGGCTTCATAGATGTTGGCCAGCCCCGGCCCGGAAACGATCCGCTCCACCGACACCCGCAAGTGGCGGCTGCGAAGCCGGGCAAGGATCTGCTCCTCGAGCGTATCGAGCGGAGCGAAATCGATATGACCGCCCTCGGTCTCGATCACGTGGTGATGCCCGGCGCGCCGCAGCACCATGGCGACGCCGAGGCCGGTCCCCGGGCCGATGACGCTGATGACCCCCTCCGCAGGCCGGCCGGAACGCGGACCCGCGATCCATTCGAGAGAATCGTCCGCCAAGGCGTCGACGGCATGAGCCATCGCGCCGAAATCGTTGACGAGCGTTAGCCGGTCCAGCCCGAGCTCATCCGCAAGCGTGCTTGGGCGAACGATCCACGGACAATTGGCAAGCTTCACGACGTCGCCGCCGAGACCGCCGGCGACCGCGATCGAGGCCGCTCGCGGAAGGCTGCGGCCGAGGTCGGACGCAAAGCTCCGCCAGGCGGACGCGAGGCTGCTGTGATCGGCCGTGTCGTAGCGGCGGATTTCGCTCAATCGCGGTTCAGGCCCATCAAGGGTCGCAATCGCGAAACGGGCGTTGGTGCCGCCGACGTCGGCGACGACGATATCGGTCATGGGCGGCCGTTGCGGCGCGCACCGCATCCTACATGGCGCGGAGCATCGCAAGGCGCTTCGAAGGCGCGAATAGGAAGCATCAGGTTCCTTCCCGGCAGCGGCGGATCGATGAGCTCGATGGCGGGGAGGAGTCGCGGCCTGGTCGCCGCGACTCCCCCCCTGGCGCCCTAGAACGAGCTCCGCACGCGGACGCCGAAGGAGCGCGCTTCGTTGAGGAAGCGCACGTTGATGCCCGATCCGACCAGCGCCTTTTGCGACGCATCGACGTCGAACAGGTTGGTGGCATAGCCTTCAACGCGCCAGCGGCCGTCCTCCGACGTGTAGCCGACGCCGAGGTTGACCGTGACGAAGCCTTCCTGTCGGTCCGGGAAGCCCGCTTCCAGCGCCGTCTCGACGCGCGTCACCGTTCCATCCGGCGTGGCGAACACGACCGGCAGTTCGTTGTATTGCGTCAGGTAGAAGGACGAACGATAGCTGGCGAGCACCTGGCCATCGACGCTCCCGCGCTGCAGCTTGACCGTATGCTGCAACCGCCCGGTGAGGTTCCACTTGGACGCGAGCGGCAGGCGGCTCCCCTTCAGATCGATCAGCGGTGCGAACCCGCCGATGCTGAAGTCCTGGGCGCGCGCGTCGGCGACCTGGCCCTTCGTGATCTCCGTATCCAGATAGACGGCGTTGAGGTGCAGCCGGGTCATCGCCGAAAGCGGCAGGATCGCCTCGCCTTCGATGCCCCACAGGCGCGACTTGCCGACGTTGCGGTTGACCAGCGAGAAGCCGGTCGCATTGCCGGTCTGCGGATCCACCGCGATTGTCGTCAGGTCCTGGAAGACCTGATCGCTATAGTCGTAGTAGAAGGCGCTGACATTGCCGATTGCGCGGCGGCCGCGGAAGCTGAAGCTGTTCTTCGAGCCGACCTCGTAAACCACCAGCTTTTCAGGCTTGAAGGTTTCCGGGATCAAATCGGCGTCGAAGCTGTCGTTGAAGCCGCCCGATTTGTGACCGGTCGAGACCTTCGCATAGAGCATGTTGTTGGGCGTCAGGTCGTGCTCGCCGACAAGCCGCCAGTCCCAATAATTGAACTTGCTGCTGCCGACCTGCTGACCCGGGATGGTCAGGTTCGCGTAGCTGAACCCGCCATTGGTGTTGTTCGGATTGTTGGCCGGGCAGCGGACGAAGCCGTTGTCGATGTCGCTGCGCACGAAACAGGTGCCGAGCGGATTGGTGCCCGCCGCAATCGACCCGATCTGGTCGACCAATGTGTCGCGCGAGCCGATGCTGGCGATACCTTCGATGAGAAAGTTCGCGAGCTCCTGCGGCGTGTCGAGCGCGCCGACATTGAAATTCGGACGGTCGAGCAGCGAGGGGCGGAAGCCCGGCGTGCCGAGCCGCGTGGCAAAGCAGCAGGCGAAATCTTCGCCGCCAAGCACCAGCGCCCAGTTGCCGCCGATCCCGTAGCGCGACTTCTTCTCGTCCGTGTAGCGAAGCCCGGCAGTCAGCCGGGTCTGCTTGGTGATGTCGAACGTTCCGTCCGCATAAGCCGCCTTCGACTTGCCGCGCACGTCAGGCATCGTGAACTCGGTGCCCGAATAGCAGCAGTAACCACGGTCAACGAGGCTGAGGAAACCGACCTGCTGCTTCTCGTCGAACATGAACGCACCGACCGTCCAGCGCAGCCGCTGGGCGGTGTCGCCGACTAGGCGGATTTCATGGGTCTGCGCCTTGGAGCGAGTCTGCCAGAATTGCGTCGAGTAATTGTCGTATTGGACGCCGTCCTCGCTGACGTCGCGGCCCTCCCACGCGATGCCGTCCTGGCCCGAGTTCGTCTGCTCGAAGTCGACCTTGCGGTAGCTGCCGAGATATTGAGCGGTGAACGGCCCGAAGTCGTAGCTGACGCGGCCCTGCACGCCCCAGATCACATTATCGAGGTCGCCTTGCCACCCGCGATAGACGACGTCGCGCATCGGCAGGTCCTCAGCGCGGTCACCGGTCGCACGTACGGCCGAATAGATGTTCGCGCCCGGATAGCCGGTTCCGCTTTCCTGGCCGTAATCGCCCATCAGGAAGATCGACAGGCGCTCGTTGATGTTGCTCTTGAACGAAACGCGGCCGGCGACATTGTCCTGAATGCCCGCGGGCTTCAGCGTCTTGTCGATCCCGGCATTCTTGAACGACGATCCCTGCTTGTCGAAATAGCCGGCGAAGCGAAGAGCGCTCGTGCTGCCGATCGGCACGTTGAGGGCCGCTTCCCCGCCATAGCTGTGTCGCGTGCCGATCTGCCCCTGGACGAAGCCGCCGAGTTCACCGAGCACCGGTTCCTTGGTGACGATGTTCAGCGTGCCGGCGAGCGCGTTGCGACCGTAGAGCGTCCCTTGCGGGCCCTTGTTCACCTCCACACGGTCGAGGTCGTAGAATTGGAGGCCAAGGCCGCGCGGACGCGGGATGTAAACGCCGTTGATGTGCGGCGCCGCCGCCGGGTCGCCAAGCTCCGTATTGTTCGCCGAGCCGACGCCGCGGATGAAGATCTCGATATTGCCTTCCTGGTTCGCAATGTTCAGTCCCGGGACCGCCGCTTGAAGGTTGCGGATGTCGTTGCCGATCCCGAGGCGGCGGAGTTCGTCCGCGGTCAGTGCCTGGACGACGCCCGCCACATCCTGAAGGCGCTCCTCGCGCCGGTTCGCGGTGACGATGATCGCATCGGGGTTTTCAGCAGTCTCGGCTGCGGGCTGCTGGTCTTTCTTCTCGACCGACTGCGCATAGGCAGGCGACATTGCCGCGCTCGCCAGCATCAGCGCCGAAAACGACAGCGCGGCGGTTGAACCCTTTCTCATGTGCGATGCTCCCCTCTTAGCTCGCGTCTGACATCGGTGTCAGCGGCGAGGAAAAAAATCCGATTTAAGACACTCCGGCTAAGCATCCGCCGAACCCGAGGTGGTCGATAAAAGATGAAGCTTTCAGGGTGTAAACGGCACCGCACGCGCCGCCGCTTTAGCCACTGCTTCCCTGCAAACCCCCTGCGCGTAATGACAACGCTGTCTAGGTTCTCGGCAAATGGATCATCTGTCAAGCTGCTTGATCGACACGCCGGTGGTGCCGCGAACGACGATCTCGTGACGCAAGATCCGGCGCTCGGCCGAACCGGACTTTGCAAGCAGGAGGTCCGCAGCTTCACGGGCCAGCGCGCGCATCGGCTGGTGCACAGTCGTCAACGGCGGCCAGACCGCATTGGCGAGGTTGGTGTCGTCGAAACCGGCGATCGCCAGCTCGTCCGGGACCGAAATCCCGCGCTCATGGGCGACCGCGAGTGCTCCCGCAGCCATGTCGTCGTTGCTGGCAAAGATCGCAGTTGGCGGGTTGCGCAGGTCGAGCAGCTTGGCCGTTGCCGCCTTCCCCGACTCGAAGTCGAAATGCCCGGGCTGGATGAGCGACGGATCGACGCGCATGCCGTTGGCGGCAAAGGCCGACCGGTAGCCGGCAAGCCTCTGTCCGCTCGCCGCGTGCGCCGGATGGCCGACGATGAACCCCACCCGCCGGTGCCCTAAGGAAAGAAGGAACTCGGTCATTTCGCGCGCCGCCGCGACGTCGTCCATCGCGGCCGCCGGTGCGATCGGCCGGTCGTCCCCCGGCGCCACCCGGACGAACCTCACATTGCGGCGCTGCAGTTCATCGAGGAGTGGAAAATTGTCGCCGACCGGCGGCGTCAGGATGAGCCCGTCGACATGCGTTTCCTCGATGAAGTCGAGGACGGTATCGACGAGCGTCGGGCTCGAAGAATCGCAAGGCTGGAACATCAGCCTGAACCCTTCCTCGGCGCAGCGCTCGAGCGCTCCTGTCTGCACCTCGTTGATATAATAAGGACTCGGATTGTCGTAGAGCAGCGCGACCTGGAAGGAGCGATGGCCCGCCAGCGTTCTTGCGACGCTGCTCGGCCGGAAGTTCAGGCGCTCGACGGCCGCCTCGACCTTCTTTCGCGTCTTGTCCTTGACGTGCGGTTCGCGGTTCAACACCCGCGACACTGTCTTGATCGACACGCCCGCGGCGGCGGAAACCTCGCGGATCGTCACCCGCCTGCCTTCCCCGCTCCGCATAGCCCCCCGGCCTTTCCCTTCCGACAACGGTGTCGAACCTAGCTCGAACCATCGCAGGCGTCGAGGTGGCGCCGGATTACGGCCTAGTCGTTCGAAAAAATGGTCGGGGAGACAGGATTCGAACCTGCGACCCTCTGCTCCCAAAGCAGATGCGCTACCAGACTGCGCTACTCCCCGACGATCTCAGGCGAAGCGGTGCTTCGCAAATCCTCGCCGAATACCGGTGGGCCCGGCAGGATTCGAACCTGCAACCTAGCCGTTATGAGCGGCCGGCTCTACCGTTGAGCTACAGGCCCTGCCCGGCGCCTGGTCGATAGACGCCGGCGCGCCGCGCGCCAAGTCAGGCGCGCGGAAAGCTCACCGCCAGCGCAGCCGGGGCAGCAATGACATCCGCGCCGACGCTTCGGGCAAGCCCGCGCACGAGCCGCAGCGGAAAGGCGAAGCCGAACGGCTCGGCCGGACCGAACAGCTGCTCTTGCGATGTTCCCGCCAGCCGCCGGGGCCGCCCGATCGAAACCCGCCAGCGATCGCCGGCCTGCTCGACCGCCAGGCGGAGCCGCTCGCCGGCGCTCGCCTGTTCGAGCACCGCGCTGCACAGGCGGAAGATCAGCCGGTCGGCAAGCTCCGGCTCGGCGGCGGCGAGCGCTTCACGCGTCGGCGGCGAGGCATCGATCTCCACCCCCTGCTCGCTTGCAGTCTCGCGAAGCGCAGGCGTCAGCCGCTCGAGCAGCTCACCGAGCTCGGTGCGCGACTGCGTGCCCGCCGCAGCCGATTGCACCCGCGCGGCGAAATCCAAATCGTCGATCGCCATCAGCAGCAGCCGCGCCTGGCGCACGATCTCCTGCGCGCGTTCGCGATAGGCCTGCTCCGCAGGGCCGAGATACTGGCCCTCGATGATCTCCGCGAACCCCATGATCGCGTTCAGCGGCGTCTTGATCTCGTGGACCAGCTCGCGGACCGAATCCGCGTCCGACTTGGGGTCGGCACCTCCCCCGACATCCGGCTCCTGATCACGCAGCGCGATGCCGCGATACCCCGCGAACCGGCCGTCGCTCGGCTCGAAGGCAGGCACGCCGCTGATCTTCCACTCGCCGGCCAGCGCCCCTTCGCCGCTGAAGGTCAGCGCCGCGTCACGGAACGGCGCGCGAAGCGCGAATGCCCGCACGACATCGGCGTCGATCCGGTCCCCTGCCCCTGTCTGCGCCTTGGCGATCGACCGCCCCACGAGGGCCCCGCGCGGCGCGCCTTCGACCCAAGCGATCTCACCCGTCGGCCCGCATTCCCAGCGGAACAGGCCCGGCTCTGCGTCTCCTGCAGGTGCGGCAGCCGCGCGCATCGCCGCGCGGGTCCGCCGCCGCCGTTCGATCCGCTCGACGACGTCGTGAAGCGATGGCGCAAGCGACTCCGGCTCTTCGGCGGGGGATGTGGACGGCTCCTCGGCTGGCGCGGCATGCGGCCGGACTTCGGGATGGAGCGCCAGGATGAACTGCCGCGTCTCCTCGTCCGCGACCTCGAGCAGGGCCGACCATTGCTCGGCATCGAGGGTCGCGGCGGCAAGCACCGGCGCCGAAACCGATAAGCGGTCGGACGCGAAGACTTCCAGCAGGCCGAGCGGCAGCGGAAGCGCGGCTACGGCGCGGGCCGCGGCGGCCCGCAGAGGCTCGTCGACGCGCGGCGCATCCGCCCTGATCGTCTCCAGCGCTTCACCGACGGCGGGAGTGCCCGCCTGCCCCCCGGCGCGCGCGACGAGGTCGACTAGCTGGCGCCAGCGCACAGCCAGGTCCCGGGCGTCGTCGCCGGGCTGGTTCAGAACCGTCATCAGGCGGTCGTCGAAGCGCACGCGAACTCATATCCTCTTCAGGCAAGTTCGCCGTCTCTACGCACCTGTTCAATCCAGCTTAAGTAAGAATTCGTTAACCATCCCGAAACGGCACAGCGCCCGCGGCGCGGCCGAACCGACCAGCTTCCGCGGAACTTTAGCCGTTTTCCACAGATGCCCTCGCGTGCGCACGCGCGCGGGGTGGCGCTAGGCGGTCCCATGCCCTAGGTAGGAAGCGGGGGGCGCGGCACATGCCGCCTTCCCATTCGCGCACCCAAAAGACAGGACCATTTCTTGGCCACGCAACCGCCCGTCGACGACCTTCCTTCCGACAGCAATCCGCCTTCCGGCGGCGACCGCGACATCGCTCCCATCTCCATCGTCGAGGAGATGAAGACCAGCTACCTCGACTATGCGATGAGCGTCATCGTCAGCCGCGCGCTGCCGGACGTCCGCGACGGGTTGAAGCCGGTCCACCGCCGCATCCTCTACGCCTGCCAGGAAGCGGGCTATGTCGCCGGGCGGCCCTACCGCAAGTCGAGCCGCATCGTCGGTGACGTCATGGGTAAATATCACCCGCACGGCGACAGCGCGATCTACGATGCCCTTGCCCGCATGACTCAGGACTGGTCAATGCGGGTGCCGCTGATCGACGGCCAGGGCAATTTCGGCTCGATGGACCCCGATCCCCCGGCGGCCATGCGCTACACCGAAGCGCGGCTCGCCAAGGTCGCCAACTTCCTGCTTGGCGACATCGACAAGGACACGGTCGATTTCACGCCCAACTATGACGCGTCGGAGCGCGAGCCGCAGGTCCTCCCTGCGCGCTTCCCGAACCTGCTCGTCAACGGCGCCGGCGGTATCGCGGTCGGCATGGCGACCAACATCCCGCCGCACAATCTCGGCGAAGTGCTCGCCGCCTGCCGCGCTTATATCGAAAACCCCGCCGTCACCTCCGAAGAGCTGATGGAGCATGTGAAGGGGCCGGACTTCCCGACCGGCGGCCTGATCCTCGGCAAGGCCGGCATCAACAGCGCCTACACGAGCGGCCGCGGCTCGATCATGCTGCGCTCGCGCCACCATGTCGAGGAAGGGCGCGGCGACCGACGCTCGATCGTGCTGACCGAGATCCCCTTCCAGGTCGGCAAGAACGGCCTTGTCGAGAAGATCGCCGAAGCGGCCAAGGACAAGCGCATCGAGGGCGTCAGCGACATCCGCGACGAGTCCAACCGCGAAGGCGTCCGCATCGTCATCGACCTCAAGCGTGACGCCACCCCCGACGTCGTGCTCAACCAGCTGTGGCGCCACACCCCGGCGCAGAGCAGCTTCCCGGCCAACATGCTGGCGATCCGCGGCGGCCGTCCGGAAACGCTGACGCTGCGCGACTTCATCGACGCTTTCGTCAAGTTCCGCGAGGAAGTGATCACCCGCCGCTCGAAGTTCGAGCTTCTGAAGGCTCGCGAGCGCGCCCACATCCTGCTCGGCCTCGTGGTCGCGGTCACCAACCTCGACGAAGTCGTACGGATGATCCGCGGCTCGGCCTCGCCGGCCGAAGCCCGCGAGAAACTGCTTTCGCGCGAATGGCCGATGGAGGAAATCCGCTCCTACATCGCGCTCGTCGAAGCGGTCGAACCGCAGTCGGGCCAAAGTACGTACCGCCTGTCCGAAGCGCAGGTGAAGGCGATCCTCGACCTCCGCCTGCATCGCCTGACCGCCCTCGGCCGCGACGAGATCGGTAATGAGCTCGAAGGCCTCGCCACCAGCATCGGCGAGCTTCTCGAAATCCTCGCCAACCGCGCCCGCCTCTACGAGGTCATGCGCGAAGAGTTCGACGCGGTCGAAGCCGAATTCGCAACGCCGCGCGTCACCGAACTCGCCGCCGCCTGGGACGGCATCGACGACGAAGACCTGATCGAGCGCGAGGACATGGTCGTGACCGTGACCATGGCCGGCTACATCAAGCGTACCCCGCTCTCGATCTTCCGCGAGCAGAAGCGGGGCGGCAAGGGCCGCGCCGGCATGGCCACCAAGGACGAGGACGCGGTCACCAACCTGTTCGTGACCTCGACCCATAACCCGGTGCTGTTCTTCTCCAACCTTGGCCGCGTCTACCGGATGAAGGTCTGGAAGCTGCCCGAGGGCGGCCCGAACACCAAGGGCCGGCCGATGGTGAACCTCCTGCCCCTGCGCGAGGGCGAGACCATCGCGACGGTGCTGCCGCTGCCTCAGGACGAAAATGAGTGGAACGACCTCCACATCATGTTCGCGACGGCACAGGGCACGGTCCGCCGCAACTCGATGGCGTCATTCACCAACATCCCGTCGAACGGCAAAATCGCGATGAAGTTCGGCGTCGGCGCTGCCGACGAGAGCGAGAACGGCGGCGACGACAGCGAGGATCAGGGCGACACCAGCGACCGCCTGATCGGCGTCGAACTGCTGACGGAAGGGGACGACGTGCTGATCGCCACCCGCCACGGCAAGGCGATCCGCTTCAAGGCGACGGACGTCCGCGAATTCCAGTCGCGCACCTCGACCGGCGTCCGCGGCATCCGCTTGCAGCCGGGCGACCAGGTGATCTCCATGTCGATCCTCCACCGCGCCGGCACGACGCAGGAGGAGCGCGAAGCCTATCTCCGCTTCGCTCCGTGGAAGGGCGAAAAGGAAGGCGAACCGTCGCTCAGCGCCGAGCGGATGGCGGAGATGGCGGACAAGGAGCAGTTCATCCTCACCATCACCGAGAACGGCTATGGCAAGCGCTCCTCGGCCTATGAATATCGCCGCACCAACCGCGGCGGGCAGGGGATCACCAACATCGACACTTCGGCCCGGAACGGCTGCGTCGTCGCGTCCTTCCCGGTGCGGCAGGGCGAAGCGCTGATGCTCGTCACCGACCAGGGCAAGATGATCCGCACCACGGTCGGCGACATCCGCATCGCCGGGCGCAACACCATGGGCGTCACCATCTTCAAGGTCGCCGATGGCGAGCAGGTCGTCAGCGTCGCCAGGATCGACGAGAGCGAGGAAGAAGAGATCGAGCTGGAAGGCGGGGAAGATATCGCGCCAACCGAAGACGCCGTCGTTGGCGAAAGCGAGCTCGAGCAGACGGTGGACCCGGAACCCGAGGAATAAACCGCAGCCGGCCATGCCGGGGGCATGGCTGGACCGGTTTATCGGCAACCGGGCGCGGGCATCGGCGTTCTCTTGTTCGAACCAGAAAAGGAGAAATCGATGCCCCTTCCCCACAATGCGCTCGTGCTGGTCGCCGACGGTCGCAAGATGCTGTTCTTCCGCAACGAAGGGGACGCGCAGCAGATCGATCTGCGCACCGAGGCGCATGACGAACGGGAAGACTATAAGGACCGCGAGCTGAGGACCGATGCGCCCGGCACCGCTGCGGCCGCCGGCGCGTCGGGCGGCGCCGACGTCCACCGGCCCGCCTATAGCGAAACCGACTTCCACCAGCAGGAGGAAGACCGCTGGATCAAGGAAGCGGCCGAAGAGCTCAAGAAGAGGGTTCTTCGCAACGATTTCGAGGCGCTAGCGATCGTCGCCCCGCCCAAGGCGCTCGGCGTGCTTCGCAAGGAGCTCCACAAGGAAGTCGAAAAGCGCGTGATCTGCACGATCAACAAGGAGATGAGCGGCCGTCCCGTGCCCGACATCGAAGCCTTGATCGAGAATGCGACCCAGGCCGCCGAACTGCCGACCGTCTGAGCTGCCCTGCAACCCCAACAAAAAAGGGCCCGGTGATGAGCCGGGCCCTTTCTCGTCGGGGCTTAAACCTTAGCCGCGTTCACCGGCGCCGCGAGTCGATGGCGGGGTCATCTGCGGAGCGGGCGGCGGCGGCGGCGCCATCACGCTCATCGACTGCGCCATGTTCAGGTGCTTCTGGATCACGGGCACGATCTGTCCCGCGGTCGTGCGCAGCGCCGGCACGTCGCCGCCCGTCGCATAGCCCTGGTGAAGGCCGAGCGCCTGCTGGTGCGCCTGGACCTGAACGTCCTTGAACGCCTGGTCGAACGCATAGCCTGTACCCGCGGCGCGCAGCTGGTCGAGCAGCGCCTGGTGCTGCGGCATCAGCGTCGGCGCAGGCGGTGTGATCCGCGCGGCCTGGGCCGTCGCCATCAGCATCTGCGTCGATTGGGTATGATCCGTCTGCAGCATCGACGCGAAACTATGGATCGCCGGATTCTGCGTCATCTGGTGCGCCAGCTGCGCCGATTGCATCTCGAACATGTCGCTGCTCGCCGCCATCGCGAGATAGCCCGGCGCCATCATCGGGTTCGTAAGGTCGACTGGCGCGGCGGTCTGCGGTGTCGTCGAACAGGCAGCAAGCGCGAGCGCCCCGCCAACCAGCATGGCAAATTTCTTCATCTCGATCTCCCTTGTTTTCGCGATTGTTGCGCAAGGGTAACCGCCTGAACGGGCGGCAGTTCCTACAGCTGATCTACCGTAGTCATGTGTAGAGGTGCACGACCTCGGCGTCAGGCGCGACCGCATTGATCAACAGCATGCGGTGGCAATGCGCCGGCTCGCGCTCGTAGCACAGCAAGGCGCTGGGCCGCTCCTTCACGAGCTCGATCATCTGCGCACCCTGCGCAATCGCCTCCGGCAGCTCCAGTTGCCCGGCATAGATCCGCTCCAAGTCGGCATGCCGCCCCGCCCGCGCCGCCGCCCGCCCGTCGGCCGGCGTGCCCAGCGCCTTGAGGTGCGCATATTCGATCCCAGCCTCCTTGAGCGCACCGCGCAGCGCGCTCTTCGAAAAGCCGGGCCTGCGCGAAAGCGGCAGCGCCCGCACGTCGATCACCCGCTCGACCTTCGCCGCGGTGAGCGCCGCGAGGAACTCGGCGACCGTCGTTCCCTCATACCCGATGGTGAAGATGCGCATTCTTGCCTCGTCACCCCGGACTTGATCCGGGGTCTGCTTTCCTCCCGCGATTGGGGAAAAGGCGGATGCCGGGTCAAGCCCGGCATGACGGATCAGACTGAGGCGGCTATGGGCGCCCTCATGTCGTTCGACATCCACATCATCGGCGGCGGCCTCGCCGGCTCCGAAGCCGCCTGGCAGCTTGCCGAGGCCGGCTACCGCGTGCGCCTCAGCGAGATGCGCGGCGGCGGCGACATGACGCCGGCACACGAAAGCGACCGCCTCGCCGAAATGGTCTGCTCCAACAGCTTCCGCTCGGACGATCCGGAAAACAACGCGGTCGGCTTGCTCCATCAGGAAATGCGCGCGCTCGGCTCCCTGATCATGAGCGCCGGCGACAAGCATCGGGTGCCTGCCGGCTCAGCGCTCGCGGTCGACCGCGAGGCCTTCGCTTCCGAAGTCACCCGCACCATCGAGCGGCACCCCAATATCACCGTCGTCCGCGAACGGATCGACGCCTTGCCCGATCACCCGACGATCATCGCCACCGGCCCGCTCACCGGCTCCAGGCTCGCCGAGAGTATCGCCGCGGAAACCGGCCAGGACGCCCTCGCCTTCTTCGACGCCATTGCGCCGATCGTCCACCGCGACAGCATCGACATGGACGTCGCCTGGATGGCGGCGCGCTGGGACAAGGGCGGGAAGGACTACATCAACTGCCCGCTCGACAAGGCGCAATATGAGGATTTCGTCGCCGCGCTGAATGCCGGCGAGAAAACCGAGTTCAAGGATTGGGAGAAGGACACGCCCTACTTCGAAGGCTGCATGCCGATCGAAGTCATGGCCGAGCGCGGACGCGAAACCTTGCGCTACGGGCCGATGAAGGGCGTCGGCCTCGACAATCCGAAAACCGGACGCTGGCCCTATGCCTGCGTCCAGCTGCGCCAAGACAATGCGCTCGGCACCTTGTGGAACATGGTCGGCTTCCAGACCAAGCTGAAGCATGGCGAGCAGGTGCGCATCTTCCGCACCATTCCGGGTCTTGAAAATGCCGAGTTCGCGCGCCTCGGCGGCATTCACCGCAACAGCTTCATCAACTCGCCCAAGCTGCTGGACGGCGAACTTCGCCTGAAGTCGAAACCTTGGATCCGCTTCGCTGGCCAGATTACCGGCTGCGAAGGCTATGTCGAAAGCGCCGCCATCGGCATCCTTGCCGCCCGCTTCGCCGCGGCGGAACTGGCTGGCCAAACGCTAGCGCCGCCGCCGGTCGAAACCGCCTTGGGCGCTCTCCTTGGCCACATCACCGGTGGCGCCGACGTCGAGACCTTCCAGCCGATGAACGTCAACTTCGGCCTGATGCCGCCGCTACCCCAGCGCTTCCGCAAGGCCGACCGCAAGAAAGCCTACACGGACCGCGCCCGGGCGGCGCTGGCCCGTTGGCTGGGCTCAGGAGAGATCGGCACCGAAGGTGTAGCCGTGCCGCTCGACAACGATCCGGTCGCGCTGTCCAACTAGCTCCGCAAGGGCCTGGTCGTAATAAGCGGCCGGGGCACCGTGCTTCGAAACGTTGAAGGGCGGCGCGTCGGCAAGGAAGCTGCTGATGCAGGCGTCGGGCAAATGGCCAAGCCGCTCGAGCACTGGCTTGATGTCGCTTCGTAACTGCTCGGTGAGGACGATCACCGGGTCGGCTGCTCCGGAATAGAGCCGGTCATAAAGGAAGCTGTAGAAGCCACCGTCCCAGCGCCGCAGGTCGGCTATGTCGGCCTTGATCAGATTGATGCCGCCGCGTTGATATTGCTCCGGAAGCGCAGCCTCGAGCCGCGCCAGCCGCTGCTCGTCGGATCCCAGGGCGACGAGGTTTCGAATTGTCGCATCGAAATTCAGCACGCCTGCGTCGGACACGATCACGAACAGCGGATTGGGCTTTGGCAAGCCAAGCTGGAAATGAAACCAGGAGACGTAAAAGGCCCACGGGCTGCGGACTGTCCCGACCACCGGCAAGTGCCGCCCCTCGTCAGGAACCTCGCGATACGGGAGGTGATATCCGATCCGCCGAGCGGCCGGAACGCAATGTTCGAGCATCTTGTTGAGGAAGGTCCCGCCGCTCTTTTGCAGGTGCAGGAACACCATTCGGTCGGTGACGATCATGGCGGCGCGGCTAGCATCCGCTTGAACCACCGTCCATTCGGACCGGCGCTCTGACCGGCGCGTTGCGCAGCGCTTGCGCGCCCGGTAAGATGCCGTGCGAAAGCGCATCCTTTTGAGGCGCTTGCCGCCCATCAGCAAAGAGTCGACTTTATGCACTTCGATGGCCTGTGCCGCCGGCTAGGCGCCGTTGACCCCAAGCCGCTCGCCGATGCCATCGACGCGCTCGGCGAGGACGCCTGGGGCGAGTACCAGAAGCGGCAGCAGCAGTTTAAGGTTCATTCCGCCACCGAGACGATCCCGCTCCTCTTCGACGAGGACTCCCGCCACACGGATCCCACGGAGTGGCCGCGCCTTGCCGCGCTTGAGCCGGCGCTCCGCCCTGCCCTCGATCTCATCCGCGGCGACTATCCGCCGGTCAGCGACAAGCCGGGCTATTTCGTCCGGATCATTCTCACCCGCCTCGTTCCCGGCGGCGCCATTCCGCGCCACCGCGACGGCGGAGAGTCGCTGGCGCGCTCCCACCGGCACCATCTGGCGGTCACCACCAACCCCCTCGTCGAATTCTATGTCGGCGATCGCAAGCATCACTTCGCGGCGGGGGAAATCTGGGAAATCAACAACCGGCAGCCGCACGAAGTTCGCAACTTGAGCGAGCAAGGGCGCGTCCACCTCATCGCCGACTATGTCGTCCCCGGTGAACGGATCGATGATCCCGCGGGGACCGTCTACGCTTAGTCGATGCTCGTCGCCGCCGCTTAAAGCGCCACGGTTCCGGAGATCGCCTCCGTCATCCTGATGATCCGGTCGCGCACGTCGCTCGACGTCGCCACCGGGATCCGCTCCGCCACCGTCTCGCGCGCTTCGAAATAGCTCGCGCTCACACGTACCAGCTCCATCGACCAGCCGGGGAAGCTGCGCTGGTCGATCCGCCGCTCTTCCCTGATCTCCAGGCCGCTGTGGCGCGGGTCGGCGCGGAACCGCGCAAGCAGGCTGTCGAGGCGCGGCGCCGTGCCCTCGACGATCTGCAGGAAGTGCGTTCCGTTGAAGATCAGCAGCCCGGTGATGGCGTCCAGGGCATTGAGGTCGCGGGCGGTACGGTGGATCGCCTCAATGTCGGCGGTATCGAGGTCGAGCCGGGCAAGGCTGGTATATGTCAAAGACTTAAGCACAGCCTCGCTCGTACATCCTAATTTATGTTAGGCAAGAGAGGCGGGTCTCAATCGTCGCTGGTCTCGGCAGCCGGAGCCGATCGCGAGGCGAAGGTCGGCGCGCAGCTGCAGCTCTTCCGCTTGGTGGGTTTGGGCGCGGTCGTCGCATATTCCGCAGGCGTCAGCCAGCCGCTGCGGTCGCGATCGGCGCCCTTGAACTTGGTGATCGTCTTCACCGCCCATTCGTCGAACGACAAGGTGCCGTTGCCGTTCACGTCCAGCTTGGCGAACGCCTTGCGCCGCGCGGCGAGCAGCTCTTCGGCTTCGATCCGCCCGTTCTTGTTCTTGTCGGCGCGGCTGAAACGCTTCTGCTCGCGGCTCTTGGGCGTCGCCTCCGGCGCTTCGAGCACTTCCTGGCCGCTGACGAGCGACGCCGTGTAGGCGCGCGGCGCCGGCGCCGGCGGCAGGCCGGGCGCTTTTTCGGCACGTGACTGCCAGAACAGGAAGGCGCCGGTCAGCAGCAGGAAGCAGGACGCGGCGCCTGCGAGGAAGCGAAACATTGGGAATCTCCTTCAACTCAAGGAGATTCGGCACGGCCGCATCCATCCGTTTCGGAGCTGTTCCTGTCAACTAGCGCGGAAAGGTGCCGAACAGCCGATGCGCAAGCGCCGCTTTGCCCCGCCCGCGCGGGCCCTTTAGAAGGTCATGGGCGGCGAGCGCCGCAAGCACGCTGATCGGGCGGAACCTGCGCTCCACCTTGTTCGGCAGATAAGGCAGCTGCTCGCGCGCCGCCGCCTCCAGCATGGCGCGCGACGGGCTATCGCTGCAGTGCGTGGCGCCGTCGTGCAGTGACCAGAGCGCGCCGGCATGGTCTGCGTCTTTCTCGTCGGCCCCCATCAGGCGCGCCGCAAAGCCGAACAGCAGCCGCCCGCGTAACCGGAAAGCCCCTGCCCTCAGGCTGTCCCAGGGAAATGGCTCGAGCAGCGGCTCCCACGCATCTTCGAGGAACGACAGGGACTGCCCGCTGATGCCGCGGCTCACCAACTCGCGCGCAGCGGCCTGCAGCCGCGGCTCGGCCGGCGGCGGGGCTTCGGGATCGTCGAGCTGCTGAAGCTGCTCGCGCCACCAGGCTAGTCTTATGGCGCCCAGCCGCGGGTCGCTGCTGCTGGAGATGACGTCGGCAAAGGCGAGATCGAGATCCCACAATGCGCCGATCGCCGGGCCAATGGCGGCAGGCAGCGCATCAAGCGCGATCTGGCGGTCGGCGTCTAGGCGACGCTCAGCGATAGGTGACCTGCTTGACGGCCTCGACCACGTCCGCCGCCTTGATCAGCGCCATCTTCTCGAGGTTCGCGGCATAAGGCAGCGGCACGTCGGCGTCCGTCACGCGAAGCACCGGCGCGTCGAGATCGTCGAAGCCTTCGGTCATCGCGATCGCGATGATCTCGCTGGCGATCGAGCAGGTCGGCCAGCCTTCCTCGACCACCACCATGCGGTTTGTCTTCTTGAGGCTTTCCAGCACCGTCGCCTTGTCGAGCGGGCGAAGCGTGCGAAGGTCGATCACCTCCGCCTCGATCCCCTGGCCGGCCAATTCCTGCGCTGCTTCCAGCGCCACGCCGACGCCAATCGAGTAGCTGACGATCGTCACGTCCTTGCCCGCGCGAACGACCCGCGCCTTGCCGATCGGAAGGACATAATCGTCCATCTGCGGCACGTCGAAATGCTGGCCGTAGAGCAACTCATTCTCGAGGAAGACGACGGGGTCCTCGCTGCGGATCGCCGCCTTCATCAACCCCTTGGCGTCGGCCGCGCTATAGGGCGCGATCACCACCAGGCCGGGCACGCTTGCATACCAGGGTCCGTAATTCTGGCTATGCTGCGCGGCCACCCGCGACGCCGCGCCATTGGGCCCGCGGAAGACGATCGGGCAGCGCATCTGGCCGCCCGACATATAATTGGTCTTGGCCGCCGAATTGATGATGTGGTCGATCGCCTGCATTGCGAAGTTGAAGGTCATGAACTCGACGATCGGCCGGAGCCCGCCCATCGCCGCGCCCGCGCCGATGCCGGCAAAGCCATATTCGGTGATCGGCGTGTCGACGACGCGCTTGGGCCCGAACTCGTCGAGCAGCCCCTGCGTGACCTTATAGGCGCCCTGGTACTCGGCGACTTCCTCGCCCATCACGAAGACACGGCTATCGGCGCGCATCTCTTCGGCCATGGCGTCGCGAAGCGCCTCGCGCACCGTGGTGCTGACCACCGCGGTGCCTTCGGGCACTTCCGGGTCGCTGGCGGGGTTCGAGGTCAACTGCGTCGTGCCCGTGTCCGGCTTCTTCTGCTCGCCGGCGCTTTCGATCGGGCTCGCTTCGGTTTTCTGGTCGGACGGCGTCGGCGCCGCGGCTTCCTGCGCCGCAGGAGCAGGGGCAGCATCGCCACCCGCTTCGCCGTCGCCCGCGATCAGCGCGATCGCCTGGCCGACCTTCACCCCGTCCGTGCCTTCCGGAACCAGGATCTTCGAGATCGTGCCCTCGTCGACGGCCTCGAATTCCATGGTCGCCTTGTCGGTTTCGATCTCCGCCAGGATGTCACCCGACTTCACCTCGTCGCCCTCTTTGACGAGCCACTTGGCGAGCGTGCCTTCCTCCATGGTCGGCGACAGCGCCGGCATCTTCAGCTCGGTCGCCATCAATAGCTCTCCACCAGCACGTCGGTATGAAGTTCGCTGGGCCCCGGCTCCGGCGCTTCTTCAGCGAACTTCGCAGCACCCACGACCACGTCCTTGATTTCCTTGTCGATTGCCTTGAGCTCTTCTTCCTTGACACCGAGGGCGATGAGCTCGCGCTCGGCATGAGTGATCGGGTCGCGGTGCTCGCGCATGTCCTGCACTTCCTCGCGCGTCCGGTATTTGGCCGGGTCGGACATCGAATGGCCGCGATAGCGATAGGTCAGGAACTCGATGATGATCGGGCCCTTGCCGCTCCGCGTCCATTCGAGCGCCACTTCCGCCGCGCCGCGCACCGCGAGCACGTCCATGCCGTCGACCTGTAGGCCGGGGATGCGGTGCGCCTGGCCGCGGCGGAACAGCTCCGGCTCGGCGGACGAGCGCTTGATGCTCGTGCCCATCGCATATTGGTTGTTCTCGATCGCGAAGATGACCGGCAGGTCCCACAGCTTGGCCATGTTGAAGGCCTCGTAGACCTGGCCCTGGTTGACCGCGCCGTCGCCCATATAAGCGAGGCACACGCCGCCATCCTCGCTATATTTGTGCTTGAAGGCGAGGCCGGTGCCCAGCGGCACCTGCGCGCCGACGATGCCGTGGCCGCCGTAAAAGCCATGCTCGACGCTGAACATATGCATCGAGCCACCCTTGCCCTTGGAAATGCCGGCTTCGCGGCCGGTCAGCTCGGCCATGATGACCTTGGGGTCGATGCCGTACGCCAGCATGTGCCCGTGGTCGCGATAGCCGGTGATGACGCTGTCCTTGCCCACCGTCATCGCGCTCTGCAGCCCGACCGCGACCGCTTCCTGGCCGATGTAGAGGTGGCAGAAGCCGCCGATGAGGCCGAGGCCGTAGAGCTGCCCCGCCCGCTCCTCGAAGCGGCGGATCAGCAGCATCTCGCGGTAGAGAGCGAGCAGCTCGTCCTTCAACGCTTCGTAGCGCTGCGGCTGCGGCGGCCGCTCCTCGTTGCGGGTCTCGGACGCTTGCGGAACGGCACTTTTCTTCGCGGAACGCGCCACGGCAATCTCTCTCATGACTGAAGCGCGCCCGCCTATAAGTGGCGGTGCGGCATGCGGCAACCAGCCAGCTTAGTTGAGGGGGACGATCACCTCGTCGGCGCGCACTAGGCCGAGGTCCTTGCGCACCAGCTCGTCGGCCATGTCCGGGTCGGCCTTGCGCGGGTCGAGCAGCTGCGAGCGATGCTTCAGCTGCGCCTTCTGCGCCTCGAGCTGCGCAAGCTCAGCCTGCCGCTCCTTGAGCGCCCGGTGATAGCCGCCCCAGGCGAGGATGCCGTTCGGCCCGGCAACCGCGTGACCGGCAAAGGTGCCGACGACGATCAACGCCAGCGCCGGCATCGCCGAACGCCTGATCATCCCGAAAATCCGGTTCCCACCCCGCATGACGTCAAAGAATCACGAGTGAGTCACAGTTGCAAGCAAAAAGAATGATTTGGTGGACAATCCGGGGATAAGTTGTGGATCAGTTTGAGCGATACGCCCGGATCGCAGCCGCACCCGGATAGTGCGCGCCGTCGCCCAGCTCTTCCTCGATGCGCAGCAGCTGGTTGTACTTCGCGGTGCGGTCCGAACGCGCAAGGCTGCCGGTCTTGATCTGCCCGCAGCCGAGCGCGACCGCGAGGTCGGCGATTGTCGAATCCTCGGTCTCCCCCGACCGGTGCGACATGACCGCCGTGTAGCTGTTCCGCTGCGCCATTCTGACGGCTGCAATCGTCTCGCTCAACGTCCCGATCTGGTTGACCTTGATGAGGATGGAGTTGGCGAGGCCGTCATTGATCCCCTGCTCGAGACGCCTGACGTTGGTCACGAAGAGGTCGTCGCCAACCAATTGCACTTTGCTGCCGAGCCGCTCGGTCGCCAACTTCCAGCCGGCCATATCATCCTCGGCAAGCCCATCCTCGATGGAGGCGATCGGATAATCGGCAATCAGCCCAGCCAGGTAATCGACCATCTGCTCCGGGCTAAGCACCTTGTCCTCACCGGAGAGCACGTAAGTGCCGTCCTTGAAGAATTCGGTCGCTGCCGGGTCGAGCGCGATCAGGACATTCTTGCCTGCGGAATAACCGGCGCTCTCAATCGCTTGGATAATGAAATCCAGGGCTTCGCGCGTTGATGCGATATCGGGTGCGAAGCCGCCCTCGTCGCCGACGCCCGTCGACCAGCCTTGCTGGTGGAGCGCACTTTTCAGCGCGTGAAAGATCTCGGAACCGCAACGCAGCGCTTCGGCGAAGCTCGGCGCACCGACCGGCATCACCATGAACTCCTGGAAATCGATCGGATTGTCGGCATGCGCGCCGCCGTTCAGGATGTTCATCATCGGCACCGGCAGGGTCGCCGCATCGACGCCCCCGACATAGCGGTAGAGCGGCAGGCCGATCGCGTCGGCAGCAGCCTTGGCCGTGGCGAGGCTGACGCCGAGGATCGCATTGGCGCCCAGCCGGCCCTTGTTGTCGCTGCCGTCGAGCGCGATCATCTCCGCGTCGATGCCGGCCTGGTCCTCGGCTTCCAGGCCGATGATCGCTTCGGCGATCTCGCCGTTCACGGCCTCGACGGCCTTGCCGACGCCCTTGCCGCCCCACCGGCTCTTGTCGCCGTCGCGAAGCTCGACGGCCTCATGCGCGCCGGTCGACGCGCCCGACGGCACGGCCGCACGGCCCATGCTTCCGTCTTCAAGCGTGACGTCGACTTCGACCGTCGGGTTGCCGCGGCTGTCGAGGATCTGGCGAGCGTGGACGTCGATAATGGCAGTCATGTCTTCCCTTCTTGCGGAGGCGTAACAATATGGGGTTATGCGAGCGGCTATAGGCCGCGCGCCGGAGCGTGCAACTTTCGCTTCTTATCCCCGGAACGCGCGCCCGCGCGCCGGGTTGAGAGGGCGAAAAGGAGGACTTGAATGGCTGACCAACGCACTGACGACCTGCCCGAGGGCACCGACACCATTATCGAAGGCGCCGCGAACACCAGCGGCGGTGCGGATCCGACCGGCATGGCTGCGGCTTCCGAGGACAGCATGCTCGGCAGCGCGTCCGAAAGCGGCACCGCCACCAGCACCGGCAGCACCAGCACCGGCAGCAGCGGCACCAGCACCGGCAGCTCGGGCACGATCACCGAGCGTCTTCGCAGCGGCCGTGAACAGCTGACCAGCCAGGCCGGCGAAAAGGCCCGCGGCCTTGTCGGTCAGGGCCTCGAGCGCTCGTCCGAAGCGCTCGCCAACGTCTCGCGCATGGTCGGCGACACCGCCGCCGGCATCGAGGAGCGCCTCGGCGCCGAATATGGCGACTATGCCCGCCGTGCTGCAGGCGCCATCGAGAACGTCGCCAACAGCCTTGCCGAGAAGAACCCGGACGAGCTGATGGACGACACCCGCAACTTCGTGCGCAACAGCCCGGGCATCGCGCTCGCCGGCGCCGCCGTGGTGGGCTTCGTCGTCGCCCGGCTCGTCAAGAGCGGCATCTCGGGCGTCAGCGGCAATGACGAAGACGACGGCGACCGCGATGGCGAGGGCGACCGCGCCTGATGCGCAAACCGGCGGAGCCGACGCCGTCGGAGCGCCCGATCGGCGAGCTCGTTCATGAGCTCGTCGAGGAAGGGAAAGCCTATGCCCGGGCCGAGGCTGGTCTCGCAAAGACCATCGCCGCGGCCAAGGCGAAGGCGCTTGCGCTGCCGACGGCGCTGTTCGGGGTCGCGCTCTTCATCGGCATGGCGGCGCTCAATGCGCTCGCTGTCGGCCTCGTCCTGGCGCTTGCACGGTTCATCGGCCCGCTCGCCGCGGGAGTCGCGGGGATGCTGATCCTTGCGGCGATCGCCGGCGGCCTGGTTTGGTGGGGCGTCGAGCGGCTGAAGCGGACCTTATGACCGATACGCCGGAAATCACCGCCGCGCGGATCGAGGTGGAGCGCCGCCGGGCGCGGCTGATGGCCGTCGCGCACGAGCTGCAGGGCCGCCTGGCTCCCAGCACCCTCGCCAGGAACACCTGGCAGGGCGCGAAGGAGAAAGGCGCCGATCTCGCCGAAGATGCGGTCGACGCCGTCAAGGCGCGGCCGCTGACGGCCACCGGCGTGGTGGCTGCGATCACCATGTTCCTCGCGCGCGAACCGCTGATCAACCTCGCCGGCAAGCTCGTCGGCAGCGGCAAGGACAAGCCTGCGAAAACCAAGTCGAAGGCGCGCAAGGCCGCGCCTGAGGACAAGAAGACGGAGACTGTTTGAATGACCGAAGACAGCAACAGCACCGCCACCCCCGGCACCCGCCAGCGCGCGATCGAAGCTTATGAAGGCGCCCGCGACAGCGCCGCCGATACGCTCAGCCAGGCACCGCTGATCGCCCTTGCCGGCGGCCTCGCGGCCGGCGCGCTGATCGCGGCGCTGCTTCCCCGCACCGACGCCGAAACCCGCGCGATCCGCCCCGGCGCCCGCCGGGCCAAGGCTGGCGCCCAGGCAGCCATCGGCGCGGCGCGCGACACCGGCACCCAGCGCCTCGAGGAAATCGGCTTCACGCGCGAGAAAGCGGAAGAAACGATCCGCAACCTGCTGCGCGACGTCACCGAAGCCGCCAAGGCCTCGGCGACCGCAGCGCTCGACGCCGCGCGCAACGCCGACGAACAAAAGCGCGCTTAAGGCTGACGCCCGGCGGCAAATCGGCTAGCGAGACCCGCATGAGCAAGCTTCACCTCGTCTTCGGCGGGCGCGTCAAGGATCCGCGCGGCCTCGACTTCGACATGGGCACGATCGACATGGTCGGCCTGTACGACAGCTATTCGGCCGCCGAGGATGCCTGGCGCAGCGCCGCCCAGCGCACCGTCGACGATGCCGAGATGAAATATGTCGTCGTCCACCTTCACCGGCTCCTCGAGCCGGACCTCGAAGGCGGCGTCGGCGGCATCGCCCGCCCGAAGTAATATCCTCCCCAGCCGCCGCTGGGGAGGGGGACCATGCGCAGCATGGTGGAGGGGTCAGGCGACTAAGCCGTCCGATACCGCCACAGCAGCAGGGGCCGCTGAAGCAGCAGCCCGGCGACGAACCCGCCGATATGTGCCGGCGTGGCGAGCAGATAGCCCTGCCCGCCGGCGATGAAGCCCATCATCAGCTGGAGCACGACCCAGGCGGCAAGCAGCCAGAGGGCATTGATCCACCGGTTGAGCCGCGCCGAGCGCGTGACCTGCTTCGCTCGCCCGAAGCTGAGCGCAAAGGCGCCCATCACGGCGCTGATCGCACCGCTCGCGCCGATCATTGGCACCGCGTTCATTGGGTCGGTCGCCCATTGCGCCAGCGCGGCCGCATAGGCGCCGACCAGGTACAGCGTCAGCAGCCCGGACTTGCCGAGCACTCGCTCGACCTGCGCCCCGCACCACAGGAACACGACGAGGTTGAAGACCAGGTGCAGCAGGCCGCCATGGACCAGCGTCGCCGTCAGCGGCGTCAGGCATGCCGGCACCGCCGGCCAGGGCACCGCCCCGCCGCTCAGGCGAAGCGGGATGAACCCGAGCGCCAGCGCCGCTTGCTCCTGATAGCCGGCAAGCACCGCGAACAGCCACGCCAGCGCCGTGACCGCGGCGATGATGGTCGTGAGATTGCGGGCCAGGCGCTCCACGCGGCGGCCTAGATGAATTCGATCTTGGCGATCTCGTAATAGCGGTCGCCGGACGGCGTCGACACTTCGACGTCCTCGCCCTTCTGGCGCCCGATCAGCGCCCGGCCGAGCGGCGAATTATAGCTGATCCGCCCCTGGTTCGCGTCCGCTTCCGCCAAGCCGACGAGCTGGTACCGGACGGTCTTGTCGTCCTCGTCGATCAGCGTGACCGTGGCGCCGAACACGACCTTGTCGCCCGACAGCGACTTGGGATCGATGACCATCGCCCGGCTGAGCTTGTCCTCGAGGTCGGCAATGCTCGCCTCGATCTGGCCCTGGCGCTCCTTGGCGGCATGATATTCGGCATTTTCGCTGAGGTCGCCGTGCGCGCGCGCCGTCTCGATCGCCTCGACGATTTCCGGCCGCTCGGTCTTGAGCCGCTTCAGCTCGTCGCTGAGCTTGCGGTAGCCCTCTTCGAGCATCGGTACCTTTTCGGCGCTCGCCATGTTCTCAAATCCTTTTTCTCAAAACCTGCCCCGGCGTGCCCAAAAGGCCCGCTCAGCAGCCAGAATGTCGTGGAAGCCTAGCTTTCGGAGGCGGAATAATAGGACTGCAGGCTCGCGACTTCAAGCGCGTGGCCCCGCACCGCCTCGATCGACCGGGCCGCCGCAAGGCTCGCCGCAGCCGTCGTGAAATAGGGCACTTTCTTCGCCAGCGCGGTCGCCCGGATCGAATGGCTGTCCTTCAGCGACTGCCAGCCTTCGGTGGTGTTGAACACCAGATCCACGTCCCCGTCCGACAGCTTGTCGACGATGTGCGGCCGCCCCTGCGCAACCTTGTTCACCGTCTCGACGGGCAGCCCCTTCGACTGCAGGTGCGCCGCGGTGCCGCCCGTGGCGATGATCGAAAAGCCGAGCTCCACCATCTTCTGCACCGCCGGGATGATATTGTCCTTGTCGGCATCCTTGACCGACACGAACGCCGTCCCGCTCTGCGGCAGGATCATCCCCGAGCCGAGCATCGCTTTGGAAAAGGCGATGTCGAAATCCCGATCGATTCCCATCACTTCGCCGGTGCTCTTCATTTCCGGTCCAAGCACCGGATCGGTACCGGGGAAGCGCGCGAACGGGAAGACCGGCCCCTTGACCGCAATATAGTCGAGCTTCTCGTTGATCTCGCCGAAGCTCGCCAGCGGCTCGCCCGCCATTACTCGCGCAGCAATCTTGGCGATCGGGCGCCCCGCTGCCTTGGCGACGAACGGCACCGTCCGGCTGGCGCGCGGATTGACCTCGATCAGATAGACTTCGCCATCCTTGACCGCGAACTGGACGTTCATCAGTCCCTTCACGCCAAGCGCAAGGGCCAGCGCCCGCGTCTGCCGCTCGATCTCGGCGACGATCCTCTTGTCGAGGCTGTGCGGCGGGATCGCGCAAGCGCTGTCGCCCGAATGGACGCCCGCCTCCTCGATATGCTGGAGGACGCCGCACACCGCCACGTCCTTGCCGTCGCAAATGGCGTCGACGTCGACCTCGATCGCGTCGCGGAGATAGCGGTCGATCAGCACCGGGCTGCGGCCGGACACCTGCACTGCGGTCGCGATATAATGTTCGAGCTGCTGCGGCCCGTCGACCACCTCCATGCCGCGCCCGCCAAGCACGTAGCTCGGACGCAGCAGCACCGGATAGCCGATCCGCTCGGCGACCCGCAGCGCCTCCTCGCGGCTCCGCGCAATGCCGTTCGCCGGCTGCTTGAGGTCGAGCTTGGCGACAAGGGCCGCGAAGCGCTCGCGGTCCTCGGCCAGGTCGATGCTGTCGGGCGAAGTGCCGAGGATCGGCACGCCCGCCGCCTGCAGCTCCGCGGCCAGCTTCAGCGGCGTCTGCCCGCCGAGCTGGACGATCACGCCCAGCAGCTCGCCCTTCTCAGCCTCGCGCCGGACGATCTCCAGTACGTCCTCGACCGTCAGCGGTTCGAAATAGAGGCGGTCGGACGTGTCCGGGTCGGTCGAGACCGTCTCCGGATTGCAATTGACCATGATGACTTCGAAGCCGGCGCCCTTCTGCGCCCCTCGGTCGCGGCCGAGCGCGAAGGCCGCGTGGCAGCAGCAATAGTCGAACTCGATCCCCTGGCCGATCCGGTTCGGCCCGCCGCCGAGGATCATCACCTTGCGCTTGTCCGAGACCTCCGCCTCGTCGACGGCCTCGCCGAACAAGGGCGCTTCATAGGTCGAATACATGTAGGGCGTTGCGGCATCGAACTCGGCCGCGCAGCTGTCGATCCTCTTGTACACAGGCCGCACGCCAAGCTTCAGCCGATGCTCGCGCACCTCGCTTTCCGTAATGCCGCCGGTCATCGCCCGCACCGCGCTGTGCACCGTACCGGAACCGCCCGCCGCCACCGCTTCGCCCATCCGGCGGTCGATCCGCGCCGAGCGGAGCGCCAGCTCGGCAAGCCGCGCGTCGGAAAAGCCCATGGCCTTGAGCCGCCGCATGCCGCGTGCATCGGTCGGCAGCCCGTTCAGCCGCACTTCCTCCTCGGCGCGAACAATCTCTTCCAAGCGCTTCAAAAACCACGGGTCGAAGCCGGCGATCTCGTTGATCCGCTCGACCGTGAACCCCTGGCGCAGCGCTTCGGCCGCGACCAGCAGCCGGTCGGGCGTCTGCCGCGCCAGGCGGCTTTCGATCGTCGCCGGATCGGCGTCCTCGAGCTCGCGCACGCGGTCGAGCCCGGTCAGCCCCGTCTCCAGGCCGCGGAGCGCCTTCTGGAGGCTTTCCGAGAAGCTGCGGCCGATCGCCATCACTTCGCCGACCGACTTCATCGCCGTCGACAGCGCCGCTTCCGCCCCCTTGAACTTCTCGAAGGCGAAGCGCGGGATCTTGGTCACGACGTAATCGATGGTCGGCTCGAAGCTCGCCGGCGTCGCGCCGCCGGTGATGTCGTTCCTGATCTCGTCGAGCGTGTAGCCGACCGCCAGCTTCGCCGCGACCTTGGCAATCGGAAAGCCGGTCGCCTTCGACGCCAGCGCCGAAGACCGCGACACGCGCGGGTTCATCTCGATGACGATCATCCGCCCGGTTTTTGGATCGACTGCGAACTGGACGTTGGAACCGCCTGTTTCCACGCCGATTTCGCGCAACACGGCAATGCTCGCCGACCGCATGCGCTGATATTCCTTGTCGGTCAGCGTCAGCGCCGGGGCGACGGTGATGCTGTCGCCGGTATGCACCCCCATCGGGTCGATATTCTCGATCGAGCAGATGATGATGGCGTTGTCGGCGCGGTCGCGCACGACTTCCATCTCATATTCCTTCCACCCGACCAGGCACTCGTCGATCAGCACTTCGGTAGTCGGCGATGCGTCGAGCCCGTTGCGCACGATCGCTTCATATTCGGCGCGGTTGTAGGCAATGCCGCCACCCGTCCCGCCCAGCGTGAAGCTCGGACGGATCACCGCCGGCAGCCCGACCGTCTCCAGCGCCTCGGCCGCTTCTTCCATCGTATGGACGATCGCCGAGCGCGGGCTTTCCAGCCCAATCTTGTCCATCGCGTCGCGGAATTTCTGCCGATCCTCGGCTTTCTCGATCGCCTCGGCATTGGCGCCGATCAGCTCGATGCCGAGCCGGTCGAGCGTGCCGTCCTTGAACAGCGCCAGAGCAGTATTGAGCCCGGTCTGCCCGCCCATCGTCGGAAGCACCGCATCGGGCCGCTCCTTCTCCAGGATCTTGGCGACGATCCCAGGCGTGATCGGCTCGATATAGGTCGCGTCGGCAAGCTCCGGGTCGGTCATGATCGTCGCCGGGTTCGAATTGACGACGATGACCCGGTAACCCTCTTCCTTCAGCGCCTTGACGGCCTGGCTCCCGGAATAATCGAACTCCGCCGCCTGGCCGATGACGATCGGCCCGGCGCCAATGATCAGGATGGAGGAGATGTCGGTACGCTTCGGCAATCAGCCCTCCGGGAAGTTCATGGCGACGAATACGGTCTTGAGGCCGTTGCGCTTGGCCCACTTCGCGACGCAGGCACGCTGCTGCGCCGTCGGCTCCTGCCGGATGACCAGCAGCAACTTCTTCTGCTCCTCGTCCTGGATCAGCTCGCCCAGCGCCATCCCGCACCCGGTCGCGATGGTGTTGAGCTGCGCCTCATCATGCATCCGCGCCGGCGTCACGCAGGCGGAGAGCCCAGCGACAAGCGCTGCCACAAGCAAAGCCCTCACTTCATCGCCCCGACGAACTTTTCGAACAGATAGAAGCTGTCCATCGGCCCCGGGCTCGCCTCGGGGTGATATTGCACGCTGAACGCCGGGCGGTCGGTCAGCTCGATCCCGCAATTGCTGCCGTCGAACAGGCTGACGTGGGTCTCGCGCACATTGTCCGGCATTCCCTCGCGCGCGACCGCGAAGCCGTGGTTCATGGCTGTAATCTCGACCCGGCCGTCCGCGAGGCGCTTGACCGGATGGTTGGCGCCGCGGTGGCCCTGGAACATCTTTGACGTCATGCCGCCAACCGCCAGCGCGAGAAGCTGGTGGCCGAGGCAGATGCCGAACAAGGGCTTCTTCGTCTCCAGCATCTGCCGGATCACGGGAATTGCATATTCACCCGTCGCCGCCGGATCGCCCGGGCCGTTCGACAGGAAGAATCCGTCCGGCTCGTGGCTCATGATCTCGTCGAAGCTGGCGGTCGCCGGCACCACCGTCACCCGCGCGCCGGCCTCGACGAGCAGGCGGAAGATGTTGCGCTTGTTGCCATAATCGACCGCGACGACGTGAGGCCGCCCCTCGTCCTCGGGGCCGAGGTCGTAGCCCTGCCCCCACGCCCATTTGCCGCCGGTCCACCGTTCGACCTGCTCACGGCTGACGTGCTTGGCGAGGTCCATTCCCTCGAGCCCCGCCCATTCGGCCGCCATCCGCTGCAGCGTGTCGAGGTCGAACTCGCCCTTGGCATTGTGCGCGATGGCGATGTTCGGCGGTCCTTCCTCGCGCACCAGCTTGGTCAGCGCGCGCGTGTCGACCCCGCAGATGCCGATCCGGCCGGACCGCCCCATCCAGTCGGCAAACCCGCCGTTCGCGCGGTAATTGCTGGGATCGGTCACCACCTCGCGCACCAGGCAGCCGAGCGCGTGCGCTTCGCCCGCTTCCACGTCCTCGTCGTTGGCGCCGACATTGCCGATGTGCGGGAAGGTGAAGGCGATGACCTGCCGGGCGTAGCTCGGGTCCGTCATCACTTCCTGGTAGCCGGTCATGGCGGTGTTGAAGCACAGCTCGCCGACCGCTTCGCCTTCTGCGCCGAACCCGCTTCCCCACACCGTCCGGCCATCGGCAAACACCACGACTCCCGTCGCGCCCTCGGGTTGTTGGGCGCGCGTGAGATGTGCGTCGGCCATGGGCGGGAGAAGCCTTCCGTCTCTAGGTTTGCCAGCGATGTCGCTAAGCCATTCCCGCTATGCACTTCGCGAGGGGCCGTCAATGCTGGTCAGCGCAAGAATCCACAGCTAGTCACGCGCTTTCTTCAAAAGAGCTGGCCATGATCAGGGACGACATCAAGACCGCGACCGTCGCCGCGATGAAAGGCGGCGACAAGGAAACCACGGCGACGCTGCGCATGGTTTCCGCCGCCATCAAGAACCGCGACATCGAAGCGCGCACCGGCGGCGCCCCGAAGGACGACGACGCGCTGGTCACCGAAGTGCTGCAGAAGATGATCAAGCAACGCCGCGAAAGCGCCGAGGTCTACCGCAAGGGCAACCGCGAAGACCGCGCCGCCGCCGAGGAAGCCGAAATCGCCGTCATCGAACGCTTCCTCCCCCAGCAGCTCAGCGACGAAGAAGCGAGCGCCCAGATCCGCGACATCATCGCCGAAACCGGCGCCACCTCGATGAAGGACATGGGCAAGGTTATGGCGCTGGTGAAAGAACGCCTCGGCCCCGCGATCGAACCGGCAAGGGCGAGTGCGCTGGTGAAGGCGGCGCTGGTCAGCTGACCTGTGGATAAATCGGCCGATTCGCTTGCGACTCGGTGTGCCCCGGTGCCAATCTCACCCCTTCGTTCGTCCTGAGCGAAGTCGAAGGGCGCTGGCACAACATCGATGCAATTCTGGGTCTATCTCCTGCGCTGCGCCGACGGTTCATATTACACAGGCCAAACGGACAATCTGGAAGCGCGGCTTGCGCAGCATGAGCAAGGGCTTTGCTGCGATTGGACGCGCCGGAGGCGCCCCGTTGAACTCGTTTGGTGCGAAGCCGCCCCGACGCGCGATGAAGCGCTCGCGTTTGAACGCCGAGTAAAAGGTTGGACGCGGGCAAAGAAGGAAGCGCTGATCGCCAGCGACTGGGATCGCATCAGTTGGCTTGCACGAGCGCCGCGCGAGCGCCCTTCGACTTCGCTCAGGACGAACGATGAGGCGACCTGCACAGACGAACCCATTCGTCCTGAGCGGAGCGCGAAGCGCGTAGTCGATAGACGCGAAGCCCAAGCGTCCGACCGGCAGCCCGTTCGTCCTGAGCGGAGCGCGAAGCGCGTAGTCGAAGGGCGCCGCCGGTGACCCTCTCCCCCGCCTGGCTTGACGAACTGCGCGCGCGGACCGTGCTCAGCGCCATCATCGCGCCTTCGGTGAAACTCGTCCGCGCGGGGCGCGAGTGGAAAGCGTGCTGCCCCTTCCACAACGAGAAGACGCCAAGCTTCACCATCAACGACGACAAGCATTTCTACCATTGCTTCGGCTGCGGCGCGCATGGCGACGCGATCCGCTTCCTGACCGACCATCGCGGCATGCCCTTCATGGATGCAGTGAAGGAGCTTGCGGCCAAGGCGGGCATGGACGTGCCCGCGCCCGACCCGCAAGCCAAGGAGCGCGCCGACCGCACCGCCTCGCTGACCGATGTTATGGCCGACGTCGCCACATGGTACGGCGAGCAGCTTCACGGCCTCGAAGGCGCGACGGCCCGCGATTACCTGAAGACCCGCGGCATCGACGCGGAGACGGTGAAGCGCTTCGGCATCGGCTTCGCACCGGAAGGCCGCGCCAAGCTCAAGAGCGCGCTCGACAAGCTCGGCGAGGACAGGCTGGTCGAAACCGGCATGCTGATCCGGCCCGAGGACGGCGGCGCCAGCTACGACCGCTTCCGCGGCCGCCTGATGTTCCCGATCCGCGACCCGCGCGGCCGGGTGATCGGCTTCGGCGGGCGGATCCTCGGGCAAGGCGAGCCCAAATATCTCAACAGCCCCGACACGCCGCTCTTCGACAAGGGCCGAACGCTCTACAACATCGACCGCGCCGCGCCCGCGAGCCGCCAGGCCAAGCGCCTGATCGTCGTCGAAGGCTATATGGACGTCATCGCGCTCGACCGCGCCGGCATTTCCGAAGCGGTCGCGCCGAACGGCACCGCGCTCACCGAGGCCCAGCTCGAGCGGCTATGGCGCCTCGACGCCTCGCCGATCCTCTGCTTCGACGGCGACAGCGCCGGCGGCAAGGCCGCGATCCGTGCCGCGACGCGCGCCCTTCCCCACCTCCGCCCCGACCGCACGCTGCGCTTCGTCGAGCTGCCCGCCGGCCAGGATCCCGACGATGTCGTCAAGGCCGGCGGCCGCGAGGCGATCGAAGCGCTCCTCGCCACGCCTGAGCCGCTCGACGCCCGCCTGTGGCGCCACGAGCTCGAGGCCGAGCCGCTGACCACGCCCGAAGCCTGGGCCGGGCTCAAGCAGCGCCTCATCGACCATGCCGCGGCCATCCAGCACCCGGACCTCAGCCGCATGTACCGCGAGGATTGGCTGAATCGCTTCTACGCGCAGCGCCGGCCGCAGGGCGCACCCCAAGGCGGCGCCTTTACCCCGCGCCCCCGCGGCAGCTTCAAGAACGGCCGCTTCGTGCCCCCTGCCCCGCCGGTCGGCCAGGAAGCCCGCGGCATCGCCAGCTCCGGCATCGATGCGCCCACCGCCCGCGCCCTGATCCTCGGCTTCGCCTTTTTCCCCGAGGAACTGCCCGCCCATTGCGAGCAGCTGGCGGCGCTTCCCATCCCCGACAAGTCGACCGCGGAGATGCGCGACGAGCTGGTCAACGCCGCCTTCTCCGGCGCCACGCTTGATCGCGACAGCCTTGCCACCATATTAGGCGCCGATGGAGCGACGGGCCGAACCGCCCAGCGAACCATGGGTTTTTCATTCACCCGCCGCGACAGCGACCCGGACCGCGCCCGAAGCGATCTGGCCGCAGCCGTCGAGATCATTTCGGCGGCCGAGGAGGTCGACCGCGCGCTGGAGGATGCAACGGAGCGGCTGAAGCGGGATTTCACCGAAGAAGCCCTGGAGGAGCAGCAGCGCCTGATGGCGGCGCGGCGTGGATTGACACAGAGGCTGGCGCAGCTTGCCGGCACCGACTAAGCGGCGAAAACTTATGGCGAAAAACGAAGCACAGGAAGTCAATGACGGCGATGCGGGCGATGCGCCCCTCATCGACCTCAACGACGTGGCGGTTAAGAAGCTCATCGCCCGCGCCAAGAAGCGCGGCTACATCACTGTCGACGAGCTCAACGAAGCCCTCCCCTCCGACCAGATGAGCCCCGACCAGATCGAGGACATCATGTCCGCGATCAACGACATGGGCGTCCAGGTCGTCGAGAATGAGGAAAAGGGCGAGGACGACGAGGAGGACGACAAGGACTCCGATTCCTCGACCGAGGACGAGGTCGATCCCTTGGACGACGGCGGGCCGCGCCCCGCCGCGGCGACCAAGAAGGAGCCGACCGACCGCACCGACGATCCGGTGCGCATGTACCTTCGCGAAATGGGCGCCGTGGAGCTGCTCAGCCGCGAGGGCGAGATCGCCATCGCCAAGCGCATCGAGGCCGGCCGCGACATCATGATCTGGGGCCTTTGCGAAAGCCCGATCACCTTCAACGCCATCATCGACTGGTCGAACGCGCTCAACGAAGGCCGCATGCAGCTGCGCGAGATCATGGACTTGGAAGCCATGCTCTCGAAGGGCCCGACGGCCGAGCAGCTGACCGAGACCGAGGAAGGCGGCGAGAACGCGGAAGGCGAAATCAGCGAGAAGGTCGCCGGCCCCTCGATCAAGGAAGAAGAGGAAGTCGAGGACGAGCCCGAGGAGAAGTCCGAGGACGACGAGGACATGGTCGACCGCCGCGCCAAGCCGCAGGCGTCCGACGATGACGACGACGACAACACTTTGTCGCTCGCCCAGATGGAAGAGACCCTCAAGCCCTCAGCGCTCGAGAAGTTCGCGACCATCACCTCCATCTACAAGAAATTCTCCAAGGTTCAGGCCGCGCGCATGGACGCGCTGCAGCTCGGCAACGAGCTCCCGGCCGCCGAAGAGAAGAAGTATCAGAAGCTTCGCGAGCAGCTGACCGCCGAGGTCGAAAGCGTCCAGTTCCACGGCTCGAAGATCGAGACCCTGGTCGAGGCGCTCTACGCCTACAACAAGCGCCTGATGGCGCTGGGCGGCCAGATGCTCCGCCTCGCCGAGCGCCACAAGGTCAACCGCAAGGCCTTCCTCGACGCCTACACCGGCCACGAGCTCGACGAGAATTGGGTCGCGGACGTCGCGAAGATCGACAAGAAATGGGCCGCCTTCGCCAACAACGAAGCGGACACGGTCGAGCGCATCCGCGCCGAGATCAGCGAGATCGCCCAGGCGACCGGCACTTCGCTCACCGAGTTCCGCCGCATCGTCAACATGGTGCAGAAGGGCGAGCGCGAGGCCCGCATCGCGAAAAAGGAAATGGTCGAAGCGAACCTCCGCCTCGTCATCTCCATCGCCAAGAAATACACCAACCGCGGCCTGCAGTTCCTGGACCTCATCCAGGAAGGCAATATCGGCCTGATGAAGGCGGTCGATAAGTTCGAATATCGCCGCGGCTACAAGTTCTCGACCTACGCGACCTGGTGGATCCGGCAGGCGATCACCCGCTCGATCGCCGACCAGGCGCGGACCATCCGCATCCCGGTCCACATGATCGAGACGATCAACAAGCTGGTCCGCACCGGCCGCCAGTTCCTCCACGAAACCGGCCGCGAAGCGACTCCGGAGGAGCTTGCCGAGCGCCTCTCCATGCCGCTCGAAAAGGTCCGCAAGGTCCTCAAGATCGCCAAGGAGCCGATCAGCCTCGAAACCCCGATCGGCGACGAGGAAGACAGCCACCTCGGCGACTTCATCGAGGACAAGAACGCGGTCATCCCGGTCGACGCCGCGATCCAGTCCAACCTCAAGGAAACGGTCACCCGCGTCCTCGCGTCCCTAACCCCCCGCGAAGAGCGCGTGCTGCGCATGCGCTTCGGCATCGGCATGAACACCGATCACACGCTGGAGGAAGTCGGACAGCAGTTCAGCGTCACACGCGAGCGTATCCGGCAGATCGAGGCGAAGGCGCTCAGGAAGCTGAAGCATCCGTCGCGTTCGAGGAAAATGCGTTCGTTTCTCGATCAGTAAGCCTGCGGCTTACTGATCGTTCGTCCTGAGCGAAGTCGAAGGGCGTCATTCAGCCGGCCGGCGCGCAAGCGAGCGGCCTAAGCCGCGCTGCGCAGACGCGTCCGACGTCACGGATTCACTCCGTGACGGCGCTTCCCCCTCTCCCGCCCCTCCTGTCCTGATCCGGGCCGGTTGGAACAGCGGTGCTTGGGCGCCCGTTGTTCCGCCTGCACCTCGCGGGCCCTGCCGAGCGAGGACGAACAGGAGGAAAAAAACCATGACCATCAAGATCAAGCACGCTTTGCTTGCCGCCACCGCGCTCGCGCTTCCCGCCGCCGCGCTCGCCCAGGACAATGTCGCCGCCCAGGCGAACGAGGTCGCGCAGCAGGCCGAAGAGCTTCAGCAGAGCGTTGCGCAGCTCGACAACAGCGTCGCCGCCACCGAGAACACGAACGACCGCGCGACCACGGAAGGCGACCGCAACCGCGATGATGACGACGACGACAGCGGCAAGTGGGGCCTGCTCGGCCTCCTCGGCCTTGCCGGCCTGCTCGGCCTCAAGCGCCGCGACCGCGACCATCATCACGATCATATCGACCGCGACATGGGCACCACGCGCGGCACCACCGGCACCCGCCTTTAAAATGAAAAGAGGGCCCGGTTCGCCGCCGGGCCCTCACCTTCTCAGGCCGCCTCGGCGGCAGCCCTTCGCTTCGGCTTAAAAGCTGGCGCTCTCCCGCTGGCGGCTCGAATTGTGGCCGCCGCTGCGGAACAGGATCTCGCGCGCCGTCTCGATCGGCACGCCGGCGTCGCTCGCGTCGACCGACACGAAATAGCCGCCCTGGTTGATGCGCTCTTCATAATATTTGGCATCGTCGTCGCTGACGCCATGCTTGCTCAGCAGGCCCGACAGGCCGCCGGCAGTGGCGCCGATCGCCGCGCCGAGCCCGGCCGCTTCGGGAGCCGCCGAGGCCGCGATCGCGCCGGCAGCGGCGAGCGGGCCGACGCCGGGAATGGCGAGCGCTGCAAGGCCGAGCAGGCCGCCGGCGATGCCGCCGCCGATCGCACCCTTGACCGCGCCGCTGCCGTTCACGCCGTCGCCATCGTCGTCGTTAATGCCGCCGCTGGTGTCGCTATGCTCGCCGTGGCGGCCGATGACGGAGATGGCGTCGTCGCGGACGCCGGCCGACCGCAGCTCGCTCAGCGCGCGCTCGGCTTCTTCACGGCTGTCGAACACGGCCGATGCAATACGCTCACTCATGGAAATCCTCCTGTATGATGATCGGGGGTCGGGGCATTTCGCCCGCCCTCACCCAACAGTCGCAAGAGGCGCCCGTTCCTCTCCTGAAGCCGCGTGCAGGCAAGGCGATGCTGTGGTGCGTTGAGGTGCTGTCAGCGAGCCGCCGAGCGTCCGGGAATAACCCCCGCTGCGCATGCGCTTGGTACGGCATGATGCTCCACGCGCAGCCAGTGCGGGGCACTGGCGAGGATGGTGCAGATCATACGCTGGAGGAGGTTGGGCAGCAGTTCAGCGTTACGCGTGAGCTATTCGGTAGATCGAGGCGGAGTCGAAGACGAACGTAGGCTGGTGCAGCCAGCCGGAGGACAAGGCGCTGCGGAAGCTGAAGCATCCGTCGCGGTCACGGAAGATGCGGTCGGTCCTCGACCAAAAGCTGCTTGAATCTACGGCGACACTGCCACGCGAAAAATTGCCTCGGTCGTTTTCCGAAGGAACAGATCCGTTGTCGCAATAAGCTTGCGGGCGTCGTGGCTGATTGAATCCGCGGAGGCGCCTGGTTGAGCTATGATGACTTCGAACTCGACTTTCGATCTTCTCGCTTTTTCCTTGAAGAATGAAAGCTCCTTCATGCCACCTTTGAGAAATCTTGAGTAACCCTGCTTTCCCCACAGGTCCTGGCGCCGCTTGAGATCGAGATAGAGCGCCGTCATGCCGCTGTGCTTAACAGCAATGGATTTTTGCGCTTGACCGCACAATGTATAAAAATTGCGGATATCGCCAGAGATCCGCCCCTCATGAGCGTTCTTGCAATGGACTAAACATAGCCGGATCGTCGATTCATCAACATTCCTGAGGGCAACTAGGTCGGCAGCTTCCCCGGGACCATCGTCGTTGAAAACGAGTTCAAAGTCGTCGTTGATCTTTTCGAACGCCCTAAACTGGATGGTGTCAGCGTCCCTCGACTTACCCATCGATTCTCTATTGAGCGGAATACCCTTCCAATCCCAGACCTCAAGTCGCTCAACTGGGTATTCACCTGCACTGAGCCGTGCAGGAATATGATAGCAATTGTACGAGTAAGTGCCGTCCGCGTAGCGCATGATAAGCGGATCAATTTTGAAATAGTCGATGATGGGCACCGCCCCTGCACCTCGTCGGACGAATTGCACCGGCGGGCCCGAAATCTGATCATGTCGATATCCGCCCGGCAGGGAACTGGAGATCGTTAGTCGATAAGTCGCGTGGATTCCGTCCGTCGATAGACGGAAGTCAATCGCGCCGTCATCGGCCACTGCCTCGATATCAAGATCGATTAAGAACAGTGGCACCTCTCGTGACCCAAAGAGCACCTGCCTATCGCCGAAGCGCATCTGGGCTTGCTCGCCCCACTGCACGGAAATCGGATGCGATTCATGGGGACTCGTGAGGAGCACTGGTCGCAGAAAATCTTTGATGATGTTTGCGACGTCCTCGCTTTCAGTAGAAATCTTGGAGAAGGTACGGGCAGCCCAGTCCATCCATTCAGTGATTGTTCCTCGTCTTTGCTGCCAGACCTTACCTCGACGCTGCGTCCCGCCCCAAAGGACACGCTCTCCGTCTTCGTATCCAAGGCAAGCTACGTTGTTCAGTTCGGACTGAGCTTTCTCGATCAGAGCCAAGCCTTCAGTCACGTTTGGGCCGAAATACGAGGTAAAGCTAATTGCCCCGATCCGTGACGACCCGAGGCTTTTCACGAGCGGCAGCTCAACGTTGTTCAGGATGCGAAATATCGGCGAGCCCTTCACCAACTCCGTGCTTTCGTCCGTGACCGCTTGCGCCATCTTCTCGGAGTTTAAGCCGTTGTAGTCGCTAGCGAAGAGACACAGGGAGCCATCGGATTTATCCCACTTCAGGATAAGTAGGTCGTAGGTTCTATCTAGAAGGTCATCATAGTCGCCCCAACCAACCTTCCTTTCCAATGAAACGACGGCGACGAGAAGCGCCCTCTCCTCATTGAGCGAAAACCAAGCCTCGGCGCTCTTCGGAAGCACAGAACGGAATGCTTCAGGATTCCATTCGTCGCATGTTGTTCGGTAAAACTGGGCCGAGAGTGCGGGTCGTAGATTCCAGAGCGAAAGGAGCCCGTGCAGGTCGCCCTTTTCGCGAAGCGCATACACCACCTCCTGCAGGTCGACTTCCGTCTCGATCCGCTCCTCGCTCAGGCGCTGGATTAGCTGATCCCAATCTGCCCCTTCAGCGTACAGATCTGAGAGCTTCTTCTCTGCCACCGGGTCGGCGATGTTCGTGACTACTGTCGCATCGCCGACGGTGCCCGAGGCACCTTTTCTCGTGAATCGCCCGATGAATTGCAGAGTAATTGCCAGCGATTTGTGAGCATCATGAAGAGCAGCAATTTTCAGATTAGGCAGGTCGAACCCCTCGCCGAGCATGTCGACGCAAACAACGACCCGCGACTTGTCTGACGCGTTGGAGCGGATCGCATCTAACGCCTTCTTGTTCGCGCTTGCTTGCCCCGTGCCGGAATACACAACCACGGGATGAAATTCGGCGCCTAGTTCGCGATAGATGTTTCCTACTTCATCCGCACGTTCCCGAGTCTCGGTGCGAGCCATAATCAAGTGGTCGTAGCCAGCCGACAAGTCATCCCGCAGCGCTTTCAGGGCAGCTATCGCAATCGCCCGGTCGCGGTCGTGCTGATCCCCATACTCCTCGACGGTGTGGAGATGGATGGGGCGATAATAGCCAGCCGCTTGAGCATCGCCAAGTTTGTAGTTGAAGATGATCTTGCCATCGACGCGCTTCCCATCGCGCCGAAACGGAGTAGCCGTGAACTGAACGATGCGCTTGTCTGCGAACTGAGACTTGATCGTCGCCCAGCTAGCAGCTGTCACGTGGTGCGCCTCGTCGACGAAAAGGTCGGAGCAACCATCCGTAAGTGCGACGAGGGCGTCAGGATTACTAGCTCGCAGAGTGTTCGGTAGAGTAACAATTACGTTCGCTTCGTTCAGGAGCTCTCGAGCCTCGTCTAAGTTCTTCAAACCCCCGCTGACGACGGCAACCCGCGGCCCTGGCAACTCCTCTGGGACAACTTCGGCAGTGGGAAGCACGCCGAGCGAGACAAACTTTCGAGCGATCTGAGTTCTCAACGCGTCGCTCGGAACGAGCACGAGTGTTCGTGCTGGGCGTCGATAAACTTGCGCCGCAAGCATAGTCTCTGTTTTGCCGGTCCCAGTCGGGAGCACGACTGTAGCGGCGTCGAATGTGCGGCCCACTGCGAAATGGGCAGAGATCGCGTGAAGTGCGCCAACTTGGGGCCTGCGTAGTCCTGCTGAACCGGCGTCCTCGTCCTCCTCACGAAAAGCGAACGCATTGGTCCAACTAGCCAACACCTTCTCGGGAGTATCGGCATAGGTTTCGAGGCGGCCAAGGGCTTCCCACCTAAGTTCCAAATGGTCGCCGTCTGCGGAACCGTGGATTTTGACCACTGGCTGCGAAGTCTCCAACCTTCGCGCACCTTTGTGACGGACAAGCAGGCGATCGAAGGGCGCAGAGATGTCACGAAGAACTAACTCATCATGCCCTTTGTACTGCGAATCCGACAGCTCGGCTTTGCGAACAATCCCGCGAAAAACCTCCTGATAGATCCAGTTTTGCCCGATCTTCTTTTTGCGATCCGGAAGAGCTGGAAGGAAAACCGTTCCACGCCACTTCGGAAATAGTCCCACATCCCCCCCTAACCCGAGCCCTTAGAGAGTAGCGCAGGTCTCACGGGAGTAAATGCCGTGACGTCAGACGGGCTCGGCTGCGCCGACCCGCTGGCCGGGTGCTCAACGGCTCTTCGGCCTAAGCTGCGCTCGCATTGCCCCGCTTAGCTCAGGCTCGGCCTACGCCCGACGAACCCAGGGTTCTTCGGTTCGGAGCACCGTCATCCCCAACTCCCAAGGCCGGCACAGCAACCCGGCAGCATCCGGCGGCCCGTCGAGCCAGTCCCCCCAATCCTCCCGCGGCAGTATCGCCGGCATGCGATCGTGGACGCCCCGCACATGCTCGCACGCCTCGGTCATCACCATCGAGTAAGCCGGCCCCCATTCCGCCGTGTCGCGCCAGATGCCGGCGACGGCGAACAGCTCTTCATCGGGCAGGGAGAACCAGGTGCGCGTTTTTGATCCTTTCTCCCCTTCCGCTTCGCAGAAGGCGGTGACGGGGATCAGGCAGCGGCGCTCGCGGAAGCTGTGGCGCCACATGAAGCTGTCGAGCTTGTCGGTGCGGCAATTGTTGACCGGCTTGGGCTTCAGCGGCTGGCCGTTCTTGCCCTTCAGCGTCAGCGGGAAGCCCCAGCTCATCTGCCGGACCCGCAAGCCGCCGATCCCGAGGTCCGGCGCGACCACCAGCCCCGGGTAGCCGGGATAAACGGTGTCGCCGGCATTGCCGCCCTTGTCGGCAACCGCGTCGAACAGCTGCGCGACTTCCTCGGCCGATTGCTTGAGTTTGTAGAGGTTGCACATAGCCTTGAGCCACCGAGCATAAGACGAAATTCGCGTCGCGAATATCGGCTTATGTCGAAGAGATGGTGAGAGCCGGCCAGCGGGGCTGCGCAAGCAGAGCCCGACTGACGTCACGCGATTCACTCGCGTGACGGCTGCCCTCTCCAAGCCAGCCCAGCCCGCAATTTCGCTGTCCTACATCACCCCTTTTGTGGCTTAAGCTCGTCGATGCGAGAGCCGAGCCGTCCGGACCGAAACCGACAAAGCCGACACACCCCCCCTCCCCCCGCTTCGGCGAAGGGGCCGAGGGCGCAACAATGACAGTTTCCAGGGCGTCGCGCCCCGTCGCTCGGGACGCCCGACTGGCCGCGCACTGCCGCCCGCCGCGGCAACCGGCGCGAGGCCAGCGCGTTGTTTCGGCAAAAGAAGTTGTGAGGTTTACGATGGACTACGACCAGTTCGTAGCCGTCGGTTCGCTTGAAAGAATGGACGCGCGGTTGTTGACGCCGTCGTTCGAAAATTTGTGGCCCGTGGACAAAACGCCGCGTTTCGGCGGTCTCATCGCGGCCATCGACGAAGCCGACCGGCGGCTGCCGCAGCCGCAAGGGCACCCGTCGCGCTAATGCGCGGCGGGGCGCTCGCACTTGGACGGGCAGGCTGCAAAGCCCCAGCAATGAACTTTGCGCTTGGCGTGCCAAAGCTCCATCTGGTGCCCCTCGCCGCATTCGGCGTCGGCAAGCGCGATCGCCTCATGGTCGTCCGGCGCGACGATCTCGCGCGGAAATTGAAGCGTGCCCGACCCGTCGAGCACGTACAAACGATATTCCTGCATTCCCCACCCCATGGTTATGCGGCTGGAATATAAGGCTTTTCATGAACGCGAAATGATCTCGATCAGGTTTCGCTGCTCTTCATTTCCCCCCTTGAGCCTCAAGCCCGCCGCTTCACCGCGCCGCCCCGCAACCAGGCTAACGCTACATTTGTAGCGGATTTTGCTTGCAGCAGCGCTACAATTGTAGCACATCATGTGCGACTCGGGAAAACAAGGGACTTCGACCATGACCAAGCCGATCGCTTCTTTGCGCTTCAACGCCCGCGGCGTCGCCGCTGCTGCCGCGCTCGCCGTTTCCGCTCTGACCCTGACCGCGACCGCTGGTCCGGCTTGGGCGCATCCAGCCGGCGAATCCGCCGACCGGTTCAGCTATGTCTTGTTCGGATCGGGCGACAGCTCGTCGACGATGAACGGCGGCAGCGGCGACTGGGCGCGCGCCAAGGCGCTGCGCACCGCCGGCGAACCCCTGCTCTACTTCCGTAACGGCGGTTCCGCTTACGTCATCCGCGACGCCGCGACGCTGCGCCGCGCCAATGAGTTGATGGAGCCGCAGCGTGCGCTTGGGGCGCGCCAGTCGGCGCTCGGCGAGCAGCAATCGGCGCTCGGCCGCCGCCAAGCTGCCTTGGGGCAGCTGATGGCCAATGCGCGGCTCAGCGAGCTGTCGGAACTCGGCCGCCAGCAGTCCGCGCTCGGGGCGCAGCAGGCAGCGCTCGGGCGCCAGCAGGGCGACCTCGGCCGCGAGCAGGCTCGGCTCAGCCACATCGCCAGCGATCGGCTCCGCGCGCTCGTCGCCGACGCGCTCAGCCGCGGCCTCGCCCAGCGGGTCGACTGACCCGATCAGGACCGAACGGCGGAAACGAGGCGGCTTGCCTGGCTGTAGGGTGGGTTAGCCGAGCACTTCGAGTGCGGCGGCATAGGCTACCGCGTCGAAGCGCGGCTGCGCGGCCGCATCGGCCGGCTTGGGGTAGAACGGTCTAAGGGACGGCCGGCGTTTCCAGCTCGTCGGACTGGTTGTCGATTTCATTCGTATCTGGTGCGGCAATCGCCGCTTTCCTTTCTGCTAGTTCGTTGCGCAGCGTCTCGCTTCGCCGAGCCTTGTCGGCGAGCGCCTGCCACGCGGCTTCGGACCGGCGGCAACGCTCTCGCACATGGTCGAGCGTTGCCGCTTCCGCCTGCCCTCGTGCTTCTTCCGCCCTATCGAGCAGGAATTGCAGGTTGGAGCTGCGGATGATCGGTCCGGCCAAGATTATTCGCCGTCGGCGGACTTGAGGTTCACTGCGGCCATCTTGCCGCGGCGGTCTTCCTCGAGGTCGAAAGTCACGCGCTGGTTCTCGCGCAGGCTCTGCATCCCCGAGCGCTCGACGGCGCTGATGTGGACGAAGGCATCATTTCCGCCGCCATCCGGCGCGATGAAGCCATAGCCCTTGCTCTCGTTGAAAAATTTCACAGTTCCGGTCGTCATAGTCATTCCTTCAGTGCACGGGCGGCGAAGAAGTGCCGTCCGCTTCGTGGCGGCTAGGAGCCCAGAGAGAAGGAAGAGAGGAGCCGCAAAGCGCCTGAAGACCGTCCATTTGCGACTAGTAGCGAAGACTATGTAGGCCATTGGCGGCCGGATTGTAAGGGCGCGCCGACGAAACCCCCTCAGCGCGCCCGTTCGGCCTCGGCAAGAACCTTGCGCACGTCGTTGCTCGGGATCGCAAAGCCGATGCCGATATTGCCGGCGCCGGCTTCGTTCCGGCTGGGGCTGAACAGGGCCGAGTTGATGCCGATCACGCGCCCGTTGAGGTCGATCAGCGCGCCGCCGGAATTCCCCGGGTTGATCGGCGCATCGGTCTGGATCATCCGCCGCGGATCGCCCTGCGCAATCGGACGGTCGGTGGCGCTGACGATGCCGCTGGTCACCGTCTGGCCGAGCCCAAACGGATTGCCGATGGCGACGACATAGTCGCCGACCTCGAGCTTGCTGCTGTCGCCGAGCGCAATCGACGGCAGGTCGCGTCCCTCGATCCGAAGCACCGCAAGGTCGAGCTGCGGCGCCATCGCGACCGGCACCGCGGCAAGCTGCCGCCCGTCCTTGAGGCCCACCTGCACCGCGCGGGCATTTTGGATGACGTGGAAATTGGTGATCACCAGTCCACGTGCACCGTCGACGATCACACCCGAGCCGGCAGCGACGGTCGGCTGAAGCGCCGCGTCGGGAATGCCGAAATAGCGGCGGTAGAACGGATCCTGGAGCAAGGGATTCTGCTCCGCCGGCGACGGCTGGATGGTCGCGATGTTCACCACCGCCGGCGCGGTCTTCTTGACCAGGGGCGAGAGGCTTTCCTCTGCCGGCCCGGCGAGCACCCGCGGCTCGGCGGGCGCAGTCCCGCCGATCGGCAGCAGCCGCGAGACGACGCCGCCGATCACCGCGGCGATCAGCAGGAAGACGAACAGCAGCAGGAACGGGAACTTGGGCGCGACGCCCGGACGCTCATTCATCGACTGCGTCAGCCCTGCACCGGCTCGCCCTCGGGCGCTCCCCGACCGAGCTTGTCGGGAAGGTTCTCACCGTTGGGCGTGAAGTCGAGGCTGACCGAGTTGATGCAGTAGCGCTGCCCGGTCGGCGGCGGTCCGTCGTCGAACACATGGCCCTGGTGCGATCCGCAGCGAGCGCAGACGATCTCCGTGCGCACCATGCCGTAGCTCGTGTCGCGGATATATTCGAGGTGCCCTTCCGCGAACGGCTGGGTGAAGCTCGGCCAGCCGGTGCCGCTTTCGAACTTGGTGCCGCCGTTGAACAAAGGCAGGCCGCACAGCCGGCAGGTGAACACGCCGGCGCGCTTCTCGTGCAGGAAGGTGCCGCAGAACGGCGCTTCGGTCCCGTGCTCGAGCAGGACGTGCCGCTCCTCGCTGCTCAGGTCGGCGACCAACTCCTGCAATTGCTGTTCGCTCGGGGGTGTGAGATCGAACGCGGATGTCGTCGCGGTGTCGGCCATGGATCGGCTTCTCCTTCAGTTGCCGTTTAACATGGGAATGCGATGGGCGTCTGTCGATGCGCTGGATCCTCGCCTTGCTTCTGTTCGCCGTTTCTGCGGCCGCGGCCGCACAGTCGCCGCTGTCCGGCAGAGAGGCGCTTGCACGCGATGCCGAGGAATATGCGCTCCAGCTCCGGGTCAGCCCGGCCGAGGCGCTTCGCCGCCTCAAGGCGCAGCAGGCGAGCGTTGCCGTGACGACTGCCCTAGCTGCTGAATTTGCCGATCGCCTGGCCGGCATCTCGATCGAACATGCGCCCGAATACCGGATCATCGTGCTGCTGAAGGGCGACGAGCCCGTCGCGGAGCGGCGTGCGGCCGGCGTCCCGGTCGTCTTCAAGACAGGCGCCAAGGCGACGCATGCCGAAGCCGTCGCCGCCATGCGCCGCCACCTGATCGACATCCGCACCGACCTGCCAGGCGCGCGAGGCGCCGGTTATGATCAGCGCACGGGACAGGTGGTCCTGCTCGTCACGCCAGCCGACGCGACGCGGTTCGGCATCGACGAACTGCGCGCCCGTGCCGAGAAGATTAGTGGCGTGCCGGTCTCGATCGCGGTGAACGAACTCGACGAGAGCAACATGACCATCGACGGCGGAAGCCGGGTCGAAGGCGTCAGCGCCGTAACCGGCAAGCGCAGCCGCTGCACCACGGCTTTCGTCGTGACCAATGGCGAAACGAACGCGATCACCACCGCCGCCCACTGCCCCGACCAGCTGACCTATGTGTCGCGTGGCGGCGATACTGCCGAGCTGCCGATGATCGGGTCTTGGGGTGCGGCGTACCAAGACGTGCAGATCAACGGCAGCGACAATTCACCCGAGCCGATCTTTCACGCCGACCGCGGCGCAGACGCCGCCCGGCGGCTCGCCACCTGGCGCAACGTCGCAAGCACCCGCGCCGGCGAGTTCGTCTGCCATTATGGGGAGAGCACCGGCTACAGTTGTTCTATCGTCGAGCTGACCGACTATGCGCCGCCCGGCGACCTGTGCGGCGGCCCCTGCTCGCCAACCTGGGTCACCGTCAAAGGCCCGTCATGCATGCCCGGCGACAGCGGCGGCCCGGTATTCAGCGGTGACGTCGCCTTCGGCATCGCCAAGGGCATCAACCGCAACGAAGGCGGCCGCTGCGTCTTTTATTATTATATGTCGACGGATTATCTGCCGCAGCCGTGGCGGCTGCTTACGACGGGCGATGTCCCGCAAGCGCCACGACGTCCCCGCGCTGCTGATCGTTAGTGCCGGGCACGGGTTCGGCCGGGTCGTTGCCGATCTTCACGACGCGGTTCTGCTCGTCGACATGGACCACCGTCGGCTTCAGCGCCTTGGCCTCGGCATTGTCGAGCACCGCATAGCTCATGATGATGACGAGGTCGCCCGGGTGGACGAGGTGCGCCGCGGCACCATTGATGCCGATCACGCCGCTGCCGCGCTCGCCGGGGATCACATAAGTCTCGATGCGGGCGCCATTGGTGATGTCGACGATCGCCACCTGCTCGCCTTCAAGCAGGTCGGCGGCCTCCATCAGGTCGGAGTCGAGCGTGACCGACCCGACATAATGCAGGTCGGCCTGCGTCACCGTTGCCCGGTGGATCTTCGACTTCATCATGATCCGCATCATCGGAATAGCGCTCCAATGGTCCCCATGTTGGCCTGTATATAGGGACTGTTCGTCGAAACCATATGCTGCATTGCAATATCGCACTTGCAGCACGCGGTGCAAATTCCCAACTGTCAGCTGCGCGACTTGGCGGGTTTTCCGAACCCGGCGCTAGTCGTCGTCAGTACCGCGTTGGATTCTTTCACTTTTCGAATTTGGCACGGGTCTTGCTCAGCATTGGGCACAAGATTTTTGCCATGGAGTGAGCAAATGGAAGCGCAACAGAATCAGGTCGCCCTGCCCTTTCGGTCCCACACGATTTTGGGCGTGTGCGAGGCGATCGGCGAGGATTTCGGCTTCAACCCCGTCTACCTGCGCGCGCCGCTTGCCGCCTCGGTGATTCTCTCCCCGCAGATCGCCGTCGGCACTTATCTGGCGCTCGGCGTCATCGTGCTGATCTCGCGCTTGCTCTTCCCGAAGGCGAAGGCGCAGCCCTCGGCCGCCGTGGAAACGAGCGTCGCCGAAGCGGCGCCGGTTGCGGCGAACGAACAGCGGGAGTTGGCGAAGGCCGCTTAATCCGGCAGCCGCGGCGGCTTAATAGTCGCCGCGCGCTTCCGCCCGCGCTTCGAGAAGATCGAACAAGGCGCGGTGCTGGAGCAGCAACTGCTCTCCGCCGAACGCAAGCGCACGAGCGCTTCCCGGCGTCTCGGCCGCGGCGTCCACCACATCCAAGACCGAAGCCTCGTCGGGCAGCGATGGCGCCGGCGGCTCCGTGCCTACCCTTGCAGCAGCGCGGTCGAGCAGGCGGCGCACCGGCCACCAGTCGCAGACCAGCGCCGTTGCGGCGCCGATCGAGCAGCCGTCGCGTTCCGAATTGGCGAGAGTCTCCAGCGCATTGCGCGCCGTCGCGAGGCTCGTCTCCGTCTCCATGGCGCCGGGCGTGCTCGGAAGCGGCCCCACTGCCGACGTTAAGCGAACCAGGTACAGGCGCTCGCGCTCGAAGCCGTCGGATGCGCGGGAAAGCCAATCGTGGACACTGCCCTTGGGGCAGCGCTGAAGCGCCAGTTCGATGAGGCCAGGATAGCGGCCGTGAAGGCTGCACAGCAGGTGGACGGCGTCGGACAGGTCGCGCGCGGTGTGCGGACCGGTGCCTTCGAGCAAGGCGGCAAGATGCGGGTGCCGCGCCGAGCCTTCGCCGGCGACGCGGGCGAGCTGGCTCGCGGCAACGCTGATCACCGGGCTCGTTTCGACTGACCGGTTACTCGCCATCCATCTCCCCTCGTGCTTCCGCGGAACTGTCTTCAAGGCGACGATCCTAGCGCCGAGGGCGTAAAGACCGGGTTTATGGGGAGGTAAGCTTTCGGGAACCCTGTTGGTTCACCGGCCGATTACCCGCACGCGCCGTTGATCGGCTTCGCTAGTTCCCCGGACTAGCTCCAGGCGATCAATCGTCCCGGTAAGCCAGTTCGAAATTCCCCCAGCGGCGGCCCTTCACGAACAAAGGCACGAACACGTTCTTCACCGGGATGAACTTGTCGCCGAGCTCCATGCGATAGGTGGCGAGCGTCGCCGGCTTCTCGCTGGCGAGCGCCATGCGCGTCGTGTCGTCGATCAGGATCCGCTTGTTGCGGCAATGTTCGTCGTTCCACACCGGGTCGGGACCCTGCGGATGGCTGCGCTCCGATAAATGGGTCGGCAGGTAACCGTTCATGTCACCGATCGCGGAGCCGATGATGCGGCTGTCGCTGCCCTTGATGCGGTCGAGGATCGGCTGAACGTGGCGGTCTGCCGCGCCGTTGAAGCGCACGTCGTACTGCACCGGGTTGGAGCCTTCGACGATCTTGTAATCGCGGTCGAAGACATCTTCGACGCTGACCTCGCCGCTGTCGATCGCCCGCTCGATGGCGATGCGGATCTGGCGGCAGGCGTCCTGCGCCTTGAGGATGAACGGCGTGTCGTCGATCTCCGCGCCTGAATTCGCAAGCGTGTCCAGCATGGTGTTCGACAAAAGCTCGAGGTGGCCGAGCCGCTTTTCGGCGGTCTTCAGTTCCTGGCCGTTGTCGCGGGCGTCGGCGGCGAAGTCGGTCAGGCCCGCCTTCACCCGATCGACGCTGGTCTGGATCATGCTCGTCGAGTGGGCGATGCCTTCGGTCTGGCGGTCGACCATGCCGACGATCTCGCTGACTTCGCGAACCGTGTCGCTGATGGTGCCGAAGCCCGACTGGGCGGCGCGGCTGCGCTCGACGCCGGTCTTGATTTCGTTGGTGACGGCGCTCGCTTCCCGGGTCAGCTCGCCGATGGTCGAGGCGATCTGGCTGGTCGCCGCACGGGTGTCGTGCGCCAGCTTCTTCACTTCGGCGGCAACGACCGCAAAGCTGCGCCCGGCATCGCCGGCGCGCGCGGCTTCGATGGTGGCGTTGAGCGCCAGCATGTTCGTCTTGCGGGCGATGGTCTCGATCGTCGACGACACCGTCTGCACCTGGTTCATCGCCGAAGCGAAGCCGGCCATGCGCTCGCCGAGCTGGACGACCAGTTCGGTCAGCCCCTTGAACCCGTCGATGGTGCCTTCGATGGCTTCACGGCCTGCGTCGAGCTTGGCTTTCGCCTGCTCCGAGAGCAGCCGCGCTTCGTCCGTGGAATCCGACACGCGCGCCTGGTCGGCGAGCAGCCGCGTCGTCACTTCCTCGAGCTGGTCGAGCATCTTGAGATGCTCGCTAATCCGTGTCGCGACGCCCTGGACGTAGCCGGCGACATCGCTGCACTCCATCGACAGCGACCCGCAATCGCGCGCAACGGCGCGAATGGCGTTTTCCGTGACTTCCTCGATCCCCGCAGTGGCCATGTCGAGCCGAGCTCCCGCAAATGTTCACGGGCGGAGATACGGGGAACGTCCTACTTCTTCGTTAACCACGCTCCTCAGTAGAGCAGGTGCGGCTTCCGCTCCTCGTCCCAGGCACGCTCGTCGGGGACGGTGATCGCGTCGAGGTCGCCGGCGTTGCTATCCGCATCGTCGACCCACTCGCGAAGCAGCGGCGAGCCGTTGATGACGTCGATCGCTAGCTTGTCGAACTCATATTCGTACGGGAAGTCCCGCCACAAATCGTAGTCGGGATAGAGCCGGCGGATCGCCTTGAAGGCGAGCGCCTGCAGCCGCCACGGCTTGAATGCGTCATGGTCGTAGAACGGCCCTTCGGCATGGATGAAGACGCCGTTGCACAGCTCGCCGACATGTTTGTGGAAGGTCGGCTGAAAATAGATTTCGCGCAGCTTGCACCCCGCAAGCCACTCCGGCGCAAACGCCTGCATTTCTGCAATGACCTTGCGCGGCTCGATGCCCGGCGCGCCGAACAGCTCGAGCGGCCGCGTCGTGCCCCTGCCCTCGCTGAGCGTGGCGCCTTCCAGCATCACCGTCCCGGCATAAGAGCGCGCCATGTTGAGGTTTGCGGCATTTGGGCTCGGGTTGATCCAGACGCGCTCTTCGGGCCAGCCGAAGCCCGGTGCCTCTTCCGGCCGCCAGCTGTCCATTTCGACCACGTGGTAATCCACGTCGAGCTTGAAATGGTCGATGAACCAGCGCCCGAGTTCTCCGAGCGTCATCCCATGCCGCATCGGCATCGGCCCGGCGCCGACGAAGCTTTCCCATCCCTCGCGCAAGGTCAGTCCTTCGACCGGCCGTCCCGCGGGATTGGGCCGGTCGAGCACCCAGACGCTCTTGCCATGCTCCGCCGCCGCTTCGAGCACGTAGAGCAGCGTCGTCACGTAGGTGTAGATACGGCAGCCGAGGTCCTGGAGGTCGACGAGGATCGTGTCGAACGTGCCCATCGATTGGCCGGACGGCCGACGGACCTCGCCGTAGAGGCTGAACACGGGGATGCCGTAGGTCGGATCGGTGAAGTCGGGCGACTCCATCATATTGTCTTGGAGGTCGCCGCGAACGCCATGCTGCGGCCCGAACACCGCCGTCAGGTTCAGCCCCGCCGCCATCAATGCATCCAAACTGTGCGTCAGGTCACGGGTGACCGACGCCGGGTGGGCAAGAAGCGCCACGCGCTTGCCCTCCAGCGGCCGGCGAAGCTCAGGGTCGGCGAGAAGCCGGTCGATTCCGAACAGGGTCATGGCCGCTGATTAGGCGAGCCGCGCAGTGAAGCAACCGGGGTCATGGAAGTCGGGCTTCTCTCCGCCATGCGCGAGGGCCCAGTAGGACTTGGCGCCGTCCTTTTCCTCGAGCACCGCCGAAAGCCCGAGCTGCCAATGCACTCCTGACGGCACGGCGATGGTCGCGCCGAGCGTCCACCAGGTGAGGTTGTCCTCCATTCGTATATAAGGAGGGGCGCCGACGTCGGCGTCGCGCATCCCCTCGCGATAGCTGTTGAAATCGTAGGCAGCCCAGGCGCCGCCGGGCGCGAAATTCCACTCGCGATAAGCCTCGTCGCCCTCCGCGCGCAGGAAGGCTTCAAAGCAGGTCGTCTGCCACAATCCATCGCGCCGCTCGCCTGCAGCTTCGGGGATTACGAATCGGTCGGCCGGCGCGCCAATACCGAACCAGATATTGGTGGTCGCCATCGCTCCGAATGCTCCGGCATGGTCGACCGTGGCCCAGAGCTTGAGCTGCGGGTCCGCAGGCGCAGTCGCAGGGTGAGGAACAAGGGTCAGCTGCACGGCGGCTATCTACCCTGCTCCGGTCCTTCTTGACAGTTGCTCTACTGTACTATATCAGCAATACACATGCTGTCAGGGATTGACCGATGAACCGCACGCTCCCTCTTCGCATCGGCTTCTACACCTATGCGACGCTGCTCGCCCTCCTCACGCTCGAGGTCGCCGCCGTGTCGCTGCTTCGCTACTTCACCGATGTGTTGGCGCGTCCGGAAGTGGTCACCGACAACGCCTTCGCCAATCCTTATCTGGTCCTGCACGTGGCAGGCGGCGTCACGGCGCTCCTGCTCGGCCCGCTCCAGTTCGTCGCCCGCGTCCGCGAGCGTATGCCGCAGCTGCACCGCGCCAGCGGCCGCATCTATGCCGTCGCGATCGCAATCGGCGCGCCCGCGGGCCTGATGCTCTCGCTCGGGACGACGGCAGGTCCGATCGCCGGCGCAGGGTTCGCATTGATGGCAATCCTCTGGCCGGTGCTCACCGCGCTCGGCATCAAGGCCGCGATCGACGGCCGCTTCGAAGATCATCGCGCATGGATGATTCGTTCCTATGCGCTAACCGCCGCCGCGCTGACGCTGCGCCTGATGCTGCCCTTCGCGGGCCTCGTCCTCGCCATCCCCTTCACCCCCGCCTACCGTGTGATCGCGTGGATCTCGTGGATGACGAACCTCGCTATCGCCGAGTTCTACTTGCGTCGGAAGGCCCGTTTGGCCATCCCGTCCCTGCAGCCGGCCACCGCCTGATTGCGACCGCGGTGCCGGCGCGCTACGCGCCGCACCGATGACCGAATACCGCTCCGACCTCCTCAAGCTCCTCGACGAGCGCGGCTACATTCACCAGCTGACCGACGCCGAAGGGCTGGACACCCTCGCGCAGAAGGAGGTCGTGACCGGCTATATCGGCTTCGATGCGACGGCGCCGAGCCTCCACGTCGGAAGCCTCGTCCAGATCATGCTCCTGCGCGGGCTGCAGCAGGCGGGGCATAAGCCGATCGTGCTGATGGGCGGCGGCACCACCAAGGTCGGCGATCCCACCGGCAAGGACGAAGCGCGCAAGCTCCTTTCGGACGAGGACATCGCGAACAACATCGCCGGCATCCGCAAGGTTTTCGAACGCTTTCTGACCTTCGGGGACGGCCCGACGGATGCGGTCATGGTCAATAATGACGACTGGCTGGCGAAGCTCGAATATATCCCGTTCCTGCGCGACATCGGGCGGCACTTCACGATCAACCGCATGCTGACCTTCGACAGCGTCCAGCTGCGGCTCGAGCGCGAACAGCCGCTGACCTTCCTCGAGTTCAATTACATGATCCTCCAGGCCTATGATTTCCTGGAGCTGTCGCGCCGCGCCGGCTGTCGCTTGCAGATGGGCGGGTCCGACCAGTGGGGGAATATCGTCAACGGGATCGAGCTGACGCGGCGGGTCAGCGGCACCGAGGTGTTCGGCGTGACCACCCCGCTGATCACCAACCCCGACGGCTCGAAGATGGGCAAGACCGCCAAGGGCGCGGTGTGGCTCAATGAAGACCTGCTCAGCGCCTATGATTATTGGCAGTTCTGGCGGAATGCCGATGACGGCAATGTCGGCACCTTCCTCCGGCGTTTCACCGAACTACGGCTCGACGAGGTGCGCCGGCTGGAATCGCTCGAAGGCGCCCAGATCAATCAGGCCAAGATCGTGCTGGCGACCGAAGCGACGGCAATGCTGCACGGCCGCGAGGCTGCCGAAGCGGCGGCTCGCACCGCTGCGGAGACCTTTGCCGGCGGCGGCGCTGGCGAGGACCTGCCGTCGTTGACGCTCTCCGACGGCATGACCGTCGCTCAAGCGCTGACCGCCCTCGGGTTCACGGCGTCGAACGGCGAAGCGAAGCGCAAGGTCGCGGAAGGCGCGGTGCGGCTCAACGACCAGCCAGTCAGCGATCCGGCGTCACCAGCGGTTGAAGGCAAGATCAGCCTCGGCAAGAAGAAGCACGGGCTGCTGGTCCGCTAGCTGCGGCGGACGAGCACGACCCCGGCAACGACGAGAACGGCGCCCGCCACCCGGCCGATGTTGATCGGCTCGCGTGCCAGCCCGAGCGCCCCGAAATGGTCGAGCAGCAACGCAACGGCAATCTGCCCGGCAATGCCGATAGTGATCAGCGCGGCAACGCCGATCCGGGGCGCTGCATAAGCGGCAACGGCGACATAGATGGCGCCGTAAAGCCCGCCGATCCAGGCGTAGGCCGGCAAGTTGCCGAAGGCTGCCGTGCCCGGCCGGTTGCCGCTGGCGACCCAGGCCGCAAGCAATGCGACGGTGCCCACCGCGAAGGAAATCAGCGCGGCGAGCACCGGCGATCCCCCGGCGCGGGCAAGGATCGCGTTGGTTGGCGCCTGGAGCGCAATCATCCCGCCCGCGAACAGCACGAGCAGGATCGGCAGAAGTGGCGCTGCTGGCATTCGTTATTTCCTATCCTGATCTGATGAGGCCGACGGCCTGGTCGCGTTCGAACAGATAAAGGCAGATGCGCGCCGCCTGGCCGCGCTCGCCCTTCAGCCCGCCGTCGTGGTCGAGCAGCAGCTGCGCGTCGCTCTGGGCGATCGGCGCCAAGCTTGCGACATCCTCCGGCGTCGCGGCCCGGAACGCCTCCTCTCCCGACTGGCGCGTGCCCAGGATCTCGCCGGGGCCGCGCAGGCGAAGATCTTCCTCGGCGATCCGGAAACCGTCATTGCTCTCGCGCATCAGCGACAGGCGGGCGCGGCCGACCTCGGTCAAATTGCCGCCGCGGATCAGCAGGCAGGTGCTCTTGCCCGACCCGCGCCCGACGCGCCCGCGCAGCTGGTGAAGCTGGGCCAGCCCGAACCGCTCCGCCCCCTCGACGATCATCAAAGTCGCGTTCGGCACGTCGACGCCGACCTCGATGACCGTCGTCGCCACGAGGACGGCCAGCTCGCCCGAGGCGAAGCGCCCCATCACATCGTCCTTTTCCGGCCCCTTCATGCGCCCATGCACCAAGCCGATCTTGTCGGCGCCGAACCGCTGCTGGAGCACCCGCGCCCGCTCCTCAGCCGCGGCGGCGTCGCTCTTCTCGCTCTCCTCGACCAGCGGGCACACCCAATAGGCCTGCCCGCCCGAGGCGATGTGCCGGCCTAGTCCTTCGACGATCTCCGGCAGCTTCTCGTCGCTGATCACCCGCGTTTCGATCGGCGTTCGTCCCGGCGGCATCTCATCGATGCGGCTGACGTCCATCTCACCATATTGGGTCAGCGTCAGGGTCCGCGGGATCGGCGTTGCGGTCATCACGAGCAGGTGCGGCGGATGCTCGGCCTTCGACGCGAGCAGCAGCCGCTGCGACACGCCGAACCGATGCTGCTCGTCGATCACAGCAAGGCCGAGCTTCTTGTACCCGACCTTCTCCTGGAAGATCGCATGGGTGCCGACGAGGATGTCGATCGAGCCGTCGGCAAGGCCCATCAGCACACTGTCACGAGCCCTCCCTTTCTCGCGCCCGGTCAGGATCGCGACGCGGACGCCGATGCTGTCGAGTTGCTTGAGCAAGGTCGCATGATGCTGCCGCGCGAGGATCTCGGTCGGCGCCAGCAGCGCCGCCTGTGCCCCGCTCTCGACCGCGGCAAGCATGGCCATAAGCGCGACCAGCGTCTTGCCCGACCCGACATCGCCCTGCAGCAGGCGAAGCATCGGCGCGCTCTGCGCCATGTCGCCGTGGATCTCGCCAATCACGCGCCGCTGGGCGCCCGTGAGTTCATAGGGCAGGCTGAGCTTGCCAATCAGCGCTCCGGTGCCCGGCAGCGGCACCGTGCGATGCCGCCGCTGCGATTGCCGAAGCAGGAGCAAGGCCAACTGGTTGGCGAAGATTTCGTCATAGGCGAGCCGCTTGCGCGCCTGCTCGGCCGAAGGTTCGCGATGAAGCAGCGCGAGCGAGCCGCGCCACCCGCTCCAGCCCTCGCGCCCGAGCAGCCCCGGCTCGATCCACTCCGGCAGCTCCGGCGCGCGTTCGAGCGCATCGCGCACCAGCTGCCCGATCCTCTTGTTGGTCAGTCCCTCGGTCAGCGGATAGACCGCCTCGCGGAGCTGCGGCGCCGCCCCCTTGCCCGGCTCCGCGACTTCCGGATGGATGATCTGCCACTCGTCGCCATAAGCCTCGAGCTTGCCCGAGACCGTGCGCGTCTCGCCCATGGGCAGGCTTTTCTTCGCCCAGCCCGGATTGTTGAAATAGGTGAGGGAGATGGTGTTGCCCTCGCGATCGGAGGCGTAGACGCGCGTCGGTCCGCGCCCGCCCGGCCGCGGGCCGCGGCTGTCGAACGGCGTCAGCTCAAGGATCACATTGCGCCCGAGCAGCGCCGCGCTGGCGGCCGGCGCGGCAACTCGTTCGATCGAGCCGGTCGGCAGATGATAGAGCAGGTCGACGGCACGGCTGATGCCCAGCTTCTTGAGCAGCTTGGCGACCTGCGGCCCGACTCCGGGCAGCGCCTCCACCTCGGTGAACAAGGGGTTGAGGATTTCGGGCCGCATGTGCGGTTGTTAGCGTCTTGTCCGCGGCTCGCAATCGGCGCTGCAGCTGACTACATGCACGCCATGCCATCCGACCCCGAACTGAAGCGCCTGGCGTGGCGCGCGCACCATCGCGGCACCAAGGAAGCCGACCTGCTGATCGGTGGGTTCTTCGATGCGCACCATGAAAGCTGGAGCGCGGAGGAGCGCGCCTTGTTCGCCGACCTGCTCGAAGAACAGGATGTCGACATCATGGCCTGGGCGCTCGGAACCGCAGAGGCGCCCGAGCGGTTCGCCGGTTCGATGCTGAATGCGCTGAAGACGCTCGATTACGTGCCGGTTTCCCGATGAGCGAACCGCTCCAGCGCGTCCTCCGCGCCAACCAGCCGCTTACCCTCGCGGGCGTGCCCTCCGGCTTCCTGCCGTGGCTTGCCGCCGACCTCGCGCGCGCGGCTCACGGGACGAGCGGCGGCGGCCGCGCCGTGGTCATCGTCGCCGACGAAGCGGCGATGCGCGCGCTTGCCGAAACCGTGCCCCTGTTCGCGCCGGAGGTCGAAGTCCTCTCCCTCCCCGGCTGGGACTGCCTGCCCTACGACCGCGCGTCCCCGGCACTCCGGGTGATGGCCGAGCGGCTCGCCACCTTGAGCGCGCTGCAGGTCAAGCGCGAAAAGCCGCAACTCGTGGTCGCGACAGCCAGCGCGGCGTCGCAGCGTCTCCTCACCCCCTTCCGTGTCCGCCAGCTCACCCGCCGCATCGCCGAGGGCGAGCGGATCGAGCGCGAAGCGCTGATCGAGCAGCTCAATGCATTGGGCTACCAGCGCAGCGACGCGGTCGCGGAGCATGGGGAATATGCCGTTCGCGGCTCGCTGATCGACCTCTATCCCGCCGGCGAGGAGCAGGCGCTCCGCGTCGATTTCTTCGGCGACGAGATCGACAGCATGCGGCGCTTCGACCCCGTCGACCAGCGCTCGACCGACAAGGCGGACGCGTTCACGCTCATGCCCGCATCCGAAGCCCTGCTTGACGCCGAGAGCATCAAGCGCTTCCGCTCGCGCTACCGCGAGAAGTTCGGCGCCCGCGCGACCGAAGACCCGCTCTACCAGGCGCTGTCCGAAGGCCGGCGGATGAGCGGCATGGAGCATTGGATGCCGCTCCTGGAAGACAAGCTGGCGACGCTCTTCGACCATCTCGGCGAGCACGACCTCGTGATCCGCGACGCGGCCGCCGACAAGGCGCTCGACTCCCGGCAGGAAGCGATCGAGGATTATTATCAGAACCGCGTCCGGGCGATGGCCGCGGAACCCGGCAGCTATCGTCCGCTCGAGCCCGACACCCTGTACCTCGGCAAGGACGACTGGTCCGCCTTCCTCACCGACCGGCCGATTCATCTCGCCTCGCCCTTCCACGAGCCGGAGTCCGAGCTGATCATCGACTTCGGCGTCGATCCGGCCCGCGATTTCGCGCCCGAGCGCACGCAGCAGTCGAACATCTACGAAGCCGTTGCCAAGCACATCGCTGACCTCCGCCGCGGCGGCCGCAAGGTCGTGCTCGCGAGCTACACGCGCGGCGCCCGCGAGCGGCTCTCCGGCCTACTCGAAGATCATGGGGTCAAGAGCCAGAAGCAGGCCGACAGCTGGCAGGAAGCGCTCGGTTCCAAAGCCCAGCCCGCCCTGCTCGTCCTGCCGCTCGACCACGGCTTCACCACGCCCGACGTCGCCGTCCTCACCGAGCAGGACATGCTCGGCGACCGGCTCGTCCGCCGCCGCAAGAAGCGCAAGGCCGCCGCCGCCTTCCTCGAGGAGCTGGCGACCCTCTCGCCCGGCGACCTCGTCGTTCACGCCGACCACGGCATCGGCCGCTACGAGGGCCTGACGCAGATCCCCGTCAGCAAGGTGCCGCACGACTGCGTCGCGCTCGAATATGCCAAGGGCAACAAGCTCTACGTCCCGGTCGAGAATATCGAGCTGCTGACCCGCTACGGCAGCGAGAGCGAGGGCGTGACGCTCGACAGCCTCGGCGGTGAAGCCTGGCAGCGCCGCAAGTCCAAGATGAAAGAGCGGATCCGCGAAATCGCGGGTGAGCTCATCAAGGTCGCCGCCATGCGCGCGACGCGCCCCGGCGTCATTGCCGAGCCCGACGCCAGCTATCCACAATTCGTCGACCGTTTCCCCTATGAGGAGACCGACGATCAGGACCGGGCGATCTCCGACGTCATCGAGGACCTGGGCGCGGGCCGCCCAATGGACCGGCTGGTCTGCGGCGATGTCGGCTTCGGCAAGACCGAGGTCGCGCTTCGCGCCGCCTTCGTCATGGCCATGTCCGGCAAGCAGGTCGCGCTGATCTGCCCTACGACCCTGCTGGCTCGCCAGCACTACAAGAACTTCGAGGAGCGGCTCCACGGCTTCCCGCTGAAGGTCGGCCGCCTGTCGCGCCTGGTCACCGCCGCGGAAGCAAAGAAGACCAAGGAAGGCCTTGCCGACGGCACTGTCGACATCGTCATCGGCACGCACGCGATCCTCGCCAAGAGCATCGAGTTCAAGCGCCTGGGCCTCGTGATCGTCGACGAGGAGCAGCACTTCGGCGTCGCTCACAAGGAGCGGCTCAAGGCGCTCAAGAACGACGTCCATGTGCTGACGCTCACCGCGACGCCGATCCCGCGCACGCTGCAGATGGCGATGAGCGGCCTTCGCGAGCTGTCCGTCATCCAGACCCCGCCAGTCGACCGCCTGGCGGTCCGCACCTACGTCACGCCGTTCGACGGCGTCGTCCTTCGCGAGGCTTTGCTGCGCGAGCATTTCCGTGGCGGTCAAAGCTTCTTCGTCGTGCCGCGCGTCGCCGACTTGCCGGACATGGAAGAATGGCTCCGCGACCAGGTGCCGGAAGTGAAGTTCATCACCGCCCACGGCCAGATGAGCCCGACCGAGGTCGAGGAGCGGATGAGCGCCTTTTACGACCGCAAGTATGACGTGCTGCTGTCGACGACGATCGTCGAAAGCGGCCTCGACATTCCAAGCGCCAATACGCTGATCGTCTACCGTTCCGACCGCTTCGGCCTCGCCCAGCTTTATCAGCTGCGCGGCCGCGTCGGCCGGTCGAAGACCCGCGCTTATGCCTATCTGACGATGCCGGCGAACCGCTCGATCACCGAAGCCGCGCAGAAGCGCCTCCAGGTGCTCAGCGAACTCGACAATCTCGGCGCCGGCTTCCAGCTCGCCAGCCACGACCTCGACATTCGCGGCGCCGGCAATTTGCTCGGCGACGAGCAGTCCGGACACATCAAGGAAGTCGGGTTCGAGCTCTACCAATCGATGCTCGAGGACGCGATTGTCGAGGTGAAGGCCGGCGGCACTGCGCCGCGCGAGGAATTCACGCCGCAGATCAGCGTCGATGCGCCAATCATGATCCCGGAAGAATATGTCCCCGATCTTGACCTGCGCATGGGCCTGTACCGCCGCCTCGGCGAGCTCGACGACCGCAATGCCATCGAGGCGTTCGCGGCCGAGCTGATCGACCGTTTCGGCGCGCTCCCGGAGGAAACCGGAAACCTCCTCAAGATCGTCGAGGTCAAGCTGAACTGCCGCGACGCGATGGTGGCGAAGCTCGACACCGGGCCGAAGGGCGCGGTCGTCACTTTCGCGGAAAGCGGCTTCCCGGACATCGCCGGCCTGCTCGCCTACATCGATCGCCTGAAGGGCGCGGCCAAGCTACGCCCCGACAGCAAGCTTGCGCTTTCGCGCGAATGGGCGAGCGCCGATGCGCGGCTGAACGGCGCGCTGCAGCTCTCGCGCGGGCTCGCCCGGGTCGCTGCTGCCGGCGAGAAGAAGCAGGCGGCCTGAGCGCCGGCGTGACCTTGGCCCTTTATCCGCCTATCTTGCTCGTGACAGGCCGACGAGGAGCAGAGGTTTGAACGCCGACGCATCGACACCAGGCGCCAAGGGGGTCATCGACCTCGCAAGCCGCGGCATCGGCCTGCTCGCCTCGAACCGCGAGGTCGCGCAGGCTGCCGAAGCGATGCTCCGCCGCCGCTATTCCTTTGCTCCCGCCGACCACGCCGAAGTGATGATCGCGCTCGGCGGCGACGGCTTCATGCTCCACACGCTCCACCGGATGCTTCAGGGCGAATGCCCCAACAAGCCGGTGTTCGGCATCAACCGCGGCACCGTCGGCTTCCTCATGAACGACTGGCGGATCGATGGGCTTGCGGACCGGATCGGCGCGGCCAAGCCGATCCATGTCGCGCCGCTCGAAATGTGTGCGACCACCGTATCCGGCGAGAGCTTCACCCATGCTGCGATCAACGAAGTCTCGCTGCTCCGCGAAACGCGCCAGACCGCGAAGATCGAAGTCAGCGTCAACGGCCGCGTCGCGCTGCCGGAACTCGCTTGCGACGGCGTTCTCGTCGCCACGCCCGCGGGCTCGACGGCCTACAACCTCTCTGCCCGGGGCCCAATTCTGCCGCTGGCGGCCAGGATGCTTGCCCTAACGCCGATCAGCCCCTTCCGCCCGCGCCGCTGGTCCGGCGCCATCCTGCCCGACGATACGGCGGTCTGTTTGCGGATCCTTGAGCCCGAGAACCGGCCCGTTTCGGCCGTCGCCGATCAGATCGAGGTCCGCGATGTCGTGCGTGTCGACATCCGCCTCGACCGCGAACAGTCGCTGACCCTCCTGTTCGATCCCGAACATGCGCTCGACGAGCGGATCACGATGGAGCAGTTCGCGACATAGTCCGCGCGCAGAATTGCCGGGGCGCAATTTGAGCACGGACTACTTGCCTTTGAGGTCCCGTTCGCTATTTAGCCGCGACGCTTCGTCAGAGGTGTTCCCCGGTAGCTCAGCGGTAGAGCATCCGACTGTTAATCGGACGGCCGCCTGTTCGAATCAGGCCCGGGGAGCCATTCTTCCGTCTCGGGAGCGCCAGCTCTCCCATTGGACCTGCCGGCACCATGCTGTTCTACCTGTGCCGCCTGTTTGGCCACAAGCCCGCGATGCGAAACCTCCGCTTCGACTATGACCGGCAGCGCGTCGTGACCGAGTGCAAGAGGTGCGGCGTGGAGATGGTTCGCCGGATCCGGGGCGATTGGGAGAACTAGAAGCTCCCGCTCGCTCAGCAGTGAAGCATCCGTTCCGGACCCATCGTCAATCGCGCGACAAGCAAAGACCCGCCAAGGGGCGGCTTCCACAAGGGGGAGCCGATCCAGTGCGCCAGATCGCTTATTTCAGCACCGCCGCAGAGCCGCAGACCAACCAGCTGATCCACAACATCCTCATTACCTCGCGCATCAATAACCGCCGCGACCAGATCACCGGGCTGCTCGTTGCCGGCGGCAACCGCTACATGCAGATCATCGAAGGGCCGAGGGACGCGGTGGACCGACTTTACGCGAGCATCCGCGCCGACCGCCGTCACCTGGGCGTGAGCACCCTGTTGAACCGGATCATTCCGAAGCCGTCGTTCGACGGCTGGTCCATGGCCTTCCGAAGCGAGCCGCGCCTGGGCGAGTTCGACCGTTTCCCGGATCTCGTCCACCACCTCACGAACCATGTCGAAGACGGGCAGATCAGGAATCAGATCCGCAGCTTCGCCCGCCTGTTCATCGCCGACGAGCGCTACCAGGCACCGGCGGCCTGGCCTGAGGTCCGGCGAAGCGCCTAGGCGTCGATCGAGGCCATCAGGCTGGCATTGCCGCCCGCTGCGGTCGTGTCGATGCAGGTCACCCGCTCGATCGCGAAGCGCGCCACATAATGTGGGCCGCCGGCCTTCGGTCCGGTGCCGGAAAGTCCCTCGCCGCCAAACGGCTGGCTTTCGACCACCGCGCCGATCTGGTTGCGGTTGACGTAAAAATTGCCGACCCGCGCATGTTCCTCGACATAGTCACGAACCGTGTCGATCCGGCTCTGAAGCCCAAGCGTCAGGCCGTAGCCGGTGGCGTTGATCTGCTCGACCACCTTGTCGAGCTTGTCGCCGGCGAAGCGGATGACGTGCAGGATCGGCCCAAAATTCTCGCGGTTGAGTTCGCTGAGCGACCGGATTTCGTACATTGCCGGGGAAACAAAGCTGCCGTGCGCAGCCTCGTTGGGTTGCGGCAGGCGGACGATCCTTTTCGCATTGGCGTCGAGCCAGGCGAGGTGCTCATCGAGCGCCTGCTTTGCTTCCTCGTCGATCACCGGGCCGACATCGGTCGCAAGGTCGCGCGGGTCGCCGACCTTGAGCGCTTGCGCCGCGCCCGCGATCATCTCGATGATCCCGTCGGCGACATCCTCCTGGACGAAGACGACGCGGCATGCCGAGCAGCGCTGGCCAGCGCTCTGGAAGGCCGACGAGACGACGTCGCGCGCGACCTGCTCCGGAAGCGCCGAGGAATCGACGATCATTGAATTCTGCCCGCCCGTTTCGGCGATGAACGGGATGATCGGGCCGTCCCGCTCAGCCAGCTGGCGGTTGATCAGCCGCGCCGTTTCCGTCGACCCCGTGAACGCCACGCCGCCGAGCAGCGGATGGCCGGTCAGCGCCGCACCGACGCGCCCATCGCCCGGCGCAAGCTGGACGACATCGCTTGGGACGCCGGCGCGGTGCATCAATTCGACGGCAAAGGCGCCGATAAGGGGCGTCTGCTCGGCAGGCTTGGCGATGGCGGTGTTCCCCGCTGCCAGCGCCGCGGCAACCGGACCGATGAAGATCGCCAGCGGAAAATTCCACGGGCTGATGCAGGCGAACACGCCGCGTCCGTGCAGGCGAAGCTCATTATGCTCGCCCGTCGGCCCGGGCAGCGGAAGCGGCGCGACAAACTGGCGCCGCGCTTCCGCGGCGTAGAAGCGAAGGAAATCGACCGCCTCGCGGACTTCCAGCACGGCGTCCGGAAGCGTCTTGCCCGCCTCGCGAATGCACAGCGAATAGAAGAGCTCGCGATTGTCTTCGAAGAGGTCGGCGGTCCGCTCGAGAAGCCGCGCCCGCTCGTCGCCGCCGCGCATGTCCCAGGCGACCTGCGCCGCATGGGCGGCCCGCACCATCCGGTCGACGTCCTCCGCGCTCGCTTCGAACACGCTGCCGACCGTGATGCGCCGGTCGTGCGGCGACGTAACCGGTTTCTCCGTCCCGGCGCCGATCGACGGCTTGGCGCTCCAGCTGCGGCTCTCCAGCGCGCTCAGTCGCTGGAGCAACGGTTCGCGCACCAGCGGGTCCGACAGGTCGCACCCGGCGCTGTTGTGCCGCTGCACACCGAACACGTCGCGCGGCAGGATGATCTTGGGATTGCGCTTCGGCTCCAGCGCGCTCAGCTCCGCGACGGGGTCGCGCACCAGCTCCTCGGCCGAGACCTGCTCGTCGGCGATGCGGTTGACGAACGAGCTATTGGCCCCGTTCTCCAGGAGCCGGCGGACCAGATAAGCGAGCAATTCCTTGTGGCTGCCCACCGGCGCGTAGATGCGCACCGGCGTCGGCTTGTCGCCGATGGCGCGCTCCAGCTTCGCGACCTGGTCGTACAGCTCCTCGCCCATGCCGTGCAGGCGCTGGAACTCGAACTCACGGCCGCCGGCGAGCGCCTTCACCTGGGCGATCGTATTCGCATTGTGCGTCGCGAATGCCGGATAGATCGCGTCTTCCGCCGCAAGCAGCTTCTTCGCGCAGGCGAGGTAGGACACGTCGGTGCCGATCTTGCGCGTGAACACCGGATAATCGGGCAGTCCGCCGACCTGCGCGGCCTTGATCTCGGTATCCCAGTAAGCACCCTTGACCAGCCGCACCATCAGCTTGCGGCCGTGCGCCCGCGCCGCGTCGATCACCCAGTCGCACAAGGGCGCGGCGCGCTTCTGGTATCCCTGCAGCGCAATCCCGAACCCGCCCCAGCCGTTCGCGAACAGCTCGTCGTTGGCGAGCAACGCCTCGAACACGTCCATCTGCAGCTCGAGCCGGTCCGCCTCTTCAGCGTCGATCGTCAGGTGAACGTCGGCACGCGATGCCTTCAACGCCAGCTCGCGCACCACCGGGACGACGGCAGCGACGGCTTCCTCGGCGTGGCTCCACTCGAAGCGCGGATGGAGCGCGGTCAACTTGACCGAAATTCCCGGGGAGCGGCGAAAACCTTCCTGTGCCTCTTGAGCAATCCTGTCGAGCGCAGCGCGGTACGACTGCGCATAGCGCTCGGCGTCGGCATAGGTCTTGGCCGCCTCGCCCAGCATGTCGAAGCTATGGCTCAGCCCCTGCCGCCGCTCGGGCGCTGCCCGCTTCAGCGCTTCATCGATGTCGCGGCCGAACACGAAATTCCGGCCGAGGATCTTCATCGCTTCGCGCACCGCGGTGCGCACCACCGGCTCGCCGAGCCGCCCGACCGCGCGCCCGAGCGCCGCCTTCCAATTGCTCGACCGGTCGTTGGCGCCTTCCAGCACCTTGCCGGTCAGCAGCAGCGAGAAGGTCGCGGCATTGACGAACGCCGACCCCGACTTGCCGAGCTGGTCCGACCAGTCCGGCCCCGCCAGCTTGTCGGCGATCAGCTCGTCTGCGGTATGCGCATCCGGGATCCGAAGCAGCGCCTCGGCCAGGCACATCATCGCAATGCCTTCTTCGGAGCCGAGGTCGTAGGCATGCAGGAAAGCGTCGACGCCCGACGGCTTGTGCCCCCGCACGCCCTTCACGAGCGCGCGCGCCATCGCCGTCGCTTCGCCGAGCTGGCCGGGCTCCAGCCGCGCCTGCTCGATCCGCTCGGCGGCGACCCGCTCCTCGTCCGCGCGGTAAGCCTCGCGGACCCGGCTGCGGTCGATCTGGGCCACCGGCACCGCCGGCGCGGCTAGGCCAGCTGCCCGTGGCAATGCTTGTACTTCTTGCCCGACCCGCACGGGCACGGCGCGTTGCGGCTGAGCGGCGCTTCGGCGACCCCGCCTTGGCCAGCGGACTGCGGCATCTGCGGCTGCGGGATGTTGCCGAACGGGATGTTCGACATCACCGCGCCGGTCGACGCGTCAATGTCCGCCGTGTCGTCGTCGCCCGAGAAGGGATCGAGATGCTGGGTGATGAAGTCCGGCAGCTCCGGCATCGGCGGCGGCTCCAGCTGCATCTGCGCATTCATCAGGATCCGCGTCACTTCCTCGCGGATCGCGACCAGCAGCCGCTCGAACAGCAGGAAGGCTTCCTGCTTATATTCGTCGATCGGCTTCTTCTGCGCATAGCTGCGCAGGTGGATGACCTGACGCAGCGCGTCGAGCGTCGCCAGATGCTCCTTCCAGTGATGGTCGAGCGTCTGGATGAGGATCTGCTTCTCGAGGTTGGTCCATTGCTCGGGCTCCACCTCGGCGAGCTTCGCCTGCATCTTCTCGTCGGCGAGCTTCTGCACCCGCTCCATGACCATTTCCGGGTCGACCGCCTCTTCCTGCAGCCAATCGTCGATCGGCGGCTCGAGGCCGAAGACGACCTGCAGGCTCTCCTTCAGCCCGTCGACATTCCACTGCTCCGGGTATGTCCCCTCCGGGCAGTTCACCAGGACGATCGCTGCCGCGGTCTCCGCGCGCATGTCCTCGATCGTCTCGCCGACGCTTTCCGCGTCCATGATGTCGGAGCGCTGCTCGTAGATGACCTTGCGCTGGTCGTTCATCACGTCGTCGAATTCGACGACCTGCTTGCGGATGTCGTAGTTGCGCGCTTCGACCTTCTTTTGCGCAGTCTCGATCGCCTTGCTGATCCAGGGGCTGACGATCGCTTCGCCGTCCTCCAAATTCTTGTTCATCAGCCGCGCGAACATGGTCTGCGGGCCGAAGATGCGCAGCAAATCGTCGTCGAGGCTGAGGTAGAATTTGCTGAGGCCCGGGTCGCCCTGGCGTCCGGAACGGCCGCGCAGCTGATTGTCGATGCGCCGGCTTTCATGGCGCTCGGTGCCGAGCACGTAGAGGCCGCCGAGTTCCAGCACGCGCTTTTTCTCTTCGATGATCTCCGCGCGGATCTTCTCCGCCTGGGCTTCATATTCCGGCGTGCCCGCCTCAAGCGCCGGGAACTCGTCCTGCATCCGGAACTCGAGGTTGCCGCCGAGCTGAATGTCGGTGCCGCGGCCGGCCATGTTGGTGGCGATGGTCACCGCGCCGATGCGGCCCGCCTGCGCCACGATATGCGCTTCGCTCTCGTGGAAGCGGGCATTGAGCACCGTGTGCTTGACGCCCTGGCTCTGGAGATATTCCGAAAGCATCTCGGACTTCTCGATCGAGACGGTGCCAACCAGCACCGGCTGGCCGAGCTCCTGCTTTTCCTTCAGCTCCTTGGCGATCGCCGCGAACTTCTCGGTCATCGTCTTGTAGAAGACGTCGTCCTCGTCCTTGCGCTGGACCGGCACGTTGGTCGGGATCGCGACCACGTTCATCTTGTAGATGTCGAAGAATTCCGGCGCTTCGGTCATCGCCGTGCCGGTCATGCCCGACAGCTTCGGATACATGCGGAAATAGTTCTGGAAGGTAATCGAGGCGAGCGTCTGGTTCTCCGGCTCGATCGCCACGCCTTCCTTCGCCTCGACCGCCTGGTGGAGACCGTCCGACCAGCGCCGTCCGTCCATCATTCGGCCGGTAAATTCGTCGATGATGACGACCTTCTCGTCCTTGACGATATAGTCGATGTCCTTGCGGAACATGACGTTCGCCTTGAGCGACTGGTTCAGGTGGTGGACGACCTGCGTGTTGGCGATGTCATAGAGGTTGCGGCCTTCGATCAGGCCCGCTTCCTCGAGCATCCGCTCGGCCTTCTCCGTGCCTTCCTCGGTCAGCACGACGCTCTTCTGCTTCTCGTCGAGGTCGTAGTCCGCCGGCTGGAGCGTCTTCACGATCTTGTCGACCGAGATGTAGAGGTCGGACTTGTCGTCCGTCGGGCCGGAAATGATCAGCGGCGTGCGCGCCTCGTCGATCAGGATCGAGTCCACCTCGTCGACGATGGCGAAGTTGAAGGGCCGCTGGACCATCTGGTCGCGGCTGTATTTCATATTGTCGCGAAGGTAGTCGAAGCCGAGCTCATTGTTCGTCGCGTAGGTGATGTCGCAATTATAGGCGTCGCGACGCTCCGGCTCCGTAAGGTTCGGGATGATCACGCCGACCGTCAGGCCGAGGAAGCGGTAGATCTGCCCCATCCATTCCGCGTCGCGGCGGGCGAGATAGTCGTTCACGGTGACGACGTGGACGCCCTTGCCTTCCAGCGCGTTCAGATAGGTGGCGAGCGTGGCGACGAGCGTCTTGCCTTCGCCCGTCTTCATCTCGGCGATCTCGCCGCGGTGAAGGGCGATGCCGCCGATCAGCTGGACGTCATAGTGGCGCTGGCCAAGGACGCGGACCGCCGCCTCGCGCACGGTCGCGAATGCTTCGGGCAGCAAATTGTCGAGCTTCTCGCCGTTCGCCAGCCGCTCGCGGAAGCGCTCCGTCTGCGCCTTCAGCTCGTCGTCCGACAAAGCCTGGATATTGGTCTCGAGCGCGTTGATCGCGTCGACAGTCTTGCCAAGCCCGCGGACATACCGGTCGTTGGCCGATCCGAAGATGCTCTTTGCCACTGAGGCGAACATTGAAATCCCTTAAAAGTCCGGACGTTGGATGCGGCGAAATTGTCGCCAACGCGTCTACCGGAAACCGCGCCCGGCGATGTAAGGAGCGGCCTAGCCCTAGTCAATTAAAGGAGCCGTGAACAAATGGCGGGACTGACCGGCGGATGCCTGTGCGGAGCGGTGCGCTACAAGCTTCGGTCGGAGCCGTTCGATACGGGTTACTGCCATTGCCGGACTTGCCAGCTGAGCAGCGGCGCGCCCGCGATGGTGTTCGCAAGCGTGCCTGAAGGGGACCTCGTGTGGACTCAGGGAGGCGACACGGTGAAGTCGGTGCCATCCTCCAGCTTCGGACACCGGGAGTTCTGCGGGAAATGCGGCACGCCCTTCCTGATGAAGGTCGATCACCAGCCCGAGACGGTGGACTTCAGCGTCGCAACACTCGACGAACCGGAAGCGATCGGCCCAGGCTTCCATATCTTCTGGGGGAGCAAGATTGGCTGGTTCGAGCCGAAGGACGAACTACCCCGGCACGACAAGTTCCGCCCGGGTACGCGGGGGCTCAGCGGGACCGAGCCCCCGGGCGACTGATCAGCTTTAGAGGTTGCCCTCGAGCCATTGCTGGATCTGGCTGCGCGGCGCGGCGCCGACCTTCTGCGCGACGGGCTGGCCGCCCTTGAACAGCAGCATGGTCGGAATGCCTCTCACGCCATAGCGGCCGGGGATGTCCGGGTTCTCGTCAATGTTCAGCTTGGCGATGGTGACCTTCTCGCCCAGCTCGTTCGAAATCTCCTCGAGCGCCGGGGCGATCATCCGGCACGGCCCGCACCATTCCGCCCAGAAATCGACCAGGACCGGCTTGTCGGCGCCGAGAACGTCGGTGGCAAAGCTGTCGTCGGTGACGGACTTGGTAGCCATGGGGAAAGCATCTCCTGCAAAAGTTAACGTGCATATGGGCGTTCGCCGCTAGGCGCTCAAGGCGTCACTTCCAGCAACTTGGGCCCGGCCGTGTAGAGCAAGGTCGCGCGAACCTGCCGGCCGGGGAAGATCACCCGCAGCGCTTCCGAATAGGCCCGCATCTGTTCAAGGTGGGACTTCGGGACCTCGGCTTCGGAAGCGGGCACCCGACCGGTCTTGAAGTCGATGACCGAAACCGATCGATCGTCGATCAGCAGCCGGTCCACCGTTCCGGCGATCACCCGGCCGTCGGGCAAGGTTGCGGCAAGCGGCGCTTCGCCCAAAGAGCCCTCCCCGAACAGCGTCGAAAAGCGCGCGTCCGAAAGAATGCCGGACACCTGCTGCACGATCTCGCCGCGAAGATGGGGGTCGGCCAGGCCGGCAGAGCGTTCCAGCCAGCGCTCGGCAGCGGCTGCGCGGTCTGCCGCCGGCACCGCAGGCAGCCGCTCCAGCAGCTGGTGGATCCATGTCCCGCGCTGAGCGGCGGCGCGCATGGCTTCGGTGGGCGGCGGCGCGGCCTCGTCGTCCGTGGCGATCGCAGAAGGCGCGAGCGGCCGCGGCGGCCGCGCTTCAGGCGGCGCCCGCGTGCGTGCCCAATCCGGTACCGCCGACGGCGATGCTTCGCTTTTTGCCACCGCGGCACGAGCGCGCGTCCCGGCATTGCCATAGACCAGCCCCGTCCCCCAATGCCCGTGAGCGGCGGGCTCGGCGTTCAGCGACGTCAGCGCGCGCTCGACAGTCACGTGCCAGCAGTTCTGCGGACGCGCTTCGGACCCGTCCTTCTTTGGCTTGGGTGCCACCCCGGCGACCACCAGCCGGTCGGCGGCCCGCGTCAGCGCTACGTAAAGCAGCCGCCAATGCTCCTCGAGGTCGCGCTTCTCCTCCTCGGCAATCTTCTCCTCGAACGGAGCGCAGCGCTCGTCCTTCTTCGGGCGCAGGAGCGGCGCCGCACCCGTCCCCTCGACGTCGAAATCCAGCGTGATCGGCGTCCGCCCGAGCTTAGCCGGGTCGGCCGTTGCGTCGGCGAGAATCACGACTGGCGCTTCGAGCCCCTTGGCGCCATGCACCGTCATCACCCGCACTTCATTGCCGGGCCGGCCGGGGTCGCGCTGCACGTCGACCGTGCCGAGCGAGAACCACGCGAGGAAGCGGTCGAGCGAGGGCGTCTCGTTCCGCTCGAATTCCAGCGCGCTGTTGACCAGCTCGTCGATCGGGTCGCGCGCCGCCATGCCGAGCCGCGCGTAGAGCTTGTGCCGCCCCTGCATCGGCCCGGACAGGATGGTTTCGAGGAACACCGCCGGCGTCGTGAAATCGGCGATCCGCAGCAATTCGCTGAGCACCTCGTACGCCGCGCCGAACGCGTCGCTCTCGCCCGCGCGGCGGCGCAGCTCGGCCCACAGCTTCTTGCCGTCGCGCCCGTACGCAAGCTGGCGAAGTTGCTCCTGGTCCCAGCCGATCAGCGGCGAGACGAGCAGGCAGGCGACGCTGAGGTCATCGTTCGGCTGCACCGCGAACTTCACGGCGGCGAGCAGGTCCTGCACCGCCAAGGGCTCGTGCAAATGGAGGCGGTCGACGCCGGCGACCGGCACTCCCGCGGAAAAGAGTCGGGCGACGATCAGCGACGCCAGCTCGCCGCGGCTTCGCACCAGCACCAATATGTCGCCGGGCGTCAGCGGCTTGCCGGTCGAAGGCAGCACCGGCGCCTCCTCAACCATGGCCCGGATGCGCTCGGCCAGCGACTGCGCATATTGCCGCGCCCGCAGGCTGACCCAGCTCTCCTCGCCTTCGTCGCCTTCTTCCTCGACCTCGGGCGCAAAGGGCTGCCACAGCTCCACTTGGCCCGGCCGCTGGCTGTGAAAAGCCCGGTGGCGCGGCGGTGGCGCACTCAGGGCAAGCGCTTCGGCGCCGAGCGTATCGATCGCGCCATCGACCACGTCGAGCACCGGCTGAGCCGAGCGAAAGCTGGCCGCAATGGAGAGGTTCCGGAACTCGGTGGCATCCTCCTCCGCTTCGGAAAGCTGTTCGGCCAGCCCCTGGAAGTGCCGGCGCGCCTCGCGGAAGCGCTTGGGGTCGGTGCCCTGGAAACCGTAGATCGCCTGCTTGAAATCGCCGACCATGAACAGGGTCCGCGTCCGCCGCTCGGCCTCGCTCGACCCGCTGAAATATTCCTCGACCAGCTTTTCGATGATCTCCCACTGCGCAGCATTCGTGTCCTGCGCTTCATCGACGAGCACATGGTCGACCTCGCGGTCGAGCTTGTAGCGAACCCAGTCGCCCATGCCGTCCTGCGCCAGCAATTTGCGCGTCCAGTCGATGAGGTCGTTGAAGTCGGCGACCCCCGCCGCGCGCTTCGCCCGTGTGTACGCCCCGGCGAACGCCTGCCCCGCCCGCAGCCCCGCCGCCATGTCGGCAGCAAGCCTGGATGCACGTTGGATCTGAAGCAACTCCGCCACCGCCGCCGCGAGCCTCTCGACATGGCGGTCGTAAGAAGGGTCGGCTTTCAACTGCCCCTTCTGCACCTGCTTGAGCTCACCCTTGGCGGTGAAGACGATTGAGGCGACTTCGGGCAGCGCTTGGGCGCGCGCGTCGGCGCCCATCGCCAGCCAGCGCTCGATCACGTCGACGATCTTCGTGCCGGTGCTGGTGCCCCACTGCCGATTGGCACTGGCAATCGCCCGCAGCAGGTCGCAGTCGAAGCCATCGTCGGCGCAGCGCGTACGCAGATAATCTTCCACCGATCCGTCTGGCAGGTTCATCAGCGCCCGCAGCTTGGGCTCGATCGCCGCCGAGCTGCCGAACGCCTCCATCGCTTCCGGCTTCCTCGCGCAGGCCTGGAGATATTCGACCGCCCCAGCCTCGCCCAGCCGGCGGCTCAGGCACTGAACGTCGCAGATCAGCTGCTCGTCCCCGCGCTCCTCGGCATTCGCCATCAGCTCCGCCAACGTCCGCCGCACAAGCTCCTGCTCGGCCCTGCCTTCGATCGGCTGGAACCCCGGCGTGATCCCCGCCTCCGCCGGAAAGGCGGCAAGCAGCGACTGGGCAAAGGCGTGGATGGTCTGGATCTTCAGCCCGCCCGGGCAATCGAGCACCCGCGCGAACAGCTGCCGCGCCCGCTCTCGGGTCCGGGGATCGGCCGACTCGCCGAGATGGTCGAGGTCGGTCGCAAGCTCGCTGTCCTTCAGCCGCACCCAGGTCGCGAGCCGCGCGCCGATCCGGTTGGCCATCTCCGCCGCCGCCGCCTTGGTAAAGGTCAGGCAGAGGATCGACTCCGGTCGCGCGCCCTTCAGCAGCAGCCGCAGCACCCGCGCGGTCAGCACCTGCGTCTTGCCGGTGCCCGCCGACGCCGACAGCGCCACGTGCGCGGTCGGCTCGGCCGCCAGCGCCTGCTCGTCCCTCAGCTCCGGAAGCGGCTTGAAAGGCTTGCTCATGCGGTGCGCCCCGCCATAAAAGCAGGACCATGAGCGACGAAGACGACAAAGCGAGCGAACAGCGCAGCGCCAAGCTGCGCAAGGCCGGTGTAGCAGTCGGGGTCGGATCGGCGGCGATCGTCGCCGCGCTTCTCTACGCCTCCAAGGTCAAGAAGAAGCCGCGCAGCTAGGCTCATTTGCGGCCGTACCATTCTTCCAGCCGCATCAGCTGGTCGTAATCGCCATAAGGCGCATAGGCCGGGTTGAGCTTGGCCGTGAACGGCTTGGTGCCGTTGAGATAGTCCCGCACCGCTTCGCTGAAGTGGCTGAAGGCGTGGTCGAGGAATAACTCGCCCTCCATGTCCTTGTCGGCGCGCATGCATTTGCCGAACCGGTCGCGCTCGCGCACGAGCGACCAATATTCGAACACTTCCGGTTCCCCGCGAACCCCGTCGAACCCTCCTGCCCGACCGATCAGGCCAAGCAGCCCCAGCTGTAGCGCGAACCCCGCTTCGATTGCCTTCTTCGCCGGCGGCTTTCCGGTCTTGTAGTCGACGATGGCCAGCCCGCCGTCTGGCAGACGATCGATCCGGTCCGCGCGCCCGTGCACCGCAATGCCGGCAAGCACGGCCTCGCCTTCGATCTCGGCATCGAGGGGCCGCCGCCCCTCTGCCTGGTTGCTCCGCTCCAGCTCGGCGATCCAATCGATCGCCTCCAATAACCGCGGCGCCCACAAGGCGCGCAGCATCGGGTGGATCGCTGCATCGCCGAGCAGCCGCTCCGCGCGGCCGCGCAGCTTGTCCGGGTCGCAATCGTCGTGCCGCAGCCACTCCTCGAACACTTTGTGGACGGCGCTGCCCTTCCAGGCTGCCGTATGGTCGGCGTCGACCGGCTCTTCGACGCGCAGCTTCAGGATCGAGCTCGCATAGAAAGTGAACGGGTCGGCCTTCAGCCGGTCGACGGACGTCACCGAAATCCGCTCCGGTCGCTGCTCGACCGGCGGGCACGGCGCCGGCCGCTCGACCGGCTGCGGCGGCCCCGGATCGTCGAGCGCGCGCGTAATCCGCTCGTGCACATGGTCGCGCGGCAGCCCGCCGGTCATCGCGTCGAGCCGAAGCAGGAAGCGCGACGCCACGGTCGGCGAGCGGCTGTCGCGCTTGGCGCGGGTGATCAGCACTTCCGGCGCGCCGAGCGCGCTTGCGAAGTCATGCCCCGCAAGCCCGATCCGGAACTCCAGCCCCGGTATCTCCAGCTTCGCGCGCACCTTGGGCGGCAGCCACGGGTCGGGCGCCGGCAGCGCCGGCCACACCCCCTCGTTGAGCCCGCCGAGCACCAGCAGGTCCGCGCGCTGCAGCCGCGCTTCGAGCAGTCCCCAGATGAAGATCCGCGGATGCCCGCCGTAGGGCGGCCGCACCGCCTGGCTGTCCAGCAACTGCCGGAACAGCGCGAGCGCCTCTTCCGCGCTCACAATCAGTCGCCCCGCCGCTTCCGACCCCTGCAGCTCGGCGAGCAGCTCCGCGGCGATCCGCCCGTCGGTCCCGCGCCACGCGCGATCCCCGGCAAGCGCCTGCGCCGCCTCGACCAGCTTGCCCGCCAAGACCGACAGCGGCAGCGGTTCGCGCAGGAGGCCATCGAGACCGGCAATGCAATCGCGCACCGCGCCCCAGGCCGCCACCGCACCCCTGCCTGCAAAGTGCGTGTCGAGCCCGCTGAGCCCAGCAGGCGGCCGCGGCCCGCGCAACGCCATGTCGAGCCGCCGCACATGCTCCAGCCACTGCGCCCGTTCGTCCGCCGCCCCGCCGGCTAGCGGATGCTTGAGCAGCGCGAGCAAGGGCACCGGCGCCAGATCCTCTGCGGCCGCCGACACGATGCCGAGCAGCAATGTCCCCGCCGCCACTTGCGACAGCGGCTTGCCGGCGCTGTCGTCGGCATCGACGCCCCACCTCTTGAGCAACGCCGACACACGCCCGGCTAGCTGGCGGTCGGGCGTGACCAGCGCGGCTGTCTTCTCCGGCGTCTCAAGCGCCTGCCGCAGCGCGAGCGCAATTGCCTGCGCTTCCGCCGCGGGATCCGCCAGCTCGGCGAAGCGAACCCCGCTCAACCGCCGCTCGCTGGGCTTCAGCGTCTCCCATTTATGCGAGAAATCCGGCGCAACCATCGCATTGGCCACCGCTCGCGAGCGCGCCGCGGGCGAAGCCGACCGCCCGGCCCAGCGCCACCGCTGCACCTCCGCCCGCGCCACGCCGATCCGCTCCAGCAGCAGCTTGAGGTGGAATTGCGGGTGGGACTGCTCCCCTCGGCCCCTGTCGTCCGGGCCGAGCGCTTCCCACTCCTCGTCGGGAAGGACATCGGCGAGCCAGAGCCCCGGCAGCACCACCATGCCCTCCTCCATTCGGGCCACCCGCGCCACCAGCGCGGCAACTGCCGGGGCCGCAGTCGTAATGCCGGCAGCAACAGTAAAGCCCGGCGGCGGTTCGCTTGCCCAGCGTTCGGCGAGCGCGCGAAGCAGGCGATTGCGCCGTTCGGCGAGATCGAGGGCGCCCGAATCCCGCAGGATGGCCGGCCAGAGCGCATAAATGACTTCGAGCTTGGCGAGCGACTTGGCCCAATGCTGCGCAAGCTCGTCGCTTTCGGCCACCGCAGTGCGAAGTTCGCCCGGCTCGACCTGCTCGACCAGCAAGGCATCGAGCGTGCGCGCGAGGTCCGCCGCGAGGCGCAACCCTTCCGCCGAGCCATCCGCGCCGACCAGCGTCGCCAGCCGCAGCAGCCGCTCGGTGGGTTCGATGGCGGGCGGCACCGCCTCGCCGCCGATCGGATCGAGCGCTCCGCCGATCCGCTCGCCGAGATCGGGATCGCCGACCGGCACCAGCCTCGGCAGCAGCAGCCCCCTGCCGCTGGCACGGACGAAGGCTTCGGTGACCGACCGGACCGCGCGATTGTTCGGAAGCAGGATCCGCCCGCGCGCGAGCCCCAGCGGGTCCTTGCCGAACCTGGCGATCAGCCCGGCTGCGAGCGCGTCCGCGAAGGACCGGTTCGACGGGATGGTGAAGACATTGACCCGCCTCGGGTCACGCATTCTCGAGCGCCGTTTCCGTCAGCTTGATGGCGCCCGGCGTGCCGACATCGAACCACAGGCCCTGGTGGACGGCGCCGAAGCAGCGCCCCTCCTCCATCGCCCGATCCCACAGGATGTTGGTCGAGAACGGCCCTTCGGGCGCGTCGCGGAGAAGCCGCTTGGATGCGATCTGGATGCCGGTGAAGACGAACGGCGCGACATGGCTCCGTTCGCGCCGGCGCAGGCGGCCGCTCCGGTCCATGTGGAAATCGCCCATGCCGCTATGGTTGAAGGCGCGCGCCTGCGGCACCAGCAAAAGCAGCGCGTCCATCCGCTCGCCGTCCCACTGCGACGCGAGCAGCTTCAGTGCATCCGCCGGACCGTCGATCCACAGATTGTCGCTGTTGAGCGCCAGGAACGGGTCGCAGTCGATCAAAGGCGCTGCTTTCACCAGCCCGCCGCCGGTCTCCATCAGCAGGTCGCGTTCGTCGGAAATCGCGACTTCCAGCCCGTCCGCCCGGCTCTTGAGGTGCGCCTCAAGCGCGCCGGCGAGATAATGGACGTTGACGACAATCCGCTGGACCCCGGCGGCGCGCAGCTTCTCCAGCACATGGTCGAGCAGCGCCTTGCCCCCGACCTCGACCAGCGGCTTCGGCTTGGTCGCGGTCAGCGGCCGCATCCTTTTGCCCAGCCCCGCGGCCATGATCATGGCCGTGCGCGGAACCTCGCCTTTCACCTCCGCGCGAAGCCGCAGCGCCTGCTTCGACTGACTCATGCCGCCTCTTTCCACGGTTCGCGGCGGTGCTCCGGCGCGATGTTGGCATCGAACCAGTCGCGGACCGGCTTCAGGTGTGGCTGCTCGAGGTCGCGCTCCAGCAGGCCCCACATGCGCGGCTGGAAGCGGCGGTAATGCGGCTTGCCGTCGCGCTTCCAAAGCCGAGTGAAGACGCCGAGGATTCGCGTGTTTCGCTGCGCAGCGAGCGCCCAGTAAGCACGCTCGAAATCGTCCTCATGACCGGTCCTGCCGACATAGCGGTCGATCATCGCGCGCTCGATTTCGACCGGCACATCGCGCCGCGCATCTTCCAGGACAGACGCAAGGTCGTAGGCCGGGTGGCCGGCCAGGGCGTCCTGAAAATCGAGCAGCCCAAGGTGGGCAACGCCGTCGCGGCCCTGAACCAGCATGATGTTTTCGGCGTGGTAATCGCGCAGGACGGTGACAGGCCCCAGCTCGTCGTCGGCAACGGGCTCGAGAACCTCGCGCCACGCCTGCAGGTACGCCTCCTCATCGACCTCGATCCCGACTGCCGGGCAATACCAGTCGGTGAACAGCTTCAGCTCTTCGAGCCACTGGTCGAGCCCATGCTCGGGCAGTCCCTCCATGGGCGGATGGCCGTGAAGCTCGACGAGCAGGTCGGTCGCGATCTCGTACAGCTCCCGCTCGCGCGCCGGGTCCTCATCGACCGTCTCGCGAAGCCGCGCGCTGCCGAAATCGCTGAGCAAAAGCAGGCCCTTGTCGAGGTCCCGCGCAATGATTTCCGGCGCGCTCAGCCCCAGCGAAACCAGCCATTCAGCGACGCCGATGAACGGGCGCGGGTCTTCGTGCGGCGGCGGCGCGTCCATCAGCACGGCGGTGCTGTCCCCCTGTACGACGCGGAAATAGCGGCGGAACGACGCGTCGCCGGCGAGCGGCAGGATTTCGGCCCCATGCCAGCCCGCGGCGGCAAGGAAATCGGGCGCGTGCTCGGGCGGTTTCATGCTGGAGGCCATCGCCCTTCCCATGCCGGGGGCACCTCTGCTGTCAAGCGGCGCGCGCCGCTTGCCGCAAAGTCGAGGACGAGCCGAAGCGCATGCGGCCAGGCGGCCGGTCCCGCGCGTTCCGGCCATTCGACCAGCAGGACCGCATCGGCGGCCGAATCGAGCCCCAGTTCGTCCATCTCGGACGGGTCCTCGATCCGGTACAGATCCGTGTGCCACACTGGCGGATCCAGTTCCTCGTATGGCTGGACGATCGCGAAGCTTGGGCTCGGCACGTCGCCTTCGTGGCCGAGTGCGGCGATGAAGCCGCGCGCGAAGGCCGTCTTGCCGACGCCGAGCGGCCCCGACAGGGTGATCACGTCCCCGCCGCGCGCGAGGGGGGCGAGGCTGGCGCCGAAATCGGCCGTCGCCTGCTCGTCGGCCAGGATCACCGGGATCCCCGCGGGACGGTGAGGGTCACCGTCGTGCCCTTCCCCTTCTCCGACTGCAGCTCGACTTTGCCCCCATGCGCCTCGACGAACTGCCGGGTCAGCGGCAGGCCGAGGCCGAGCGCCGCATCGCCGCCCGACCCGGGCTCGGCAACGCGATCGAAGCGGTTGAACACGCGCGGTAGGTCTTCGGCGGCAATGCCTTGCCCATTGTCGCTGATGAGGATCGTCGCTTGCTCATCGTCACCATCGGCGAGGATCCGAACCAAGCCCTTGCGATCGCTGTACGCCATCGCATTGTTGAGCACGTGCTCGATGGACTCGCGAAGCCGCCGCGCGTCGCCGAACACGTGCCCGGCATTGTCCGATACTTCGAGCTCCAGCTTTTGGGATTTCTCCGCTGCCCGGGATTTGGCCGTGTCCACCGCTGCCCGGCACAGCCCGCCGATATCGACCCGCTCCTTCTCCAGCGCGATGCCCCGCAGGTCGCTCGTGGTCAGGTCGAGCACGTCGTTGATCAGCTTCGACAGCCGCTCGACCGATTCCAGGATCGCGCCGACATAGTCCTTGGCCTTGGGCCCAAGCTCGCCGGCATAGCCGCCGCCCAGAAGCTCGGCGAACCCGCCGATCGACGTCAGCGGGGTGCGAAGCTCGTAGCTCATGTTGGCCACGAAATCCGTCTTCACCCGGTCGGCTTCCTCGAGCGCCGACGTGCGCTCGCGAAGCGCCGCCTCGATGCGCGTCGAGTCGGTCACGTCGACCATCGTGAACAGCGCGTTCCCGTCCGGCAGCGGCACCGCGGCGAACTGGAAGTGGCGCCCGTCGGTCATCGATATCCGGCCGTTCGACGACTGCCGCTCGTTGGTCGTCTGCCGCACCATCTCGCGGATCTGCGCGGCCGCCGTCGGGTTAACCAGCTTGCGGGCCATGGCCGGCACCAGCTCGTCGACTCGCGGATGGGTGGAGAGCCATTCCTCGTCGAATGCCCAATCCTCGAGGAAGCGGCGGTTCCACAGATAGAGTCGGCCGTCGCTCGCGAAGACGCTGATCGCCTCGAACAGATTGTCGAACGTCGCCGCCCGCACCCGCAGAAGCGTATCGCGGGCGGACGCAAGCCGAAGCTGCTCCGTCCGATCCTCGATGAACAGCCGCAGCCCGCCGTCGGGCAGCGGCTGGGCAACGACGCGCAGATGGTCGCCGCCGGGCAGCATCCACTCTTCCTCGATCACTTCGTCGGCGCTGGTGAACCAGCTGCGCCGCTCTTCCTTCCACGCCGGGAAGTCGCGCACTTCAGGCAGCCGGTGATTGTCGCGCATCCGCTCGATCACCCGGTCGAACTCGGGCCGCTCGCCGAGCCATTCGGGATCGAGCTGGGTCATAGCGGCGAACGGCCGGTTGAAGAAGCTGAGCGAGCGGTCGGCGTCGAACTGCGCCGTGCCTGCCGTCATCCGATCGGCAAGCTCGCGCTGCGATTCGACGTGGCGCGACAGCTCGGTCCGCGCATCCTCAAGGTCCTGGACGTCGATCGCGAAGCCGGCGACCGCTCCCGTCGACAAGGGCACGTTGACGATCCGCAGCATCCGCCGCTCGCCGCGGATGATCGCCGGCTGCATCCGCGACACGACGCGCTTGCTCTCCTGCGCCTCCCGAGCCGTCGCGCTCGCACTGTCGGCGCCCTCGGCATCGACGAGCTCGGCGCCCCGCTCGATCACCTCGTGAGCGTCCTTGCACTCGACCGACTGGACGAACGCGCTGTTGACCAGGCCGAGCTTCAGGTCGGGCCCGCGGAACCACATAGGGAAAGGCGCCGCTTCGATCAGCTGCGTCAGCGAGCCGAGCGCCCCCTCGCTCTGGCGCAGGCGGAGCGCGATCCGCGCTTTCTCCTCCTCCGCGCTGCTGGCATCGGAAAACCACAGCAGCAATGTCCCATGCGGCTCGCTGGCTGGCGCTAGCGCACCCGTGACGTCGAACACGCGCGCCGAGCCATGGGCGCGGACCTTCGCGGCGATGCGCTCGGCGGACGCCCGCGCCGCGTGGACCTTCTCGGTCAGCATCGCCAAATCTTCGACGGAGATCCCGCCTTCGTCGCTGCTGAGGTCGGAAAGGCTCTTGGGGCCATGGAGGCCGAGGTCGCGAAGCAGCCGCTCGTCAGCTTCGATCCGGTCGTCCGGTCGGATCAGCAGCGGCCGCGCCGGCATGGCTTCCAGCAGCCGGGCGTTCGACCGCGCTGCCTCAAGCACCTGGGTTGCCGCGCGCAGGCGCCGCGCAGCCGCAATTGCCACGGCCGCGGCAATGCCGAGCCACAGGACGGCCAAAGCGGCAATCGCGATCGCCACCGTGCCGCTCAAAGGAACGAACCCCACCCCATCCGCATCACCTTAGGGCGGTGATGCGGCGGGTGCAGCAGCAATTTCGCTTAGTAGCGGTAGTGCTCGGGCTTGAACGGCCCTTCCGGCGTCACGCCGATATAGGCGGCCTGCTTGTCGTTGAGCTTGGTCAGCTTCACGCCCAGCTTGTCGAGGTGAAGCGCCGCGACCTTCTCGTCGAGGTGCTTCGGCAGCACATAGACGTCGTTCTTGTACTGGTCGGTGTTCTGCCACAGCTCGATCTGCGCCAGCACCTGGTTGGTGAAGCTGCTGCTCATGACGAAGCTCGGGTGCCCGGTCGCATTGCCGAGGTTCACCAGCCGGCCCTTCGACAGGACGATGATCTTCTTGCCGTCCGGGAATTCGACCTCGTCGACCTGCGGCTTGATCTCGGTCCACTTCATGTTGGACAGCGCACCGATCTGGATCTCGCTGTCGAAGTGGCCGATGTTGCAGACGATCGCCATGTTCTTCATCGCCCGCATGTGGTCGAGCGTGATGACGTCCATGTTGCCGGTCGCGGTGACAAAGATGTCGGCGCGCTGGGTCGCCTCTTCCATCGTCACGACTTCATAGCCTTCCATCGCCGCCTGCAGCGCGCAGATCGGGTCGATTTCGGTCACAAGGACGCGCGCGCCGCCGTTGCGTAAGCTAGCGGCCGAGCCCTTGCCGACATCGCCGAAGCCGGCGACGCAGGCAACCTTGCCGGCCAGCATCACGTCGGTCGCGCGGCGGATCGCGTCGACCAGCGACTCCTTGCAGCCGTAGAGATTGTCGAACTTCGACTTGGTGACGCTGTCGTTGACGTTGATCGCCGGGAACGGGAGCTTGCCCTTCTTGGCGAGGTCATAGAGGCGGTGGACGCCGGTGGTCGTTTCTTCCGACACGCCCTTGATCGTCTCGACCGTCTTGGTGAGGTAGCCCGGACGCTCCTTGATGAAGCGCTGAAGCGTCGCGACGAACACTTCCTCTTCCTCGTTCGACGGCGCGAACAGCTCCTCGCCTGCCTCGACGCGCGCGCCCCATAGGGCGAACATCGTCGCGTCGCCGCCATCGTCCAGGATCATGTTGCAGGTCTGGTCGCTTCCCCAGTCAAAGATGCGCTCGACATATTGCCAATATTCCTCGAGCGTCTCGCCCTTGATCGCGAACACCGGGATGTTGCGCGCTGCGATCGCCGCGGCGGCATGGTCCTGGGTCGAAAAGATGTTGCAGCTGGCCCAGCGCACTTCGGCGCCGAGCTCGATCAGCGTCTCGATCAGCACCGCGGTCTGGATCGTCATGTGCAGCGAACCGGTGATCCGCGCGCCCTTCAGCGGCTTCGACGCGCCATATTCGGAGCGGAGCGCCATCAGGCCCGGCATCTCCGTCTCGGCGATCTCGATCTCCTTGCGGCCGAAATCGGCAAGGCCGATGTCCTTCACAACATAGTCGTTGAAGCGGGTTTCCACCTGCGTCGCCACGTAAGATTCTCCGAATGAATGAATGACCGCGCCGTACCGGGCGCCGATGCGCGGCCACTAGCCGAGGGCGACATATAAGGAAAGCTTTATATGTGCTGGAGCGGCCGAGCGTAGCGGCTACCGGATCTGCCGCTTCGCGTGGAGGTAGTTCGGGTTGAACCCAGCCGCGTCCCGCAAGCGGGCGACGTCGAGCACGGTCAGGCTCCCGCTTCCGATCTCAATCAGGTTTTCACTGCGAAGTTGCTGGAGTGTCCTGTTGACGTGTACGCTGGTCAGGCCGGTCGCATCAGCAAGTTCATCCTGTGTCAGCGGGAGCGCAAGCCGGTCGCCATGAACAAGCCCGATCATGGTCATTTTCGTGTGCATCTCGCAAAGGAGATGGGCGACACGCTCGTGCGCATCTCGGCGACCAACGCTCACAATCCACGACCGCAGGACGCCCTCGTCCAGGAGAGTGGCCCACCATAACGCACGAGCAAGTCGGCTGTTTTCTGAGGTGAGTGCGTCGAGGTCGCCGGGCACGACGTAAGCTACCTTGCACGGGGACAGTGCGACAATGCCGTGGTCCATCTCGCCCAAAATCGTGACGTGAAGATCGCAGAAGTCGCCGGGGATCAGGATCGCCATTATCTGGCGAGAACCATCAGGCAGAATCTTATAACGAGCTGCCCACCCCTCGATCATCAGATGAACAAACTCTGGTCGATCCCCTTCACTGATGATGTCGTCACGGCGCTTTATTCGTTCAACTCGCTTGCTCAATGCGTTGAGAGCATCGACCTCGTCGGCATTCAAGTCGGCGACAGTACGTAGCTTTCTTACAAGTGGGCTCTCGCTCATTGAAGCATTCGTTTGCACCAGCCGTTATTAAGCTTGATTGGCGTTAATGGCGATACCCGCAGCGTTTGCCGGGACAGCCCAGTGCACAACTACTATTTGGGTGCATGAGCTCTGGGGTGAGGAGATTGGCGCGGGCGCTGAACTACCAAGCTTGGCAAGCCGCTATTCTCGGGCGCGCGCAAGGCGCTCAATCCATAATCAGCGTCGACGTGAAGCGCGGATAGATGGATCTCTCCGATACATTAAGATCGCGGATGAATACCGCGTCCTGGTCGCGCGGGTGAGCTACTCGGAGGCCATCAAGGTACGCTCTAGCTGACTTCTGCTGACATTGTCGCGAAACGATCATCCAAAGCGCACGACGGCAGCGTTCGCTGGAAGGAATTACGCCGGTTGGAGTGCTGCGTGGGAAAGCTCTGTACCCATTGCGGCGTCGTCTTCGCACTCCCACTCGAGCCGCACCGTGGTTCCGCTTGCGCCGTCGATCGACATGCGGCCGCCGACTTGGCGGGCAAGACTCTTCATCAACCGCATGCCCAAGCTACCCTTGCGCGCCGGAGTATCGAAGCCGCTCCCGTCGTCGCGAACGACCAGAACGCATTGAGTGCCTGACTTGCGCAACTGAATGTCCACACGTCCGGAAGAGCGTCCGTTGAAAGCGTGCTTGAGTGCGTTCGTGATGGCTTCATTGACGAAGAGACCAACCGGCACCGCGTGCGACACTCCCAGAAGTGCTTCGTCGCAATCGGTTGTGATCTCCACGCCGTCGCCTTGCGAGCCGCTCCCCTTCAGGGCTGCTGCCAAGTTCTTGATCAAGGCAGCCAAGTCGACACGCCGAGCATCGGCATCCGGGAGAAGAAGGGCTTCGTAGACGCTAGCGAGGACGAGCAAGCGGTTCTGGGCCTCACGCAGCGCCGAGCGCGCTTCGCCAGATTGAACACCGCGCTCCTGCAGCACCAGCAAAGCTGAGGTCATCTGGATCATGTTCTTCACGCGGTGACGAACCTCGTGCACCAGAACGTCCTTGTCGTGCATGGCTTCTTCGAGCTTCGAGTAGAGCGCAGCTTTGCGTCGCAGCTTGATGGCGAGGACCAGCTGGACAGCGAGCTGCTCCATCACGCGGGCGTCCGTTGCGTCGAAGGGTCGCCCATATTCGTGGCTGGTCACCCACAAGGTGCCAATCGGCCGCTTCCCGGTGTCGTACAGAGGCACGATCAGGCCCTCAATGATCTCCGGCTCAGCGTCGTTGAAATAGGTGAAAACACGGCCAGGGCGCTCAACCAGGATCGTGTGATGATGGTCGAGGCAGAGACCACATGGGCTGAAGTCCCGTGGCGTGGTGCCGCCGACATAGGGTGCGAATGCACCGCTCATCGCAGTCCAGGTGAAGACGGCATCTGACGCTCCGTCGAGCGGCAGTTCGCTCAAACCGGCCGACCCTGCAGCCGGGCACAGCTCAAGCGCCAGATCGAGGAAGCGCTGAATTGCCTCGACTGGTTCAACAGCCATGAGCGAGGAGAGCTCACGGTATGCGGCGAGTTCGGTTTCGAGGTCGGCCGCTCTGGGTGAACGGCGGTAGAGCTGATCCGTGATCAGCAAGTCTTCCGCCGCGATCGTAGATCTATGGCTCATCAGCTGGTCCCCTCTTGCGGCAAGCTACCTCGTCAGGGGCAAGAAGGCGAATACATTCCGCCGGAACAACGATGCACGGAACGTGCCTGCTAGGCCGACCTGTTACTCTGCCTCGCGACGCTTGTTTTCAACAACTTGGATCAGCCGCTCGTGGCCGGGGGCTGGGACGCCGATCGTCGTTCGAAGGTCACACAATGAGCGGTTGCAAACAGCTGCCGCGAAGGGGCGTGGCGATGCTGCCGAGGTCAACGGGCACGAACTTTGTGACTTTCGCGACTCCTTCCCTCAGGCCACGCCGGTCTCGCTGGTGAGCAGGCGCGGATCGACGCCTTCCGCCTTGAACGCCGCGGCCCAGCGCTCGTCGGTCGGCGTGTCGAACAGGATCTTCGCGTCCGCATTCGCGGCGAACCAGCCGTGGCGGGTCATCTCCTCGTCCAGCTGCCTCTCGCCCCAGCCGGCATAGCCGAGCGAGGCGATCCACTTGGACGGGCCGCGGCCTTCGGCAATGGCGCGAAGGACGTCGATGGTGCCGGTCATGCCGAACAGCTCGCCACCCCCGCCGTTGACCTGAACCGTATCCTGTCCGCCCCAGTCGGTGGAATGGAGGACGAAGCCGCGCCCGGGCTCCACCGGCCCGCCGTGGTGAACCGCACAGTCGGGCGCCTTGCCCGGGTCGATCTCCAGCTGGCGGAGCAGCCCGCGGAAGCTCATGCCCGCGCGCTTGTGGCCGATGCCGACGCCGATCGCGCCATTTTCGTCATGCACGCACATGGCGATGACAGCGCGCTCGAAGCGCGGATCGGCCATCCCCGGCATCGCCAGGAGCAACTTGCCGGACAGGAAACTCGGCTGCTCGACCATGCCCTCGGTCATGCGACGGCGGGCTTCGCCGGGCAAGTGTTGAAGCTGTCATATGCCGAGCCTATTGGCCGCTTCGACTTGTTCCTTTGTCCAGGAGAACCGAAATGACGATCAATGTGGGCGACCGCCTTCCCGACGTGCAGCTGACGATCGCGACGGCCGACGGTCCGAAGCCGACCAGCAGCAGCGACTATTTCGCCGGCAAGAAGGTTGCGCTGTTCGCGGTTCCCGGCGCCTTCACCCCGACCTGCTCGGCGCGTCACCTGCCATCATACGTCGAAAAGGCCGGCGACCTTAAGGGCAAGGGCGTCGACGAGATCGCCTGCATTTCGGTCAACGACGCGTTCGTGATGAGCGCCTGGGGCCAGCGCGACGGCAGCGAGGACATCGTCATGATCGCCGACGGCAATGGCGAATTCACCGAAGCGACCGGGCTGGCGATGGACGGCAGCAAGTTCGGCATGGGCAAGCGTTCGCAGCGCTACTCGATGATCGTCAACGACGGCGTCGTCGAGCAGCTCAACGTCGAGGCGCCCGGCGAATATCGTGCGTCGAGCGCCGAATATATGCTGGAGCAACTGGGCAACGGCTGACGCCTTTCACCGCTGCGGCGGCTCTCCTCACCGCTCCGCGCCCGATTGCGGCGAACGGCGGGCGCTTTCAGTCGTTTGGTCAGATTGAGAGCGTAACAACATCAAGAGGAGAGCCGAAAATGGCAAGAAACAGCGGAAGTCGGAACAACAGCAACAACAACCGCGGCCGGAACAACAATCCGGAAGGCCGCAACCAATATAGCGGCGGCGTGCGCGAGCTGGCCCGTGAGCGGCCGGTGGCGGCTGCGGCGGCTGCCGCGGCGGCGGTCGGCGCAGGCGTGTTCCTGTGGTCGCGCCGCAACCAGATCAGCGACCAGATCACCAACCTCAGCGACCAGATCGGCGAGTGGACGCAGAACATGAACTTCGGCGGCGGCAATTCGTCGAGCTGGAGCGAGGACGACACCGGCGGCCTGACGACGGGCGCCGGGAACGACAGCCCGGCCAGCATGGGCAGCACCTCGGCGCGGACCAGCCGCTCGGCCGGTAGCCGTAAGACCATGACCGGCGGCATGAGCGAGACCGGCGGCGGCAATGCCGGCCTGGGCGCCAGCACCGGCGGTTCGGGCACGCCGACCAGCTAAACGCTGGCCGCTGCTAGACGAGACAAGGGGCGCCTTCCGGGGCGCCCCTTTTTTCATCCGTAAATCAGGACCAGCCGCACTGCTGGCCGGCGTTCTGCTTTTCGAGCCAGGCCTGCAGCGGCGCGAAATATTCCAGCATCGGCTTGCCGGACATCTCACGGGTGCCGGTGAATGCCTCGAGCGCTTCCGGCCACGGCCGCGATGCGCCGAGCGCCAGCATCTGGTTCAGCCGCTGGCCGACCTGCTTGTTGCCGTAGAAGCTGCAGCGGTGGAGCGGCCCCTTCCACCCGGCCATGTCGCAGGCCGCCTTGTAGAACTGGAACTGAAGGATCCGCGCCAGGAAGTAGCGGGCATAGGGCGTGTTGCCGGGGATGTGATATTTGGCGCCGGGGTCGAAGTCCGCCTCCGTCCGCGGCACCGGCGGGACGATGCCCTGGTACTGCTGGCGCAGGCTGGTCCAGCCCGCTTCATAGCCGCTCGACGGAATCGAGCCGTCGAACACGCCCCAGCGCCATTTGTCGACCAGCAGGCCGAACGGCAGGAAGGCGACCTTGTCCATTGCCTGGCGCAGCAGCAGGCCGGTGTCCTTGTCCGCGGACGGCACCCGCGAGCGGTCCAACAGGCCGATCTGCACCAGATATTCGGGCGTCACCGACAAAGCGATGAAGTCGCCGATCGCCTCGTGGAAGCCGTCGTTGGCGCCATTGAGGTAGAGATAGGGCTGCTGATTGTAGGCGCGCTGGTAGAAATTATGGCCGAGCTCGTGGTGGATGGTCACGAAGTCGTCGGCATTGACCCGCGTGCACATCTTGATCCGCAGGTCTTCCTTGTTGTCGAGGTCCCACGCCGAGGCGTGGCAGATGACTTCGCGGTCCCGCGGCCGAGTGATCTGCGAGCGTTGCCAGAAGCTTTCGGGCAGCGGGTTGAAGCCGATCGAGGTGTAGAAGCGCTCGCCGGTCTTCACCATCTGCTCCGGAGTGTACTTCGCCTTCACTAGCAGGTCCGTGAGATCGTAACCGATGTCGCCCGCGCCTTTCGGCGCGACGACGTCGTAGATATTGCCCCACTCCTGGGCCCACATGTTTCCGAGCAGGTCGGCGCGGATGGGCCCCGTCGCCGGCTGCACCGCCGAGCCATATTTCTGGTTGAGCTTGGTCCGCGTGTAGCAATGAAGCTGGTCGTAGAGCGGCTTCATCTCGCTCCACAGCCGATCGTACATCGCCGAGAATTCCTGCGGGGTCATGTCGTAGTTCGACCGCCACAAGGCGCCGGTGTCGGCGAAGCCGAGTTCCTTGGCGCCGGCGTTGGCGATGTCGACCATCCGCGCATAATCCTGGCGCATCGGCCGGCCGACATTGTTGTGCCAGCTGGTCCAGACCTCCTTGAGCTGCTCGGGGTTGCGGAGCGTCCCCATCCGCTCCTCGGCCTCGTCGCCGGTGATGGTCTTGCCGTTCAGCGTCGCCCGGCCCTTGCCATATTGCGACTGAAGCCGGGTGGCGATCTCGTTCAGCTCGGCCGCGGCGCCGGGTGTCGAGGGCGCCGGCAGCACCAGCGCGGTGCGCAGAATGTTGAGCTTGCGGGCGGTGTCGTAGTCGAGCCCAGGCGTCCTCAAGAAGCGAGCCGCGGCGTTCGCATATTCGATCGTCTTTTCGGTGCCGATGGTCCCGAAATAAGCGTTCACCGCGTCGGTATCGTCGGTGATGTAAGTGGCGTTGATCCACGACGCGCGGCCGGCGATCACGCTATAGTCGAACAGGTCTTTTTCGACCTTGGCCACGAACTCGCGCGCCTGCTCGGCGGTCGGCACCGGCCCCTCGTCGACGGTGGGCGGCGGCGGCAGAGGCTGGGCAGTGGCGACGGCAGCGCCGGTCGGCGCGGTGGTAACGGTCGCGCAGGCAGTCAGCGCCAGCGCGAGAACGGATACGGAAACGGCAAGCCTCATCAGACTTCTCTCCCTCATCCCCCTTGCCGATGCGAGTGCCGTCCGAAACAAGCCTCGTCAAGCCGCGAGAAAGCGGGCGATTTCCTCTCCGAGCTCGGGCTTCGTCACCGAACTCATGTGCGTGCCGGGAATCTCTCGGAAGACGGCATGCGGAAGCACGTTGGCCAGCTCTTCGGCCGAGCCATTGTCGTCGTCTTGATCGCCGCAAACCACCAGGGTCGGCATGGCGAACGCTTCGAGCCACGACACGAACGCGTCCTCAAACGTCTCGAGAAGATGCGCGGCGGCGATGCGGTCCACTTTCTGGCTCTTCATGAACTGCACCGAGAGCCAGTGCGGATCGCCGCGGGGCACCTGGTCGAACATGGCGATCGCATCGACGAAGAAGGTCTTGCGCCGCTTCCAGTTACGCAGCCCCTCGAGCCCGGCACCGGCGAGGATCGCGCGCCGCGGCTGCAGGCCCTCCCCTATCCCTTCCACGGTGGTCCGAGCGCCGAGCGAAAAGCCGCCGAGGTCGAACTCACCGAGGTTTAGACGTTGGACAAGCTCCCGCACGTCGCGGGCAAGCACGCCCTTTGGATAAGCTTCCGCCTCGTGCGGCTTGGCGCTTTGTCCGTGCGCCCTGAGGTCCGGCATGATGACCCGAAACCCTTCGGCCGCGATGCGCGCCGCATGGCCGAAGCGGATCCAGTTCATGTGGGCGTCGGAAAATAGGCCGTGAAGGAGGACGACCGGCCGGCCATGTCCCGTCTCGTAATAAACAAGCTCGACGCCGTCCGAAGCGGTCCATCGATGCGTCTCGACGCTGCTCAACCCGGGAACTCGCCGGTAGCGTCGATCCACCGATCTTTCAGCGTCGGGTGCTCGTCGGTCCGGATTTCCTTGAGCCCCTCTGTGTTCAGCCAGGCGCGCTGCATGCTCTCGGCGCCGAAATGGTGGCGCGGCGTGAAACGAGCCGGATCGTCGAATGCGGCGACGGTCAGGTCCATGTTCAGGTCCGGATTCTTGAAGCGGAAGCCCAGCGTGGTGCCGCACTCGCGACAGAAGGGGCGCTCTGCGATTGGCGAGCTGTCGTACCAGTCGGGCTCATGCTCCCAATGCACCTCGGAGATGCGGGCGTTGACCATCGCCAGCGAGATCGACCCGCTAGCACGCTGGCACATGCGGCAGTGGCAGAGGTAAGCTTCGTGCGGAATGACGGCAGCCGTGAAGCGAATGCGCCCGCAGGCGCAGCCGCCGGCTAGCGTGACCTCGCCGCTCACGCCGCTTTCTGGAGATGCTTGCGGCCGAGCAGCTCGGCGATCTGCACCGCGTTCAGCGCTGCGCCCTTGCGCAGGTTGTCGCTGACGACCCACAGGTTGAGCCCGTTCTCGACGGTCGGATCCTCGCGGATGCGGCTGATATAGGTCGCATATTCGCCGACCGCTTCGACCGGCGTCACATAGCCGCCGTCTTCCCGCTTATCGACGACCATGACGCCTGGCGCTTCGCGCAGGATGTTGCGCGCCTCGTCCGCGGAAATCTCGTTCTCGAACTCCAGGTTCACCGCTTCGGAATGGCCGACGAACACAGGCACCCGGACACAGGTCGCGGTGACCTTGATCTTCGGGTCGAGGATCTTCTTGGTTTCCACGACCATCTTCCATTCCTCTTTGGTCGAGCCGTCGTCGAGGAACTTGTCGATGTGCGGGATAACGTTGAAGGCGATCTGCTTCGTGAAATATTCCGGCTCGTTGGAATCGCCGACAAAGATGTTGCGCGACTGGTTGAACAATTCGTCCATGCCCTGCTTCCCGGCGCCGGACACGGACTGGTAGGTGGCGACGACGACGCGCTTGATCTTCGCGACATCGTGGAGCGGCTTCAGCGCGACGACCAGCTGCGCCGTCGAGCAATTGGGATTGGCAATGATGTTCTTGCGCCCGTAACCGGCAAGCGCGTCGGCATTCACTTCCGGCACGATCAGCGGAACGTCGGGATCCATGCGATAAAGCGAGCTGTTATCGATGACCGTGCAGCCCGCCTCCGCCGCTTTGGGCGCGTAGATTTCCGAAACTGCCGAACCGGCGGCGAACAGGGCCATGTCCCAGCCGGTGAAATCGAAATGTTCGAGGTTCTTGACGCGCAGCTCCTCGCCGCTGTCGCCGAAGTCGATGACGTCACCGGTGGAGCGCGCCGACGCGACGGCAGCGACCTCGTCGAGCGGGAATTGGCGCTCGGCGAGAATGTTCAGCATTTCGCGGCCGACATTGCCCGTCGCTCCAACGACGACGACCCGGTAACCCATGTGCAAATCCTTCCGTGCACTCTCGAACGGGCGCCCTATCGAAAAGTGCCGGTGAAATCGATACGCAGGGCGGCCGCGACAAGGGGGGCCTCCATGCGACGCACCAGCCTGCTGACCATCGCCCTCCTGGCGCTAATCCTCGGCGCCATGGCCGCCAAGTCCTGGCTCGTGCAGGTGCCGCCTGTACGAGCGCATACGGCAGCGGGGCAATTCGACGCGGCACGGGCCAAGGCGCGGCTGGCGCGCGTCCTGGGCGATCAGCGGCCGCACCCGGCCGACAGCGAAGCGAGCGATGCCATGCGGGGACGGCTGGTGGCGGAGCTTCGCGCGCTCGGGCTTCAGCCCCTCGTCCGCGATCAATATGCGTGTAACGACTTCCAGAAGGCGAGGCTGGTCGCGTGCGCGCGGGTCCGCAACGTGATCGCTGTTATGGGCCCGGCCCCTGGCAAGGCGCTGCTCCTCAACGCCCATTACGACAGCGTGCCCGTTGGCCCTGGAGCGGGAGATGACGGGATCGGCGTGGCGACGCTGCTCGAAGTCGCGGCGAACCTTGGCACTCGGCAGCTTACCCGGCCCGTGATCCTGCTTTTCAACGAAGGCGAGGAGCTGGGGCTGTTAGGAGCCCGCGCGTTCCAGGCCGATCCCCTGAGCCGCCAAGTGGACAGCGTCCTCAACTTCGAGGCGCGCGGAGTGACCGGGCCGGCGGTGATGTTCGAGACCAGCCAGCCCAACGGCACTGCGGTCGCTGCATTCGCGAGGGCAGCCGAGCGGCCGTTCGCGAGCAGCCTGATGACGGACGCCTACCGGCAGATGCCGAACGACACGGATGTCAGCGTGTTCAGGGAGCGCGGGTGGACGGCGCTGAACTTCGCGCTGATCGGCAACGAGACGCGCTACCACAGTCCCAGCGACGACCTTGCCGCGCTCGACCTGGGCAGTGTGCAGCACATGGGCGATCAGGCGCTGGCATTGTCGCAGGAGCTTGCCGGAGGTGTGCCACAGGCGGGCGGACAGCGGATCTTCGTCGATGTGCTCGGCCGGGCGCTCATCGTCACGCCGCTTTCTGCCGGGCTCGTCCTCTTCATCACATTGGTCGCGGCGTTCGCGGTGCTGACCTTTCGTTGGAAGGCATACGGGCAAGCGCTTGCAGCCGTTGCGCTCGGCTTTGTCGGGGCCGGCCTGTTCGGGTGGTTGGCGGCACTGCTAGTCGGGTCAATCCGCGGCGGGACTTACTGGCGTGCGCATCCGGACGTCGCTTTTCTGTCCGTCTATGCGGCGGGGCTGCTTGCGATCACCATCGCCACGGCGACGCTTGGCCGGTGCGCGGAGACCCGCCAGCTCCGCGCGGCTTTCTGGACCCTCTTTCTCGTCATCGGCGGCGCACTGGCGCTGTTCGCGCCCGGAGTGCTCATCTACTTCCTGGCGCCGCCTTCCGCGCTGCTCCTGGGCATTGCAATGTCGCGCTGGTGGCGGGGCGCCGAGACGGCCGGAGCTCTCGTGGCGCTTGCGCTGCTTTATCTCAGCTGGGGCGAGATGCTCGCGCTGCTCGAGCAGCTGTTCAGTCCCGGCCCGCTCTGGATCGTCGCGCCCGTGGGGGCCCTGCTGATGCTGGCGGCGGTTGTCGAACTTCATCCGCTCATCCGCGCCAGCAGCCGCGCTGCTGTCGGCGGTGGCGCAATGCTGGCGGCGCTCGCCATTGGCGGCGCGCTCGCGGCTCCGACCTATTCGGCCGACCGCAAGCAGCGCTTCACCATCGAACATGTGACGGATTTCAGGTCAGGCAAGAGCCGCTGGTCCCTGGCGACCGACGGCGCCGCGCTGCCCGAATCTTATGATCAGCTCGGCAAGTGGAGCTGGGAAAAGCTCGACTTCGGGCCGCGGAAGCGCTGGGTTGCCGACGCGCCAAGAGTTGCCGGTATGAAGCCGCCGTCGCTTGAGATCATCGAAAAGCTGAGCCACGGAAGCGCACGGACTTTGCGGCTGCGGCTGAGGACGAACGGCGCCGAGCGGGTCGCGATCATCGCACCCGCGGAGGCACGGATCCGGTCAGCCGGGCTGGCCGGCTACGAACGCCCGCTAAGGGCGAGCGACTCTCCAGGCGAGTTCACGATCGCCTGCTCGGGCCGAAGCTGCGACGGCGCCGAGCTGATCGTGGAGCAGCCGAGCGCCAAACCGGTCACCTGGACTATCGTCGGCATGCGGAACGGACTGCCGTCCTCAGCCAAGCCTCTCGTCGAGGCGCGGCCGCGCCTGGCCGGCCCGCAATATGCGCCCGACCAGACAATCGCCGTCGCGTCTACGAAGCCCTGATCCTTAGCGCGCCGCCGGGGCGATGCCGCGGCGCTTGAGGAAGTCGAGGATCGTGGTCCACTGGTGAACCGAGATGTTGGTCCCCGAGATGCCGTGGCCGAGCCCCGGATAGACCATCACTTCGAACGGGCGTTTGCCTTCCTGAAGCTTGGCCATCAGCTCGGTCGAGTTCTGGAACAGCACATTGTCGTCCGACAGGCCGTGGATGATCAGCAGCGGGTCGCTGATCTTCAGGGCGTCTTCGAGCGCGCTGGCCTTAGCGTAGCCCGCCTTCTCGACGCGCGGATCGCCCATGTACTTCTCGGTATAATGGGTGTCGTAAAGGTCCCAGCGCGTCACCGGCGCCCCGGCGATGCCGGCGGCAAACGCGCCCGGCTGCGCCTCGAGCAGCTTCAGCACCATGTAGCCGCCATAGCTGTGACCGTAGACGGCGATGCGGTTCGGATCGACGCCGGGCTGCCGCTTGAGCCACGCGAGCGCGGCCAACTGGTCCTCGACCTCGACACCGCCGAGCTTGTGATAGGCCGGGGTCTGGAACGCCGTCCCCCGCCCTTCCTGGCCACGGTTGTTGACCTGAAAGACGGTCCAGCCCTGCTGCACGAGATATTGGTCCATCGGGCCGACGAAGCCGAAGCCGACGTCGCGCGACTGCGGACCGCCGTAGACCTTGAACAGGACGGGCGACGTCTGCCCCGGCGCGAGCTTGGGCGAGAGGATCCGGTAATCGAGCGCGGTCTTGCCGTCGGCCGCCATCAGCTGGCCATAGGTCGGCTGCACGAACGCGCCGATGTAAGGCGCTAGCGGATGGTCGCCCGCGACCTTATTCTCCTCGATCCAGGCGAGGCGGCGTCCGTTGGTGTCGCTCAGCCACACTTGGGAAGGCTGTCCGGGGAAGTTGGTGCTGATCAGGCCGAGCTTGCCGGATTCGTCGAACTGGCCGAAGTTCGCCGTGCCCTCCGGCGTCAGCTGGACCGGCTCCGAACCCGCGCGGCGGTAATCGAGCGCGTAGATCTGGCTGTCGATGGCCCGGGTACGGTTGGCGCTGAAGAACAGGCGCCCCGCCTCCTCGTTGACGCCGACGATCCCGCCGACGACCCACGGGCCCGACGTCAGCGGCGACAGCTTGTCGCCTTCAAGCCGGTAGATGTGATTGTACCCCGAGCGCTCGGAGGTCAGCAGGAAGCTGCCATCCTTGAGCGGGTGGAAATCGTCTCCAAGGTTGATCCAGTTGGCCGCCGTGTCGGTCAGCAGCTTGGACGAGCGGCCGGTCTTCGCATCGACCTTCAGATAATCGAGCGTGTGCTGGTCGCGGCTCAGCCGCTGGACGACGACGGCGCTGCTGTCGGGAAGCCAGTCGACCCGCGCGAGGTAATAATCGGGGTTCTTGCCGAGGTCCGCCTTCACGAGCCCCGTGCCATCCGGGTTCATCAGGTAAAGGTCGACCACGGCATTGTCCGTGCCCGCGCGCGGATAGCGCTGCTCAACCATGGTCGTCTTGTCGGCACCGATCGCCGCGCGCGTGACGAGTTCGACGCCGCTTTCATCGACCCGTGCAACCGCGATCCTGCGGTCGTCCGGCGACCACCAGTGGCCGCGCGTACGCCCAAGCTCTTCCTGCGCGATGAACTCCGCCAGGCCCCAGCTTACCGTGTCCTTGCCGCTTTTGGTGACCTTAGCGGTCTTGCCGGTGCCGACGTTGAGGACGTGAAGGTTGTTGTCGAGAATGTAGGAGACGTAGCGGCCCTTTTCGCTGACGGTCGCGTCGAGCTCGCTATCCTTGCTGTTGGTGAGCCGGCGGACATTGCCGTTGAGGTCGGCAAGGAAGATGTCGCCGTCGAGCGGCACCAGGATGGACTTGCCGTCCGGGGACCAGCTGTAGCGGACAATGCCCTTGAGGCTGGCGATGCGGGCGCGTTCGCGCTGCATCCGCTCCGCTTCGCTGAGCACCGCGCCGCTTTCAAACTTCTTGCTGTCGACGAGCATCCGGGACTGGCCGGTCGCCGGATCGATCGCCCACAAGTCGAGGCGCTCAAGGTCATCGGCGCGTGGCTTGAGCAGCGTTACGAGCCTGCCGTCGGGAGAGAGCTTGACCGAGCGCGGCGTCGCGCCCGTCAGCGACGGGCTGGCGAACACACGTTCGAGCGTCAGCGGCTGGGCGGCCGTCTGGGCAGAAGCAGCAGCAGGAAGCATCAGCGTCGCCGCCGCGGCGGCAAGGAGGAGCGCATAACGCAAGGCCAGACCTTTCAGGCTGAATAGAAAAAGGCGCCCGGAGAACCGGACGCCCTTCTCATTGCGCCTTCGAAGGCTTTTGGGAAGTGCTTAGGCTTCCGTCTTGCTCTTCTGGGCCTCGGCCGCGGCGCCCTCGCCACCGGCGACATCGCGACGGACGTCGCGGCGCTCGGCGATACGCGCGGCCTTACCGGTGCGGCCGCGCAGGTAGTAAAGCTTTGCGCGGCGAACGGCGCCGCGGCGCACGACCTCGATATTGTCGATGATCGGCGAATAGAGCGGGAAAACGCGCTCGACGCCCTCGCCGAAGCTGATCTTGCGAACCGTGAAGCTGGAGCCGACGCCCTTGTTCGAGCGGGCGATGCACACGCCTTCGAACGCCTGGACGCGGGTACGGTCGCCTTCGATGACCTTGACGCCGACGCGCAAAGTGTCGCCGGGGCGGAATTCTGGAACGGGCTTCTCGGCAGTGAGGGCGTCGATGGCCTCGCGCTCGAGGGTCTGGATCAGGTTCATTTCAAATCAGCCTTCGTGTTTCGTCGCCGCGCGCCAGAGGGCGGTGCCTGCGATGCGCCCCCGTGGCGCTCGATCAGGTCCGGCCGCCTTAGCCGTGTATCGTTGATCGCCTGTTCGTGTCGCCACGCGGCAATCTTCGCATGATCCCCCGACCGCAGCACTTCGGGGATCGTGCGCCCTTCCCATATGACTGGTCGGGTATAATGCGGATATTCGAGAAGCCCGGTTTCGAAGCTCTCTTCCTCTCCGCTGGAGGCCGCGCCCATTACCCCGGGAAGCAGCCTCACGCAAGCATCGAGAACGACCATCGCGCCCAGCTCGCCGCCGGAGAGCACGAAGTCGCCGATCGAGACTTCCTCGAGCTGGCGCGCTTCGAAGATCCGCTCGTCGAAGCCCTCGAAGCGGCCGCATAGCAGGACCGCCCCTTCGCCCGCCGCAAGGTCCCGCACCCGGGCCTGGGTGAGCGGCGCACCGCGCGGGGTGAGCGCCAGCATCGGCCGACCGTCGGCGACGCTGTCGATCGCTGCCGCGAGCACGTCGGGGCGGAGCACCATCCCTGCCCCGCCGCCCGCCGGCGTGTCGTCGACGCTGCGATGCTTGTCGGTCGCGAAATCGCGGATGTTGCGGACGTCGAGCGACCAAATGCTCTCGTGAAGCGCCTTGCCGGCGAGGCTGGTGCCGAGCGGCCCCGGGAACATGTCCGGGTAGAGCGTGAGGACCGACGCGCGGAAGGTCACTGCTGCCGCCATTTCCGCTGCGCCATGCCTGCACCGATCAACCCGCCGACCATAGCCAGGCAAGTGAAGGCGAACCCCAGCACGGCAATCGCGCGGACCGCAAGGTCGCGCATGTCGCCGCCGCCCGGATGATCGAGCGAAGCCGTCCAGACCACCCCGGCAACGGTAATGATCAGCGTGATGAGGGGAAGGAACGAGGCCGCGGTGAGCATACGGCGGCGGGCACTCCACTGCGGCCGCAGCTGCGCCAGCACCTTCGTCCAACCCGCACCCATCAGGACCGCGAGCGAGAAGCCGATCAGAACGAGGGTCAAGTTCATGGGAAATGCGCTTAGTCGCGCCACGGGATAACGGCCAGTCTCGGGAACAAGCCGCCCGTGCGCGCGCTCTTCGGACGATGGACGACGACATTCTCGATTGCCTGATCATCGGCGGCGGGCCGGCTGGATTGACGGCCGCGATCTACCTCGCCCGCTTCCACCTCGACATCCTGGTGGTGGACGGCGGCAAAAGCCGCGCGAGTTGGATCCCGTGCAGCCACAATCATGCGGGCTACCCGGACGGGATCAATGGCAAGGAGCTGCTTCGCCTGATGCGCGAGCAGGCGCAGAAATACGGCGCGAAGATCAAGACCGAGCAGGTGACCAAGCTGGAGCGGGACGAGGACGGCATCTTCACCGCGACCTGGGGATCCGGCTGCGAGCGTGCCCGCAGCGTTCTGCTGGCAACCGGCCTGACCAACCGCCGCCCGCCGATGGACGAGGACTTGCATGACGAGGCCCTTTCCCAGGGGCTGATCCGCTATTGCCCGATCTGCGACGGTTATGAGGTCACAGACAAGAAGGTCGGCGTGATCGGCAGCGGCAGCCATGGCGTTGCCGAAGCTTTGTTCATCCGCAGCTACACGCCCGACATCACCCTGATTGCGCCGGATGCGGCGCTACAGCTCTCCGAGGAAGACCAGCAGAAGCTTGAAGAGGCAGGGATCGAGTGCGTCGACGGCCCCGCGCAGGCTGTCGCGATTACCGGCAAGTGCATCGTCGTCGATACTGCCCAGGGCCATTATGCCTTCGACAGCGTCTATCCGGCGCTCGGGTCGGACACGCACACCCAGCTCGGCGACATGCTTGGAGCAAAGGTGGCGGACGACGGCTGCTTCGTCTGCGACGATCACCAGCGGACGACGGTGCCGGGCCTGTATGCGGCCGGCGACGTGGTGCACGGGCTCGACCAGATCAGCCATGCAATGGGCGAAGGAGGCGTCGCCGCGACCACCATCCGCAATGACCTCCACAAGCTAAGGCCGCTGATGCGTGAGCCGCTACGCGTCCTGGAAGAAGCCGAGAGCGGCACCTGAATCAACTGTATTGCAAGTCTAATACACTGTGGTAGGCTGACCCCGTGCTACGGAGAAATCAGCCTTGCGTACCAGTGCCATAGCCGCGGCGCTCGCCGCTGCCTCCGTCGCCGCCCTCGCTTACGGACTGCGCGTCGACCGGCCCGAAGTCGTCACCACCGGCGCGAGCGTCAGCGCCTCGCTCGAGCGGACGATCAGCATGGGTGATTCGCCGGGGCGGCAGCCGCGGTTCAGCGCGGATTCCCGCTTCCTCGCGGTCAGCAATGCCGCCGGCGCCGTAACCGTGTTGCGGGCCGCCGACTGGCGGCCCGTGCGCCGTTTCCACCATCGAGGCGGCGCAACCGCGGTCGCATTCGGCCAAGAGGGACGGACGCTCTACACCGCTGGCTACGACGGCGCGCTGCGTGTCTGGGACATGGCCGCAGGCCGCCCGATCCACGCCATACAGGCCTCGCCCACCACCATCTGGAGCATGGACGTGTCACCCGACGGGTCGCGGCTCGCGACCGCCGGCGAGGATGCCACGGCGCGAGTGTTCCGTCTCGACAGGCTCGGCCAGGCTCCCCTCACGCTGCGCGGCCATGATCGCAACATCTGGGAGGTGCGCTTCAGCCCGGACGGGAAACAGCTGGCGACCGGGAGCTTCGACTATCGGGCGCGGGTGTGGGACCTTGCGACCGGCAAGCCGCTGCGCGACTTCACCAAGCACAGCCAGGCGATCGTAGGGCTCGACTACCGGCCCGACGGGCGGATGATCGCCACTTCCGGCGACGATTCCACGATCCGCCTGTGGCGGCCGGGTGACGGCCGGCAGCTGCGCGTCATCAAGACGGGCAACCACACCTACAATGTGGATTTCAGCCCCGACGGCCGCTGGCTTGCGAGCGCCGGGCGGTCACGCTCGGCGCTGGGCACCTTGATCTACGGGTTCACCGGGCTCGGCCGCGGCACTGCGCCGGTGCACATCTGGCGAGTGGCGGACGGCGCGCTGGTCGCGGCGCTGCCGCAGCCGAACGATGTATTTCAGATGACCTATGCGCCGGACGGACGGCACGTCGTCACGTCCGACGACGACGGGCGCGTGCGAATCTGGCGCATCACCCCGCGTTAGGCGAGGAACTCCGGGTCCAGGACGATCTTGCCGTCGACCAGGTCGGCAATGCCGTCCCGGAACGGGATCAATGACGTCTTGCCGTCACCCAGTTCGATTTCGAGCAGGTCCCCGGCGCCGTAATTCTCGACCGCCGCGACCGTGCCGACCGCATTCCCCTCGCCGTCTACTGCCGCGAGGCCGATCAAATCGGCGTGATAATATTCGCCTTCCTCAAGCGGCGGGAGCGCGTCGCGCTCGACTTCGACCAAACTGCCGCGCAGCGCTTCGGCGGAGGAGCGGTCGGATATGCCTTCGAACCGCGCCACCGCAAGCTTGCCGCTGTCGCGAACGGAAAGGAGGCGCCTTTCGACGCCTCCCACATAGACACTTTCATGAAGCCCGACGCTTTCGGCGCTGCCGGCAAAAAGCTTCAGGCGAACCTCGCCCTTAATACCGTGAGCGCCGGCGACCGCGGCAAGCGCGACCTTGCGCCAGCCGCGATCGTCAGCAGCCAATTACTCGGCCTTCTCGGCGGCGCCTTCGGCAGGCTCGGTCGTGCTTTCGACCGCCGGAGCGTCCGCAGTGGCCGCTTCCGGCGAGCCCTCGGTCGCCGGAGCGGTTTCGTCGCCGCCTTCGGCCGGCTCGTTGGTCGAGGCGCCCTGCTCCTCAGGAGCTTCGGCCGGCGATTCTTCGGTCGCAGCTTCTTCAGCGGGCGCGTCCGTCGCGGTTTCGGTAGCTTCGGCGGTCACGGCCTCAGCCTCGTCCTGCGGCGCGGCAGCCTCTTCCTGCGGGGTAGCAGCAGCTTCGGCGGCGGCTTCAGCGGCTTCCGCTTCCTTCGTCGCGCGGGCCTCCGCGCGCTCGGTCGCCTTCTCGCCTGGCTTCGCCTTGTTGGGGTTGTTGCGCGCGGCGCGCTCCTTGATGCCGGCGGCGTCGAGGAAGCGGAGGACGCGGTCCGACGGCTGAGCGCCGACGCTCAGCCAATGCTTGATGCGGTCGGCGTCGAGCTTCACGCGCTCCGGCGAATCCTTCGCCAGCAGCGGATTGTAGGTGCCGACCTTCTCGATGAAGCGGCCGTCACGCGAATTGCGGCTGTCCGCAACGACGATGCGGTAATAGGGCCGCTTTTTGGCGCCGCCGCGGGCGAGACGAATTGAAACTGCCATTCCTTAAGTCCTTTCAGTGAGTTCGATTATTTCTTTGAAAATTTGTCGAAGCCGGGTGGGAGGTTCAACGGGCTGCCTCCGCCGAGGCCGGGGAGACCTGCCCCGCCGCCGAGGCCGCCGGCCGGCAGCGCGCCGGGAGGAGCAAGGCCACCGAGCGCACCTTCAAGGCCGCCCTTGCCGAACATCGCTGCAAGTTTCCCGAGGCCACCCATCTTCTTGAGCCGCTTCATCGCGTTCGACATTTCCTGGTGCATCTTCAGGAGCTTGTTGATCTCCTGAACCGTCGTGCCGCTACCCTTGGCGATGCGGATCTTGCGCTTGGCGTTGATCAGCTCAGGCTTCGCACGCTCCTTCGCGGTCATTGACGAAAGCATTGCTTCCATGTGGACCAGTGCCTTGCTGTCCGCGGCCTTGTTCGCCGCGTCCTTCATGCCCTTGAGGCCCGGCATCATGCCGGCGAGCGCGCCGAGGCCGCCCATGCGCTGCATCTGCTGAAGCTGGGCGCGCAGGTCGTCGAGGTCGAACTTGCCCTTGGCCATCTTGGCCGCGAGCTTCTCGGCGTCCTCGACCTTGATCGTCTCGGCGGCCCGCTCGACGAGGCTGACGACGTCGCCCATGCCGAGGATGCGGCCGGCGACACGATCCGGGTGGAAAGCCTCGATCTTGTCGAGCGCTTCGCCGACGCCGGCGAACTTGATCGGCTTGCCGGTGACGGCGCGCATCGACAGCGCGGCGCCGCCGCGGGCGTCGCCGTCCATTCGGGTGAGCACGACACCGGTGAGGTTGACATCGGCGGCAAAGCCCTTGGCGACGTTCACCGCGTCCTGGCCGGTCAGCGCATCGACGACGAGCAGGGTCTCGGCCGGAGTAGACGCCGAAGCGACCGCCTTCATCTCGCTCATCAGCTGGTCGTCGACGTGGAGACGGCCGGCGGTGTCGAGCATCACCACGTCGTAGCCTTGGAGCCTGGCCGACTGCAGCGCGCGCTTGGCGATGTCGACCGGCTGCTGGCCGGCGACAATCGGCAGGGTGTCCACATTCGCCTGGCGCCCAAGGACCGCCAGCTGTTCCTGCGCAGCCGGGCGAGCGACGTCGAGCGACGCCATCAGGACGCGTTTGTTCTCGCGATCCTTGAGGCGCTTGGCGAGCTTCGCCGTAGTCGTCGTCTTACCCGAGCCTTGGAGGCCGACCATCATGATTACGGCCGGCGGCGTGACGTTGAGGTTCAGTTCCGCGGTCTCGGAACCGAGCGTCTCGACCAGAGCGTCGTTGACGATCTTGACGACCATTTGTCCCGGCGTGACCGAGCGGAGGACTTCTTGGCCCACCGCCTTTTCGGTGACCTGTTCGACGAAGTCGCGAGCCACCGGCAGCGCAACGTCGGCTTCGAGCAGCGCAACGCGCACTTCCCGCATCGCCGCGCGCACGTCCGTCTCCGTGAGCGCGCCGCGCCCGCGAAGCCGGTCGAATACGCTGCCGAGCCGATCGCTCAACGTGTCGAACATTCAAATCTCCTCATCGTGCCGGGCGCCCGATATGGGGTGCGAAACGCAAAATACGCCGGCGGACGAAACCTCGTCGGCCAGCGTGAACGCGCTTCGTGCCCGCTATCGGGCGCTCGGCATCGATATATGTCCGTTAAGACGCTGCGGCGCTTAGCCGGATGCGCGGCCCACTTCAAGGTGCACGGAAAACAGTAGCAAGTGCACAGGTCCTGTTGCGGCTGGAGCCCTTCCCCTACGCTCAGCCCACACGCTCTATGTGTGGCCGGGCACGACGATCCGTCTCCGTTCACCCGAACTCGCCGCACGATCGGAAACTGGTTCGAAGCAGGACATCGTCCACTTCGGGACTATCTTTAAGACCATGTAAGCTGCCCTTCCCTTTACCTGAGGTGCCAACTGGGAAGGGAGCACGGCCGATGCAGCGATGGCGACACTTGGGTGCGTTGATCGCGTGCCTGCCGATGAGCGCCACCGCGGGGGGGGTGGAAACCGTCTCGCGAGCAACCGTAGGGATTTTCGCCTACCTGCCGCCGCGGGTGACCGTGAGCTTTCCCTCCAACCTCGGCATCAATCCGGTCGTGTGCGTCAGCGGCAAGCCCGACAAATTTTACCTTTCCTTGGACCAGTCCGATGATGTGCGGGCAACTCAGACCGGGAACGGCACCTGCGCGGTATTGAACGGGATTGGCGGAAAGGACGCAGGCGTGCACACGATGCTCATTATCCCTGAATGACACTATTCAGAAACGCTGCAGCGCGGAGCTTTCTGGGCCATCAACCTGATATTCTACAGCCGCGGCGGCATCGATCGTGGTGGTCCAGGTTGTGCCGGCATAGAGCCGCTTGCCCGGCAGGGCTGTGCACTTTCCGAATGGATCGCACTGCTTCCCATGATGCAGCACGAGGCTTGCATTCCCGTCGTTGCGGAAATCAATCTTCTGGCCGCTGCGGATGCCGATCAGCTGCACGTGGGCGGAAGACGGCCGCACAAGCACCAAAACGTCGTAACCCACCAGCACCTTAATCCCCGACGCAGCGCTTTGCAGCTGGCCTGCGACAGGCTTCACCGTGACGCGGAAGACCCTTTCGCGCACGGGATCGCTCGTAAGGGCCGCAAAACGCAGAAGCTTACGCTGCCCGGGCTCAAGGATGATCCGGTCCGGAGCGACGAGCAATCCGAGCTTTTCCGGATCGCGTTCGTGCCGGTCGCGCTGGTCTGCGGTACCCGGCGCGACGATCTCCCGCGGCTCGACCGCCACGAAGGCACGTTCCGCTGAGCGATTGATCACCTCCACATCGTGACGGTCGCGCTTACCTGGTTCAAGCTCCACGATCAGGGAACTAAGCACCAGCTGCTGCGCCGCAGCCCCAGCGGGTGGAGCCGTCATCGCCAGCGCAATGGCGATCTGGTAACTTATCCTTTTCAGCGGCATATCAGCTTCCCAAGCGATGCGAAGTCTCTAGGCGCGTTCACCTTACCAAGCGCGATGTTACAAGGCTGCCCCGACGACCCGCTTACCCGGATAGTCTCACCCGCTACCACGTCCACTTGGAAATGCCCTGCCGCGTCGGTCTGGCCAACGCCCTGAGACGATTGAACGATTGCATCCGAGATTGGCAAACCAGCGGGTGTCAGCGCCTGGGCATATATCGTGACGGTCTTCTGCACGCTCCAGCGAAGCTGCTGCACATTGCCGGGGTAGAGCGTGACCTCGCGCAAGCCTGCGTCGAAGTTGACCGCACCGGCAGTTAGCGCTCGCAAGCGTACAGCATAAGAATGATAAGGCTGCAGGAAGAGCGGAAGGCGCGATCCAGCACTGAGATGGCCCCGCGGCTGGCCGTTGACGAGAACCTCAAACCGGCTGGGTGATGGTCCATCAACGGCCACCACAAGCGCGCTATCAGTTAGATCGCGACCGCCAAGAACAATCTGATCCTGGCCGCCGGCGACTGCGGTCCAGAAGTTAAGACCGAACTGAGTGTCCTTCGGGCCTTGAAGCGTCCGCCAAATGTCACCTTGCGCCGAGCCAAACCGGGTTAACGCACTAACTTTGGCATGCCCGACCGTCGAGTCCATCGAGCGATCGACTCCGGCAGTAAGCGTCACTTGGGTCCGATCACCGCCCTGGTATGCATATTGCCCAGAAAGACTGCCGACCCCGCGCGTTATCCGGCTGCCCACCCCTGACGAGCCGCTGCGGCTCGCGTGGCCAGCCGAGTTAACGAACGACATCCGGCCAACGGCTGAGTGAATCTGAAAGCCGACGAAGCTCGCCATCGTATTCTGGGTTCGCTGCGCATTCGCCTGCAGCACAAGCTGGACTGGACCGCGGTTGATCACCGTCCAGCGTAGATCGGGGCCGATCGAAAAACCGGCTCGGTGCCCATTATCCTTGCGCAATGAACCAATGACGGACAGGTAGGCGCGCCCAAAAGCGTAGCCGATGCTGCCACTCGCCTGCAGATAGGAGCCCCCAAGCTGCGCCGCCGTAAGTGGAACCGAGTTGAAGGCTGGAACTTCCTCTTGGACCGGCAGCAACGGTCCCCCGTCCTTAGTCCAAACGCGGCGCGCATCAAGGTTAAGCGAGAATCCCGCAAGGTCTGCCGATTGCACCTGAAGAAGCGCTGCCCGATCCCCAACAGACGAAAGGAGCGCCGCGGCGCGTAGCCGAGCGGGTTTCATGATAAGCCAACCGCCTGCCTGCACTAATGTCTTTTTGCCTGTGCCGATGACGGAAATGTCCGCGGCCACAGCCTCGCTCAGGCGGCGCGCGGTGCCCATCTGGTAAAAGAGCTCCCGCGAACGCTTGGCCAGCGGCCGGTCGCCGGTGTTGCCTAAGAGGCCGGCGTAAGCAAAATACATCGGCCTGCCGACGGGGGCGATGTGCCCGTTCTTAACGAAAAAGCGATGCTCCTCGCGAACTCGCCCCCCCAACTCATGAACACGAAGGACGATCGAGTAGGCCCCTTCGGGCAAGGCGGCGGTGTCGATGATGTTGTTACCCGCGTCATACCCTCGTGAACTGACGAGCCGCCCGTCGATTAGCAGGTCGACGCGCGACGATTGGTTTAGAAACAAAACTAGCGGCGTGCCCTGAAGGTTGTCGCGGTCGGTCCGAGTGTCGAACTGAGTCGCGGCACCAATGCCGAGCATTCGTCGCCGTCCAACAAAATCCACGCCGGGTGCCCAAAACAGGCCTCCCGACAATCGAAGGTCGTTGCGGTCGATCTCGACCACCAGATCGTCGACGAGCGTGCCGCTGTGTGACGCAAAGGCGCCGTCAGCGCGCAGCCTAGCGTTACGAAAGCCGATCAGAGTGCGGTTCTGGACATTGTAGGTCGTCGAGCTGCGCGCTGACCCCGAGATTGCCACTCCGATGGCGCTCGTCAGCGACAAGGGGGCGGTGGGTGGCCTAAGATACGACCGACTGAATGCGGCGCGGGGCTTTAGAAGCCAGGGCGCAACAAATACATCCACGCGGAAGCGGTCCTCATCGAAAATGGTCGCAGCGGTGCTGGGCGCCAGATCGCCGCAGTTCGGGGTCGCCGATGAACCGCAGGCGAGATCAGCGTGGCTGGGCAGCTCGCCAGATAAAGCGCGCACGAGCTGATTCCGATCTGCAAGATCTGGGATGAGAGCAGAAACCTTAGTCGGATCACCGAATCGGATGAACCCCGGCCGCGCGATCACTCGCGCCTCGCCAATTTTCTCCCCGCCGAAATAGACGTCGATAAGCAGCGCTCGAGGCCGTCCAAGCTGTTCGAACCCATCCGGCGCTGAAATGACGGTGATTCCGCCGGAGGCCTCAGACCCCTTCTCGGCCGACGAGACAGTGGCATTCGGCACTGCGATGGCCGCTGCCATCCTCAAGAAGATCGCGAGCAGCATACTTCACTCGGGCGCGATGGTGAGCGACAGCGTTCCACTGTACGCGCCGGCGGTAGTTCTCGACAAAGCGGCGGAGCGCAGCACGACGATCAGGGTTGCGGTGGAGATCGGGCCGTTTTTACAGCTTTGCTTCGCGCCCGCCGCAACCTGCCCAGTCAACGGCACATTGGGCGCTAGCTGAAATCCGGAGGATTGTCCGGTCCCGCTGTTCCACTGCACCTCATACCCGAGCGACTGCCCGCCCGAGCTTAAGGTGAAGGCGCCGCCCGCCCCGCCGCCGACCGCAGTCACATTATAGCCGTCGGTCTTCGAGCCGCTAAACACACAAATGTTTTGTGCGGAAATCGCATCGATCGAGAGGTCGCTCAGCGTTCCGAACGTCACATCGCTAAGATCGTCGATACTGACCTTCTGAGCATGTGCCGCGGACACCGCGAAGCCGCTGACTGCTGCAACCAGCAAAGTGAACAAGCCGCCACGAAGCGCTCGTCCGCGTTGTCCACGTCGTCCGCGCCGCCCTAGCGGGGCGGCAGTGGTTAGCCGCGGCACCGCCCAGACTTATTCGGGAGCGACCACCAGGTTCAGCGTCCCGGTGTATGCGGTGGCACTGCCTGCAGCTGCCTGCATCTGCGCGGTGCTGAACTTGACGATCAAGCTAGCGGTCGTCGTCGGGGCGCTTGCGCAGGTTGGGCTCCCTGCCGTCGACGTGAGCCCCGTCAGCGCGGTGTTCGTCGTGAGGGTGGTCCCGGAAGTCTGGCCCGTGCTTCCGGCCCATTCGACACCGTAGGCAAGCGTCGAGCTGCCATTGCTCAAGGTAAACGCGCCGCCGGTACCGCTGCCGGTTGCCTTAACATTATAGCCGCGCGTCGAGGTGTTGCTCCAGACGCAGACATTCTTCGCGCTCGATGCGGCCGTTGAGGGATCAAGCGTGCCGAAGGAGAAGTCGGACAGTCCGCTGATCTGCACTTGTGCTGGAACTGTTGCAGTGATCTGAACCGACCCGTTTGATGTGTTACCGAGACTTCCCTGCGTAGCAGCCACTGCCGGTTGCGCGAACAAGGCGCAGCCCGCGGCCAGTACGCTACGGGTCTTATTCTGACCTGTCATGATTTGCCCCCACTAGGTTCAGTAAGTGAAATTCGGTTTATACAGAATCGGAGTAAAGAATTTCTATACGAAAGTGCAGTTCGACCGGAGCGCCAGAAGTGGTGCCGCGCCGCTGCGGTATCATAAGCAATTTCTAAGCGAGCGCTTCAAAATGGCGGTCTGCGGTGTTCGGGAGCGATATACGTCGAAGGTGCTATCTCCGTTGCAAGATGGGCCGAACATTGTGCAGAGCAGCCGAACCGCAACGCGGGGCGGCAGTTGTCCCGCCCGGCTGCACGTAAGATCGCGCAGAGGCGCGACCGGATTCCCGCGATTTCGGGGGGATTCCAGCAGCGAAGCTGAGCCGCGCCGCAAGAGCCGCCAATCTGGCTCAGGAGCAACGCGTTGATGGCCGATTTGCTCGCGTTTTTTTCAGAAGGTTACTAAAGCGTGTTTTTCCAGTCTGTCGAGCATGAGCGTGTTTATAGATTCTGCTAACGGCTCATAGCCTTCGTCGTGCCCACATTTCACCCGCCGTCCGCCCGCAAGCTTGTCGGCATATGCATGATTCTGCTGCTGATTCTCATTTGGGCGGGACTCGTCGCGAGTCTTGCCCAGTTGGTCGGGACATGGCCTGTAATCGTTCAGGCTCTATTCTATCTCGTTATGGGAATAGCCTGGATCATCCCGTTGAAACCGCTGGTGAGATGGATGCAGACGGGCAGCTTGCGAAATCCGCAGGCGCCGAAACGTTGAACTGAGTGTATTAGGGGGGTATACCACCAAGAATGCCTGAGGCTATTGTCCTTGAACGCCCGTTTGGCGGGCTGCCGGCGACTGCGATGCGGTTGAAGAACCGTGCGCAGCTGCTTGCCCGCGCGTACCCGCGTGAGACGATCGGCCTGGGTGTGCTTGGCTTCGTAGCCTTTGTCGCGGTCGGCACCGCTGTCCTGCCGGGTGTCACTGCCCCGGCCGCGCACGCGGCGCCGCCGGCCCCGCCGCCGCTGATCATGAAGCAGATCGCGCCCGACCAGGCGGTCAAGGTCAATGCCGAGATCCCGCTTGCGAGCGGCCCCAACCCGGCCGCGCGGCCGTTCGTCTTCCGCGGCAGCGATACGGCGCGCGCGCAGGCGCTCCAGTGCCTCGCCAGCGCCGTTTACTACGAAGCTGGCAACCAGGATGCCGACGGCGGACGTGCGGTTGCCCAGGTCGTGCTCAACCGCGTCCGTCACCCGGCTTTCCCGGCGACGGTCTGCGGCGTCGTCTACGAAGGATCGACGCGCACCACCGGCTGCCAGTTCACGTTCACTTGCGACGGCTCACTTGCGCGGGCTCCGGCCGCGGACGTCTGGCGACGCGCCTACAAGATTGCCGAGGACGCCCTCGGAGGCGCGGTGTTCGCGCCGGTCGGCTGGGCCACTCACTACCATGCCAATTATGTGCTGCCCTACTGGGCGCCGACGCTTGCCAAGAATGCAGTGCTCGGTGCGCACATGTTCTATCGTTGGGCGGGCGCCTGGGGGCAGCCCGCAGCGTTCAACGAAGCTTATGCCGGCCGTGAGCCGATCGCCGCGGCCTTGCGAAGTGCCGCCTTGGCTGTGCCGCGCACCGTCCAGACACCTCCGGAGCAGGAACTCGCCGAGGCGGTGAAGGAAATCCCCGGCGCGGAAGCGGTCAAGCTCGAGCCGTCGATGCGCGGCGACAAGCGCGTTGCCGTCCGCTTCAACCTTGCCGCGCGCGAGGCGTCGAACAAGGCCGTTCCCGAGGTTTACGAGAAGAAGTTCGAGGCCTCGGACAACCTCAAATGGTCTTTGTCTTCCGACACCACCGCCGCGGACCAGCAGCCGCTCGGCAAGCCTGCACCAGCGGTGAAGTCCGGCGGCGCTGTGCTCGGCGGCGCGGAGCGCTAATCGGAGGCTGTGTCCTCCGAGTGTCGGGGGACTTCAGGCGGAGGCTCGCGCGGAGCCAGGGCAAGCTCGACGCGAAGCCTGACTTTGTCGAGGCGGCCGTCGATCGCCAGATAATCGTCCGATAGCACCGACGCGGCGCTCCATTGACGTCCGGTCACCGCAAGTGGCGCGAAGGGTCCAGCGTCACGGAGCGGATCGCGGTCCTCTAGCCCGACCACGGCATTGTCGAAGGCGGCGCAGCGGTCGAGCAGCTCGACGCTGGGCCGCTCGCGCAGCTGCCGGTGACACTCGCGGCTAAACGCGGCGAGCGCCATCTCGTCCTTCGTTTCGTGCAGGTCCACCGCTTCGGCGATTGCATTGTCGATCGCACGCAAATTCAGCGGCTCCTCCATCGCGTTTACCGGGTGGCGGCCGCGGTGCTTGGGCGCGGCGGGCTTCGGGAGTGCGAACCGCTCCGTAAGCTGCAGGGGAACTTCGGTGGCGACCAGGTAGCCGCCGGCTCCAAATGTCAGTAGCGCAAGCGCCGCCGTCCACGGCCAGCGGCGCCGCCTTCGGCGTGGCCGAAGGTTCTCGTTGAACTGCAAGGGATCGACGAGCGCCCTGCCGCCCCGGAGCTCCCGGTAGGCATGGATGATCTCGGCTGCGCGCACCCCGTCGCCGCCCTCCCGATCCGGATGATATTGCTTGATCAGCCGGCGATAGGCGGCATCGATCGCGGCGGCGTCTGCGCCCGGCTCAAGCCCGAGAACGGCAAATGCGGAGGCTCGTCCGGCCATGCGACCGGCGCCCTAACCCACTGAAACATCATGTGTGAAGTGGCGCGAGTGACGGGGCTCGAACCCGCGACCTCCGGCGTGACAGGCCGGCGCTCTAACCAACTGAGCTACACCCGCGTTTTGGCGTGGGGGGCGGTTACGAGGCGGCCTTTGGAGTGTCAACCATCGCCGGCTGCATTTCCTGCCGTTCGTCAATCTCCTCTTCGTCATCCTCCCCGGCATGGGTCAAAGTTCCATGCTCGAACAGGAAGCCGGCGATGTCGGGCGTGCCCGCGGCCGAGAAGATCGTCTTCATGATGATCAGCAAGGGCACAGCAAGAAGCGCGCCCGTCGTCCCCCAGATCCACGCCCAGAAGGACAGCGAAACCAGGATCGACAGCGGGCTGATGGTGAGCCGGTGGCCCACGATCAGCGGCGTGAAGAAGTTCGCCTCGACGAGATGCAGTCCGATGAAGATCGCCGGCGGCACCAGTGCCCCCCAGATGTCGCCGAATGTCATCAGCCCGCCCATGAACAGCAGCAATGCCGCGACGATGGGGCCCAAGTACGGGATGTAGTTCGCGACCGCGACGATGCCGCCCCACATGATCGGCGACGGCATGCCCGCCCACCACAAGGCGAGCGCGGTGATCGCGCCCAGGCTGACGTTGATGAGGGTGATAGTGCCAAGATAGGTCGAGGTCGCGTCGACGACCTGCTGGATCACCCGCGCGGTGGTCAGCGCCCCTTCGAAGCTGCCGCGGCTGACGATCGTCTTCTTGCGCATGGCCGTCCAGCCGGCGAGGAAGAAGAAGATCACGAGCAGCGCGAAGAACAGCTGGATGAGCAGGTGCGGCGCCGAGCTCAGAAGCAGGCTCGACATCGAATTCGGAGTCTCGATCCGCACCGCCCGAGTGCTTTCCTGCGTGATCGCGATCTGCGAGACAGTCCGGTCGATGAAGCGGTCGAGGCTCTTGTAGAGATCGAGGACCGGCTCCAGCGCTTCCCGCACTTGCGGCATCTTCGTTGGAACCTGCGCCACCCAGTTGCTGGCCGGCAGCACGATCGAGGCCAAGGCGAAGATCGCCAGCAGCAGGAAGATGACGACGCACAGCGCCGCTGAGAGCTTCGACGGAAGGCCCCGCCGCTCGAACCATTCAAGCAGGGGCACCAGCGCGATCGCGACCACCAGCGCGGCCGTCACCGGCATGAAGAATTCGGCGCCGCCGCGGAGCGCGAACGGGAGGACGACGATCAGGCCGATGCCGGCGATCAGGGTCAGCGAGGCGAGCAGTCGGTCGCGCTTGATGGTGATCGTCTCGGCGATGACGCGCGCGTCATCCTCAGTGTCGTCGAGCTGCCTGCGGGTCCGCGCGTCCATGAACAGCAGCATAGGGCGACGGCCGCTGCGCCGCTAGCTGCTTGGTACCCCCGGGGAGGATCGGGCGCAGCAGTACATTGCTGAAGATCGCCTGCTGAGGCACTGGGAGCCATGCTTTTCGCAATCGTGGCCTGCTTCTCGCCCTGGGTGGTCGACGGCGACAGCCTGCGCTGCCGCGGACCCGGCGGATATGTGGGGGAAGTGCGGCTGCTCGGGATCGACGCCGCCGACCGGCGCTCGTCGCGGCCGTGTCGGGAGCGGTTCGGCAACCATCGCTGCGACGATCGGCTCGCCAAGGCGGGAAAGGCGTCGCTGATGCGTCTCATTCGGCCGTTGCGCGCGCGGGGCGAAGTCCTTCGTCTCGAACGAGCTGGACGAGACCGGTACGGCCGACTGCTGGCGATCGCCTGGGCCGGCAAGGTGAACCTCAACTGCCGCCAGATCGAGCAGCGAGTCGCCCGATACATCCCCGACTACGACAACGGATTCGCCGTCCGGCGCGCCTGTCGCCTCCGCTGAGACGAAAATTTTGGGGATAATGGCGGGTCAATGCTTGCGTCGGGGCCGACTCACGCATTTACCGGAAGACGGTGTGGGGCTCGTAGCTCAGCTGGATAGAGCAGGTTCTTCGTAGGTCCCCGGTCGCAGGTTCGAATCCTGCCGAGCCCACACCAAACAAGCTACGAGCGTCACGGGTGTAACGCACCTTTGCAGATTTGCTAACAGCTAAAATGCGCCGCGGCGTCCTCCTCGACCCATTTTGCGGCGGTGGAGCAGCAGCGTCAGCGCAGCGGGACGGTGTCCACCTGGACTCGCGCCCGCTTGCCGCCGCAGCGCGAACAGCGCAGCCGCTCGGCGTAGCTCTTGATCGGTGTCTTGCCGAAGGTGCGGAGCGCCTCGAGCCCGCCCATCAGCCGGCTGTTGCCGCAGGCGCAGTCGATCCGCACCACGCAGTTGAACCGCATGAGGTCGCAGGCTTCGCGGACGTTCTTGTTCGACACGTCCGCCGCTTACGCGCAGCGGAACGATTCGGGAACATCTACAGGCCGCCGACGATCTCACCGTTGGTGATAAAGCCGTGCCACAACCCTCCTGCGGAGCCGTCGATGGAAGGCGAAACCGTCACATCATCGAACGTCGCTTGCTCGATGTTGTCGATGCGCCATGGGGCGGCAGCATTGGCCGGCTGCCACTTTCCGTCAGTCGCTGCACCGCTCCGCTTGATTGCTTCAAACTGGCTGTCAGCACCCCGAAAGATCGGGGCCGGTTCTACGATCACGACCTGCCACCACGCGTGATCAGTCGGACACCGGAAGATCAGCCCAAACCGCCGCCCGCCTCTGGTGAGCCAGTGCGGATCCAGTTCGGCCAACTTCATCCGAACAGCCTCCCCAGCCACCCGCGCGTCGCCTTCTTCACCGCATCCGCGTCGCGCTTCTCGCAGCGCTCGACGATGCCGATCGCGTCGGCCGTGCGCCCGTTGGCCTGGTCGAGCCGCCCCGTCTGCGCGTCACCGAAGGCGATCCAGTCGCCGACATTGTCGCCCTGTGGCAGCTCGGTGCCGGGGACACCGGCTTTCCAGCTTTCAGGGACGAGGCTGGAGCAGCCGGCAGCGCTCGCTGTCACGATAGGCGGCGCGCCTGCACAAGCTGCGCAGGCCAGCATCGCGAGCAGCGGGATTGACCGGATCGTTGGCGCCAGGCGCATTGCGGATCTCCTGTTCGTTGGTTCGGGTGAGGGTCTCGGATGCGGCCTCGCGCTCGCCGGAGCTCGCGACGGTACCGACGGCATCGGCGGCGCTGTTGGCCAGCGCGCCGGTCTGTCCGCGCTCGAGGCGGCTCTGCGCGGCCTCTGATCGGCGCTTGTCGCACGACCGTACCGTCAGCCCGACAGTGGCGATCAGCAGCACCAGGGCGGCCAGCATCCCGATCAGGCGCAGCGGCAACTCGTTCATCGGCGTTCCTCCATCCAGGCCACCAGGATGTGGCTTCGGCCGAGCATCAGCGCGGCGACATATTCGTGGCGGCCGTCGGCAATCTCGAAGGTCTCGCCGTCCCAGCGGCCGTTCGGCGGCGGAAAGGAACAGGCGGAGCCGAGTTGCAGCAGGCGGCGGTGGGCGGCTTCGACGTCGCCGATCGCCATCCGCGCCCGGCATTTGAGCCGCACCTTGTCGACGGCGACATATCCGGTCCTGACGATCGCGCCCGCCGGCACCGCGAAACTGCGGTCCGCGACGAAACCGCTCAACGGCGCGACCGCGCCTTCGCCGGGCGAGCCTTGGCCGCAGGTTGCGGCTCGGGCGGGCAGTCGCTGACCGCCTTCGCGACCGTGTTTTCGGCGCGCGCCCGGTCCTTGGCGTAAATCCACGCCGCGGCACCGCCGAGCACGGCGGCCAGTCCGCCGCCAAATCCCGTCGGGCCGAGCTCGATCGGCAGCCCGAGCGAGATATTCCACCCCGCCCCGCCAAACATCGCCAGCACGGACAGCGCGCCGCCGATGCGCCCGATGTCCCAATGTTCGTTGCCGACGCCCATGAACAGGTCGCGAAGCAATTTCATACCAGTCCTTTCAAGCAGACCTGACGCTCCTGCTGGCGGCGTGTGGTGAGGCCGCGCACCGCCCGCAGCTGGCCGTTCACCCGCGCCTTGTTCCACGAAAGGAAGGCGTCGCAGCCGCCGCGAAAGTCGCCGCGGTCGAAGCGTTTGTCGGCACTCGACCGGCACCAGGACCCGACCCCGATATTGTAAGCGAGGCTAGTCGCGGCGGCGCGTTGCCAGTCGCGGCCCTCCTCCTTCAGCCGAGGCGTGCAGGCCATGACGCCGCTGGCATGGGCAACGAGCTGCGCCTCGAGCCGCTGCCGGCACCCTTCCGGGGTCTCGACCATCCCGGCGCGCACGCCGCGCGTGTCGCCCTGGCAAATGGTCCAGATGCCGGCGACGTCGCGGTAGGCTCGATATTCCGTGCCTTCATGCTTGGGCACGCTCGCGAACAGGCTCGTCGCCGCCACGGCCCCGACGATCGCCGCGAGCGGTCCTTTCTTGCTGTCGAGCACCGCCGACGCGCCGGTGGACAGCGGCGATGCCGCCTTCGACGGCGGATCCGCGCGCTCGGCCGCGTCGATCGCCGCGTCGAGCCGCGCGACTTCGCTTGGCGTGAAGGCCCGCCCGCGGAGCCGCCGCACCGCGTCGAAGATCGGCCGTCGGTTCACGGGCTACTCCGGTCGTTCGCGGCGCAGGTCGCCGATCAGATGCGCGCGAGACTGGCTGTTCTGGGCAATCGTCCGCATCAGCGCGTCCACCTTGCCGTTGAGCTCGGCGATGTCCTGCTTGTGACGATCCTCCTGATCTCTCAGGCGATCGTCGCAGCTCTTGCGCTCAGCGCGCATGTCTTCCTCGAACTGGGCCCGATCGATACGCTGCTGGCTTTCCAGCTCGGCAACGCGCTTGAGCAGGTCCTGCCGCAGCGAGCCGTCGGATTCATTCTTCAGCTTGGTGAGCGCAGGCCACCCCTTGATCAGGGTGATGATGGCCAGGAATACGAGGCTCCAGACGCCGAGGCCTGGAGCAAGCGGAAGGAACTTTGCAGCAACATCAAACTCGTTCATCGCAGCCCCCTGGCGATCCGCCACGCTACAGCGGCGCCGAGCGCGCCAAGGGTTGAGAGGGTGTAAAGCCCCGCCCACACGACCAGTTCGGCGCTGGACATGACGGCGATGGCGTCCGGAAAGATCAGCCAGCGAATGACGAAGCCGGCTTGAAGGAAGCCGACGAAGGCGAGCGGGCTGACGATCACGTCGATCGGGTCAGGGCGTGCGGGACCGTGCCGCGGCGAGCGCCATATCCGCGTCACCGCCGGCACGAACAGCATCGCAACGACGAACCAGAGCCCGCCGCTGACGATCTGGAGGATGGTGACGATTGCGGGCATCAGGCTTTCGCCTTCAGCGCTTCGATCTCCTTGCCCTGCTGCTCGACGATCTCGGCAAGTTCCTGAAGCGCTTTCACCGCCTTCATGTAGAGGATCGAGTAGTTGACGCTCTTCGTCGTCGTTCTCAGCTTGCGCCGGCGTTCGTTGCCCTTCTTGTCGGTGTACGTCTCGTAATCGGGCGACGAGGCGACCAGCCCCGGCGAAACCTTTTGCACCTCCTGGGCAATGAGGCCGATCTGCTCCGGACCGTCGGGATCAGCCTTCAGTCGGTACTTGCGGACGCGCAGCCTGCGGATGTCGTCCAGTTGCGGAGTGGCATCGCGAATACCCGTCTTGAGCTTCGCGTCCGAGATCGCTCCGTAGCTGTTGTTTGCGTTTACTGCGTTGCCGTTCGACCAAACAACAAACTTGGTCTGGGTGCCGTCCTCGCAGAGAACGAACTGATTTGACGCCGCATTCGGAGAAGCTGTGTAGCTGATCCGGATCCCGTTGGGCGCCGAAGCGTGCTTGTTGTGGACCCGCAGACCGTATGTGTTCCCCGACTGCACGAACTCATGCACGGTGTTCGCCGTCGACGGATAAGTACCGTCGTTCGAAAAACGCGCGTAGCCTTTGACGTCAAGCGCGACGCTGGGCGTCGACTTCTCCCCGAGCTTCACCTTGCCGACGAAGTAGTTGTTGGCCCCGCCGTCGTCGCCAAACCCCCACTTTCCAGTTCCCGCCGTCATTTTGCTGATGAAGCCGATGGTGGTGGGAGCGCCCGCGGTCATGTTCTCGCTGACGAAGCCCGCGGCGACCGAAGTCACCTTGGAGGCATGGCCCTGGTTGTCGGCTCTAAAGCCATAGGCAGCAAGCGTTTTACCGGTCCCGGCGCCGGGGGTGTCGAGGTCGATAGCCGAACAGTTGAAGCCCATGCAGAACTGGGCGTTTCCGTTGCCCTCGATGGCGTTGTGGCCATCGAAAGCAATCAGGAATCCGGCGGTCCCCAAGTTCGCTGATCCCGCCAGACCGAGGCGGTTATATGCGACGATCGAACGACTGTCGGCAACGTCGCCACCGGTGTGGTAGAGGTCTGAGCCGATCTCAAAAGGACGGTGCTCAGCCAGGCCGTTCGTCCCGCTGAGCTGGCTAAAGAGCTTCACAATATCGGCGCGAGAAGCATTCGCCGCAGCACCGGTGAAGTTTACCTGCCTAAACCACAATTCATTTGTGCCCGCCGGCAACGCGCCTTGCGCGACGACCCCGCTCTTTAGCGCCGTCGAGACCAAAGCGTCGATCGCGACGAACTTGTCGCGCAATGCATTCTTGGACGGCGCGATGGTTCCCTCGCCGTCCCATGTCGTTGCGTCATACGCGCTATTGTCGATTGAGAGACCACCACTGCCGCCACCGCCTCCATCGCCGGTCGCCTCAACGGTGAGAATGTCAGTGATTGGGTCGCGCGACAGCGCGATCCCCGCACCAGCGCGGATCTCAGGCATCTTCTCTCCGGAGCTTAGAGGCTGTACGTGACAGTGTCGTCGTTGAACGTGACGCTGTAGTCGGGGCTCATGTCCTCAAGGAACGTCAGCGAGTAAGTGGTTAGCTGGCCAACCTCGCTCCCGTTCTGCCCGGCGTCGTCGGAAACCAAGCGAAACATACCGGTGGCATCTGCGAACGTCGCGGCTCCGGCATCCAAGTCAGCGGCGAGCGGCGGCATAAACGAGACTGTTGCCTGCCCCGTGCCGTCGGCGGTGCCTGCTACACGGCCCAAATCCGAAGACGTGAAGATGTGCGGCCGCCCGTCACCACCGATGTAGTCGCCGGCATAAACGACTGTTCCCGGCGTCAATCCTGTGATCGTGATGGAGGATGAGCCAGCAGCGGCCGCCAAGTTGCTTGCAGACAGTGACCAATCTGGATCGGTCGGTTCGCGACGCCTGAAGTCGAAGATAGAGACCCGGTTGAGGCGACCCTGCATCTTCGCAAGAAAGGCGTCCATCTGCGGTCCGGTGACATGTGGGCCCGTACCCCAGTTTCGGTAGGAGTCAGCGCCGCGAAACGACATCGAACACACCCAACGGGGCGCTGAGAGACCGTAATATTTGCCCTGCCGTGTGAAGGGGCTTTCGCTGCCTCCAGTGTGCGGCTGAAGCCAGAACTCCACCGCATACGGAACGAGGTCTTCCGGCCACGCATAATCCGCCATCGGCTAGAGCCCTTCAATCTTCATGTTGTGGCTGACGAGGCCGCCCGAGACGTAGGTGTGCGCGTCCGCGACGGTCATCTGCACGACGTCCGCTGTTCCGTCGGGCGTTCCCAGTTCCTCGGCAGTCTTCCACTCGCCATCAATCAGGATGCGATGGCCAGCGGTCGCGCGGATAGTCTTCCCGCTGGCGGTGACCTGGAACACTGGCTGATCGGGGACGATGCGATGGGCCGAGACGTGATAGATGCCCTCGAGGCCGCTTTCCTCGTGAACGGTCCGCAGCTGCATGTACCGCTCGATCGCCCCCGCCTCGATCACCGAGCCGTCGGCGAGCAGCACCGGCGTGTCTGTGGCGACGCACGCACCGGAGCCGCCGCCGCCACTGCCAGCGCCTGAACCGCCGCCGGTCGAACCGCTGGCAGGAACCGCCTTAGTCGCGACGAAATGCCGATAAGGGTTCGAAGAGGATGCGAATGCGCTGCTGTAATCACCGACGCCGCCGGCAAGAACGAGCGCTTGGTACGTTACCGTGCCGCCAGCGCGATCCGGGTCATCATAATAAATGTAAACCAAGGCTCCAGAAGCTGCGCCAGTAGCGATCGGCGTTCCGCCAGTCCCGTTCACCGTGACATTCTTGTCTGAATAGACGCGCGTGTGGCCGGATATCGTCACGGCGCCCGCTGAGCTAACGGAGAACGTCAGACCAGTCGCATAGCTATTGGCGATCAGTTGCGCGGTTTCCGAAGAGGTCAGCAGCGGAGCCGGAACACTCACGGTAGGGGGCGTCACCGGAGAGGCCGCAACCGGCTCGTCATAGATTTCGGGGTTCTCCTCGCGCAGCGACGCGACGACGCCCCAGTCCGGGGACAAGCCCCAGTTGAGCACCGTCCAGGCGTAATTGCTGAGCCCGTACCGCGGCGTGTCCAGTTGCACCGTGTCGAGCGCTTTCACCTTCAATCCAACGATGTTCATCGGCCAGACGACGGTCTTCTCGGCTTGCGCTCGGTTGAGCATGATCCGCGCGACCCGAACCGCCTGGTCGAGGTTTGTCGTGAAGGCGAGGTCGAGATCCGATTGCCTCACGTCGTCGGGAGCGGGGGTCAGACGCTGCGTCGGGAACGGTGAGCCCTGATAGCCCTCGTTCGGGTTGATGTAGGTGCCCTGGACTTCGTTCGCGCCGACGTCGGAAGGCATGAACGGCGAGACCTGAATGGCCCCGGCCAGGTCGCCTTCGCTCAAGGTCGCGCTGACCGGCACATAAAAGCCTGGGCGCATCAGATGCTTGCCGCCCGAGAAGGTGTAGCTGCCAGCCATATTCACGACGAGTGCGTCCCGTACCTCAGCCGGGGACGCCCCTGTCTGGATCACCGCGTCGATCGCATAACGCGGCGCGCTGTTCACCACCTCGTCGCAGACGTTCGCCTGCGCGCTTATCCAAGCATCGTCGGGGATCTCGTCTTCGTATGCACCGAAGCCGCCTTCCTCGCGCGCAGTCTTCATCCAGTCGTAAAAGATCAGCGCAGCGTTCCGGGTATACCCAGCGACTGCCGTGCGAGGATCGAGGATGTCATCCTTTCCTTCGATCACCGCGGTGATGTTCGGCATTCCCGCCTGCACGACCGCATCCGTCATCTGGAACTTGGCGTAAATCGCGGCAACATCGTTGCCCTTGTGCGCGCTCGTCCACTTGCCGCCGCACTCCGAAACGAAGGTCGCGTTCGCCGTCTCGCTGCTCAAACCGCGCTGGAACCACAGCCAGGCTGCGTTCGCATATTTGCCGCTGGTGACCTTGCCCGACCCGTCTACCGTCACGGCTTCGTCGTTCAGATACCAAGTGACGACGCCTTTGCAGCGATGCCCGGCAGCCGCGATGACGAAATAGCGGTAATGCTGGCCGCCCGACGCTCGAGAGTGGAAAAAGGTCAGCAGTCCGCCGACGCGCCGTTTCCCGTACACGATGAAGCTGCTCGTCACCGCCTGGCGGAATACCTGCGGGGGTCCGACCTGGTCTTCGGCCTTTGGAGCACCGGAGCCCAGCTTCTTCATCGCGAAGGACAGCGCCAGACTGACGGCAAACGAAAGGCCGATGGTGACGATCGCCGTGGCCACCGAAGCAGACACAGCGGTTCCGAAGATCGCAGCCCCCAAAGGCGGTGCGACGAAGGCAATCGCAATCGCGGCCGCGACGCCGATGATCGAAACGATGGTCTTACTCACGGAAGCGGCTCACTTTCCAGCAGCACTCCGCACGCGACATCGGGAGCATGTTATCAGCGCACTCGATTAGGTCGCCGCGGCAGATGCCGAGCGCGGAGAGCTCACCGCTTTTCACCAGCACCAGGTCGCCACGCATCGCCATCAGCGGCTTGTGCGCTTTCGTTCCGAGCGCCTTGCTGACTGCCGACTTGAGCGTCCGCGCCTTGAGTTTCCGGTACAGCTCGGCGGCCTCGCGAGCATTGCGCGGTGCACCCCCGAGCTCGGCCCAAATGTCTCGCCCGGTTTCAGCCTTCACATGCGCGGCGGCGACGTCGGCGCAATGCTGCTCCCAGCCGATCACAAAAGGCCGTCCCGCCCGCCGCGATATGACGGACTTCCGCCGCTCGCTCTACCGCCACCGCCAACTCCCGCCGTGGTCTGCTCGGCTTTGGCCCAGAGGATCGACACCTCCGTCATGCGCGAAACATATTCGAAGAACTTGTCGCCGGGATGCTTGCGCTGCTGATATTCGTCGGTGAACCGCTTGATTGCCGGGCGGCGCTGGTCGATGCCGCGGCTCTCACCCGCAACCTCGACGGTCAGCGTGTCGCCGGCATCGGTGATCTTATATTCGTCGAGGCGACCCTTCCAGATGAGCGCGGTTGCCTCGACTTGCTGGTAGGTCTCGTTCAGCGCGCCGGCATAAACCTCGAATACTACGCCGCGAACCGCTTGCTGCGCGATGTCGTCGCGGAATTCCGCTGGCACCTGATAGAGCGCTGCACGTATGCCGGTGGCGCTCCCATCCGTCGCCTCTCCGGTCGTATCGATCGAGCCAAGCCCGCCCGCGCCGATCCAGTTGCGCGTGTTGCCGTCCGCGTCGGCGAAGATGAGGGTACCGAGACCCGTCCACACGTACAGGGGATCGGGCAGCTCGATGCGCAACGCCTGGAACGGGCGAACGACCGGCTCGTCGATCGCGTCCACAAGAGCGGTCGGAAGGTCGCGGCTCATGCGCGGCGACGCTCCTCGCGAATGGCTTGGATGGCCCCATGCTTGGCCAGCATTCCCATTCGCGCGAGGTCCTCGTGAGTCGCGGCATTGCCGGCGAAGTTCGGCGCGAAATGTTGGTTGACCGTGATCCCGCCGCCTCGTCCCATGTTACGGTTCGGCGTGACATAGCCGCGGCTTCCGAACCGGACATATTCTGGCCCCTGCTCGCCCACCAGGTAGGTTCGCCCCGGCACCACCGGGCCTCCTTGCGCGTGCGGAATCGGAAACGGATGGGCGGCGAACCAGTCGCCGAGCCCGCCGCCGATGCTGGTCGGGCCTCCGGGCGACATGCTTCCGCCGCCGAAAATCCCGCTGATCGCCTTGAACAGCAGGAACTTGACCGACATCTCCACAAGCGAGGCGATGATCGACCGCGCGCTGTCGTCGATCAGGTCGACGAGGCCGTGCCAGAAGCCCTTGAGGGAGTCGGCATTGGCGACAAGGTCGCCGAACGCGCCCGCCGCCTGCTCGGCAATTCCTTGAAAGGCAAAGCCGACCCGGCCGCGAGTTGACTCTGCACTCGCCGCCAGATTGTCATTGGCCTCGATGGCCGCGCCGGTCTGCCCGTTCATCGCACCAAACGAGGCGGCAATCGCCTCGATCACTTCCGGGTAGCGCGCAAGCGTGAGCTTGCCGATTTGTTCGTTCAGCTTCTCCGCCGGCGCGTTGATCGCTTCCAGCCCCTGCCGCAGGACGTCCAACTGGTGAACGTATTGCTCGGCCCGCACCGTGTCCGGGTTGAGCTCCTCCGTGAGCTGCTGAAACTCCTCCGCAGTGCGCCGCGCTTTCTCCCCGGCGTCCTCGGTTGGCATCGCCAGCTTGATAATCTCGTCACGAAGTGTCGGCACGGTTTTGGCCCCAGCCTCAGCCTTTGCCGAAAGCTCGCCGATGCCCGACGCTGTGGCGCGGATCGCACGAAGCGTCTCGTTCCACCCGGAGAGCACGGCATTGTCGTTGGCGGTCAGCCACGACCCGCCGCCGCCGCGCGGATCGACGCGCACGGGGCTACCGCCGTGCGACTTCTCGTAGCCCTCCATCGCTTTGCCGAGCCGCCGGCGCTCGGCTTCCTCCTGGGCACTCGCCGCCCCGACGGCGCTGCGGATGTCCAGCGGCTTCTTGGCCAGCCAGTCCCGATAATATTGCATCCGCTCGAAGAAGGCCTTGACCTTCGGCATGGCCTTTACCGCTTCGGTCGCCAAATCGGCGAACGAATCCGCCAGCTTCATGATCGCGTCCGCATTGTCGGCGACCACGCCGGCAATCTGTGCCTGCAGCACCGTCTTGAGCGCCGCCAGCTTGTCCGCGGTTTCGTCGGCTTTCTGAATTTGTTTTTCAGACAGCACCACGCCCAGCTTCTGGGCGGCGTCTCGCAAATTGTTGATCTGCGACGCCCCGCCTGAAAGCAGCGTGTCGAGCTTCTGCCCGGACTTGCCGAACAGCGTGACTTCGATCGCCGCCCGTTTCGCCGGATCGGGGATCTTCGCCAAAGCGTTGGCCAGCTCGGGCATCACCGCGCCCGCCGTCTTCACATGGCCGTTCGCGTCGCGGACGCTGATCCCCAGCTCGGCGAACACCTTGGCCTGCGCGCCCGTGCCGCTCGAAGCGACGCCCAGCGATCGCGTCAGCTTCGCCAGGCCCTGGTCCATTTCGTCCTGGGCGATGCCGACCTGCGTCGCTGCGTACCGATATTCCTGCAACTCGGTCGACGTGACGCCCAGCTGCTGCGCCACTTCGCCGAGCGAGCTCGCATATTCGAGGCCGGATTTTGCCAGGCCGACGATTGCGTCGATGGTGAAGGCGCCGGCCAGGCCGGTCGCGAAGCCGACGACCGAGCCCTTGATCCCGCTCGTGATCTTGCTGCCGATGCCGTCGAACTTCGCCTTCATCGCGTCCGCCCGGCGCTCGGCCACGCTGGCGTTGCGCGTGAAGTCCGCGACATTCATCGTCAGGTTGACGGCCAGGTCGCGCAACGTCGTCGGCATCCGTCTCTCCAAATGAAAAGGGCCGCCCCTCTGGACGGCCCTCGATCGATCTTGCTGCGGCTCGTCAGTCGTTCAGCTTCAGCCCGACCCGCCCCATGCGCCCGCCGGCGATTTTCACCCCGATGAAGCCGCACTCGGTAAGCGCGCGACCGAAACCGGTCTGGCTTTGCAGCTCGGCGATCCGACCTTCGTTGCGAAGCCACTGTCGATAATCGGCATATAGCCCGGCGGCGGACATCCGGTTTCCGGCGCGAACCTCTGTGCGGGCTTCCATCCAGTCGATCACCGACCGGTACCGCTCGCCAAGGACTTCGGCCGCCGCAATGCGGCTTGGCTCGCACAGGTCAGGCAACCCGGCCCATGCCCACATCTTCCGCGCCGCCCGCGTGCCGAACGCGATCCGCGCTTCCCGCACCAGTTGCAGCCGCACTCGGACCCGCTCGAACTCGTCCGGCGCTTCCGGCAGCTGCGCCAGCGCCGGCCACTCGCCGCTTTCGTCGTTCGCCCGTTCGGCCTCGAACCGCCCCGTGCGCCGGATCGCCGGCAGCACTTCGCTCGTCACCCACTTGCGGAACGCCCGCGCCGCGGGTTTGCGGCTCCGGAAGATCAGCGCGAACACGCCGGACTCGGAAACCACAGTGGTCTCGCGCTCGCGGCCCATTGCGTCGCTAATGACGACGCAATCGCGCTCATCTTCCTCCAAGCGGGATACAGCATGGCGACTGTTCACAATATCGAGGACCGCGCACACGTCGTTGGCGACGAACCACGCCGCCTCGTTGCGATCTGCCACCCGCACCAGCTGGTCGCCGAAGCCGAAGCTCTGGAGTGCAACCGCGCTCACGCCGGCGCCCCTTCCGCCGCCAGCACCGTCGCCAGCGTCCGCGACGTATGGTCGCGCGCGATCCGCAGCAGGCTCCCGATCCGCCGCAGCGTCTTGGCCGGATCGACCCAATCCTCGTCGGTCACGTCGACCATCGTGTCGATCAGGTCGATCATCTGACCGAGCTCGCAGCCGGCGTCGTACAGCGCCGTTTCGGTAACTCGCTCGATTTTACTGGGTGACGCGGCTTGCGCGGCAATGATATCGCTTTGGTCAGCTTGGCACACGGGAACCTCCGTTGCTGGGTCAGGGCCGGGGCGAAGTTACCGCTTCGCTTCGGCCTGTCTTTTGTACGCACAATGCACCTTGCGCGTCAACAAGCCAGCATTCACCCTTTGTCGCGATGCCACAGGACCGCCGACTAATCATGCGAGTTGACGAGGAATTTCTCCGTCTCGTTGACGACTGGCGTCGCGAGCAGTCCGTGATCCCATCAAGAACCGAGGCCATCCGACGCTTGGTCAGGAAGGGTATGCGATGTTCGGAGTAATTCTCGGCGGACTATTGGTGTCGGCAAGCCCGCACTGCGTCTCTCGGTGGCCTGACGACTTCCAGATGCAAGCGGCATGCGAGCGCAATCAGCGCGAAGGCCGGGCCGACTGGCAACGTATCTATCGAGACGCGCCACCGGATTTGCGGCGGGCTCTCGGTCTTTGCTTACGGCGCTACACCGACCCGAGAGGCCAAACAGACTATCAGATGGCGGGCGCGTGTTCGAGGAACCAACAAGATTCATACCGAGAGCTTCACGGATCCGCCGACAGCAATTTGCTCGCAGAACAGGCCGAAGTGATGAAGCTGTACTGCAAGAGGAGGTATCCGTCTGACCCGCCGGAAGGGTTGGTCGCTTGCGAAAAAGTCCAAATGAACGGGCTAAAGCAATTCATTTTTGCCGGCCGGTTGGGGAGTCTCATCCAGCCTCATCTCCGCAGGTGCCAGGCGACATGGACCAGCGACGGCGTGCCAAATTGGGCGGGTATCGGCAATTGTTCCTTGAAGGCCTCGATCGCCCTTCATCCTGCCCCCTAACCCCGCTGCCGCTCGATCATTCGGTCGAACATCTTCGCCAACTCGCGGCTCTGGTCGGAACGCCGTTTCGGCTTGCGGAGCTTGCGGAGATAGGGCTCCGGGCTTCCTTTCAGCTTGTCCATGCGCCGGAACACCTCGCGTTGGTGCGCCGCGACGATCGTCCGTTCTAGCTTTCCTCGCCTTGTCGCTTCGACGATGACGGCGAAGCTGCGCGGGCTTTCCCGCCAGAAGTCCTGCGGCCCGAGCTCTTCTTCGCACCAGACGGCGAGGAGCGCGAACCAGTCCCACTCCCCGCCTTCTGAGGGTTTTCGCCCGTCCGGCGCGGCATCGCCGCCTCGATCGCCGGCCACATCGCCGCGCCGAGCGCTGTGCCGTCCTCACTTTGCATCAGCTCCCAGACGTCGGCCAGCGTCAGCTCGGGTTGGCAGGCTTTCAGCCCGCCGTAGATCAGTGCCGCCAGATAGCCGACGCGGCTGTTGGCCGCGCCAGCGATCAGGTCGCTGAACGAAGCATTTGCAGCGTCCTCCGCTGCAACGATGCCGGCGAACGAAAACAGGAAGACATATTCCTTGCCCGCCTTCGTCCGGAAGGTTTTGGCTTCAGGCCGCATGGGCAGCGCCCGTCACTGCGCCGGTCACCCGAATGGTCACCGTCGCTTCCATCTTGCCGTCGGGCGTGATGTCGCCGCGCTCATAGCCGCGGACGAATCCGGTGCCGGTATAATCCTTGGCCAGCTCGCCCCGGATCGGCACCACCGCCTTGAATTCGCGCACGCCTTCATCCGACGCGGCGTCCTCGAGCAGCTCGTCCGTGTCGGAACCTGGACGGAAGTTCAGCACGACTTCGAATGTCCCGAAGTCGATCAGCCCCGGCGCAAACTCCTTTGCGTCGCTGTCGAGGTGGGTCGTCTCGACCTCGTCCCGCTCGGCCGTCGGGATGTTGAAGCTGACCACCTGCCCGAGGCGGGTCAGCGTTCCGCTTGCATTGTCGAGCCAGAACTGGCCGCGATGGCCGGTTCCGGCGAGTTGGTCGTCCGCCATGTCCTTCTCCTTTGATTAGGCCGCCTCGGCCCGGCCCCAGCGCACCGTCACCTCGACGGCGGCGTGGAAAATGAAACCGTCGTCCGTCTGCTCGCCAAGGTCGCGCGGTTCGCCGACGTCGCCGCGCCAGAAGACGATGTCGTCGACCTGGGCTTCATCGACGAGTGCGCCGCTCACCGCCTCGGCAAGGATCCGCGACTCCCCATATTCGCGGGCGAAGCTGTTCGCTTGCACCTGGGCCGTTGCCATGTCCTCGAACCCGTCGAGATGTTGCGGCCGATCTCCGCTGATGACTTGCAAGACCACTGCCGGCAGCTGATTGCCCGGACCCTTCTGCGGTCTCGCGACCCAAAAGATCCGGCTGCCGGCCAGGGCCTGCACCCCCGCATCGGCCTTCAGCCGTGCGATCAAGGCCTCGCCAAGGTGCATTTTAGCCGCGCGACTTCGCTGCCGCTCGGCGGTCCCGCCGCTTCACCGCTTTGTCGATCTCGGTTCCCAGCGCGTCGTAAAGCGACGACAGCACCATGTTGCTTGTGTTGTCGAACGCTGGCCGCAGGAACGGTCGGGCCGCCATCTTGCTCGTGCCGAATTCGATCAGGGTTGCATGGCGGGCGCCCTGCCCGCCGGCAACCACCTGCACCCGCACCGAACCTTTCGCGCCCTTCTCCGCCCGAATGCCTCGGGTCGAGCGGCCTTCGCGCTTGGCTTGCGCCCAGGCCGCCCGAAAACCGGCGTCGCGCAACGTTTTCGTTTCGATCATGATGCTGCCGCGAAGGGCGCCCGTTCGCACGGGGACGAGTGACTGCGCGCGTTCGACAACGATGCCCATCGCCCGCACCCCCGCCCGCTTCAACACATTGCGTTCGACACCCCGCGACAAGGACGCGAGGGCGGCCGCCAGTTCGTCGAACCCTTGGAGCTGCGCCCGCCCGACATGGATGCGGTTCGAACCGCCGAAGCGCTTTCGGGCCATCGTTCAGACCTTCGCCACAGCCTGGACCCGGAGGAATTCACGGCGCCCGATCTCCTCCGGCGGAGTGACTACTTCGAAGTCGTGTCCGTCGAAGCGGAGCCGGTCCGTCGGCTCCACCAGCCCCGCGCTCCACCGGAAAAAGAAGTGCATCGGCGCCGATGCGGCATTCTCCGCATTCTGGAATCGTTCGGTGCCCGGTGCTGGCTTGACGGCCGCCCAACGCGTGACCTCGCTTGCCGCGCCGGGAACCGACTGGCCCCAGCTATCTTCGGTCGGTGCGCCGTCCCGGACGATGGTCACCCGTCGGTCCAGAGCGCCGATATTCAGGTTCAGCGGCATCAACCCAATCCGATCGGCCGAAACGGCTCGATCAACGCCTCGACGCCCAGCGGCAGCTCGGTCGTGATGTTGCCAACATTGACCGCCTCGCGGTTCATGTACCAGTGCGCGACCAGCATCAGCGCCGCCTGGGTCAGCTCCGGCGGCAGCTCGGTCGGGTCGTACCCGGCGACATATTGCAGCCGAACCGATCCAGCACCGGCGGCAGCCGAAGGCCACGCCGAATTGTACGCCGGAAGCAGCTGCGCGCCGGCGCCTTCGACGAGGCGAAAGTCCGTCAGCACCTGTGCAGCGCCCGCGCCATCGTCATAATCGACGCTCAGCATCTCGGCAGCGGGCCCGTACCACAGCCGCAGTCCGCGGCTTGGAAAGCCCGCCGCAACCTGGCTGACGATCCGCTGCACCAGCTTCTTGCCGGTTGCCCTCTCGATATGCCGCACCGCCGCCCGCACCAAGCCGGAGATCAGCGCATCTTCATCCTCGCTCTCAACCCGCAGCCAGGCTTTGGCCTGGGCAAGGCTCACCGCCTCGCCGCCGATCTCCAGCACCGCGACCTCGGAATAGGTCCGCCCGCCGCTGGTCGTAACCGTAACGACGACCTTCGCCACCGTCCCCGCCGTTCCGCCGCTCAGCCAGACCTTGACCTGGCTGGCGTCAATCGCGTCGCTGTCGCGGGTCACGCCCTCGGCCACGACGGTGCGGCCCGAAAGCGTCTCGTCGTCTTGCAGGACCCGCACAAAGTCGAACGCGAAGTCGGCGACCTCGCCCGGACCCTTTGGAGGCCAGATGATCATGCTGCCCTCCTCGCCCGTGAAACTGATAATGACCGCGCCGCCCGCGCTGCCGCGCCGACCCGGCTCTCCGCCTCCACCAGGGCGCCCCGCTCTTCCGCGGCGGCCATTCCGACGCGCCTTGCCGGCACCGGGGTCGGCACCAACTTGCGGAGCGCCGACACGGCGGTGACTTCGCCGATCTCGATCGAGGCCGAGGCGCCGATCCGCACTCGCGCGCTCGCTGCCGTGGAAAATCCATCAAGGATCGCCACCGCATTCGCGCCGGCGCGGACTCGCGCTGAAGCAGCGGCGGCGAACGGATTGAGTGCGCCGCCGCCAACACCCTCAACCAGCGCTCGCATGGCCGCCGCGCTCGCAAATGGTGCGAGCACCGGCGATGCCGAAGCCGAAATTCCCGACTGCACCACGTCCGCGGTGCCGGTCGTCGTGAACGCCTGCAGCGAAGCCGCTGCAGCCGCCGAGATCCTGATCCTGACCGCCGCCGCGCTGGCGAACGCGTTCAGCGCTCCTGAGCCCGCGCCTTCGACCAGGACCGCCGCCGCCGACGCGGAGAGGAAGGAGCTGACCGCAATGTTGGCCGTTCCCCGCACCGGCGACGATGCGGTCGCCGCGCCGTCCAGGGCCCCAAGCGCCGGAGCGGCCGTGGCCTTGACCCGAGCTCGTCCGGCGGCGCTCAACCCGAAGGTGTTGAGCGTTCCCGACCCGACGCCCTCGATAACAGCTCGCGCAGCAGCCGCTGAAATGAACGGCGACAACGATACCGAACCAGCACCCTTGACCCGGACCACGCCCGCGGCGGATGCCGTGAACGGCCTCGGAGCCACAGATGCGGCGGCTTTGACGCGCGCCTTGCCCAAGCCCGACGAGCCGAAGCTGTTGATCGTTCCCGCGCCAACACCCTCGACAAGAGCTTTTGCGGCTGATGTGCTCAGGAAGGTTGATAGCGATGGGCTCGCTGTCGCTGTTATGTTTGCTGGAGAGCTAGTGGCAAAAGCAGTGTTGAAGTCGTCGAAGTAGATTGTCCTGGGTGTGGCGACATTCTGCCAGTTCGAACTGCCGAAGCTGATCTTGTTGGTCTTGGGAACACTGGCGTTCCACGTCTCCGAGGCGCGGCTTGTCCAGTCGCCCGAAGCAGGTGGGTTAGCGGCAGTGCTGGTCGCGGTCTCAAGATGGACCGTATCGTCCGCACTGTTGTGCCTAAGACGCCACCAGCGGTGCGTGGTGGCGGAATATGCGACTGATCCGACCGATGTGTTCGCACCGGCAACACGGCGATAAAGATAGAGCGTCGTGTTGTCGCGGAAGATGAAATATCCGTCTGACGCGGAACGGAAGCCAAAATGAACTTCTTGCCCGATGCTTAGCGTGCCCGACGCCTGCACGTTCAAATAGATGCTGCCGCCGGTTATGTCGTAGCTATTGACACTCTCGTAACCGCCGCCGCCGTCCGTGGTGCCAGCAGGCGGGAGGACTTCAACCCTGCCGTTGGTCTCGCTGATCCCGTTGTTGGTGATCCCGGTCCAGCCGGTTAGCCCAAGGTTCCACTTGGACGTGTCGCGGCTGTTGTCATCGAAATTGTCGGTGAATGCGTTTTCAAGCAGGTAATAGCCGCTACCATCCTCCAGGGTGTAGCCGCCGCTGCCGTCCTCTAGGAGATATTTGTCGGCCATGTGGCTTAGATGATTTTAGTTGCGCGCATATAGCTGCCCTGCTGCGGGGTGACTGTGCCCGCACTGTTCGTTACGCGCAGTTGCAACGTCGTGGCGGCGTTCGTGCGCAGCTTAACGTAGAACTTGAACGAATGACGCACCGCAGTTGTCAGCGAGCCGCTAGGCGCATGGGCTATCGTCGTCGCGCTTTCGTTGGTCGCTTCCGCGAATAGTGGCGTGCCCGTGATCGTCGTCGTCGTGAAGCCGGTAACCGGCGTGCTTTCGTAGGAACTATGCAGCGCAATGCAGGCCGAGCTAAGCGCCCACGTCCAAGTTACCGCGCCCGCCGTAGTTTTGGCGAAATAGGCCCAAACCTCAACCTCGTAAGTGCTAGAGGCGTCGAGCGACAAGGTGGACGTGAAGTAATCAGCGATTGCAGGGCCAATAGCCGAACCCGTTGCGCTATACTGGACAGCGCCACCCACAACCGATGTGATCTGCGCCAGTGTCGCTTTCTTCGACGTGCCGGCCTGGTTTACAGCAAGCTCGTCCGTACCAGCAGGGGATGTGACCGCTGTGAGTGCGCTGATTTTGGTATCAGCCACTCAGCTATCCCTGATTAGCTGAGGGGAAGTTGATCGCGAAGCTGGTCACGTCGACCTGCTGCCCCGCGGTAACATTGGTGTTGTCGACGGTCATGTCGCCACCACCGCCGGACGCGGTGATGGATCCCTGCAGCTTGGTGACACCGCCGCTGGTCTTGATCCGCCAGTGGCCGAGCGTGCCGGCATTGTCGGCGGACAAGTCGGAAATCGTGGCGGCGATGGCTTTCGCCCAGCTCGTCGCGTTGCTGAACGCATCCGCTGCCATGGCGATCGTCGCAATCAGCGTGCCGGTGTCCGCCGCGCCGCAGGTCGCGGGTTGCGCGCCGGAACGCAGGTACAGCACCGGCGAGCCGCCGATATCGGTCTCGATCGCGTCGAGCATGGCATGCGCCGTCGACTGCGCAAACTGGATCGTCATCTGACCCGCGCTCCTCTAAAAGCAAACATGGTTGAGCCGAACTGTCCGTAACTGTCCGTCAGCGACGGCGCGTGCGGCCGCCCGACTTTTTCGACGGCGCCTGGCGTGCCTTGTTGCTGGGGCTGGCGCCTTCCGCCTTGTTGCGCGGCGTAGCGCCTTGCGCCTTGGCCGCATATTCAACGACGCCCGCGTCGCGCAGCCGACGCGCATCGGTTTCGGGATAACTCGCGGTTTCGCCGATTTCACGACCGTCGAGCGGCCGCAAGAGCCGCACCTTGATCTGCTTGTCCGCCATCTGCTTCGTCCTTCCTTTGCCGGAGGAACGGCGCCGCAGCGCCGCTCGTCGGGGAAAGGAAGCGGGGCGGACCGAAGCCCGCCCCACCCAATTCTGCCGCTTGCTTAGGCGACGCGCCCGAGGTCGCCGTAGACCAGCGCCTGCGGACGGTAGACCGCCAGCGCGAGCCGCTCTTCGGCGCGGATCGTCACCTTGTTCTTGATGAAGTTGTCCTGGTCCTCGGTCGAAACCTCGACCGTCGCGTCCTGGCGATCGAAGATCTGCGCAGCCATGTCGAAGGCGCCGACGAGCGCCTTGTCGACGGCCATTGCCTGCGTCTCGACGACCGGCAGACCCCACAGGCGACGCTGGAGCGTGCCCTGGGGATCGCCGACCAGGTAGCGGCCGTCACCGTCCTTGCTGAGCTCGATCGCCGCAAGGTCGATCGGGTTCATGACGATGCCGTTCGCCGGGAATTCGGCGAGCACGACCTGGAGGATCATCAGGCGGATAACCTCCAGCGGCGTGGCCGCCGTGAGGCCGCCCGCAGCAGCATAAGCGGTCGCCTGCGTGACGAGGCCGTTGAGGTTCTGGCCGGAACCGGAGCCGGTCAGCAGCTGCACCTCTTCCTTGTACGCCAGGCCGTAGCGAAGCCGCTGGTCGATGATCGAGCGCAGCGCCGGCGCATCGGCCAGCGTCTGCACGTTGACCCGCATCCAGTGGGCGATCGTGCGAACCGGAGCGGTCGCATCTTCGTACTGGATTTCCGACTGCGGCTTGGTCGCGCCGTCGGCGACCACGTCCGCGTTGTTGGTGAACACCTTCTCGCGGTCGAACTCGATCAGGTTCGAGTTCGTGTTGCCCGAGGCGAGCAGCGCGCGGATGGTCATCCGGCGCTGCGGCAGCGGCGGCGCCGACGCCTGCTGGGGCTGGATCAGCGCACCGACCGAGCCGGCGGCGTCGGTCGTCAGCGACGAGATGTCCTTCACATCGACCACAATGCGCCCGCGCGGCCGCGTCTGCGCCGCAAACGCCTTGAACGCTTCGTCTTCGATGAAGCGCTCGCCGGCGGTCCGGCCCTGCTCGTCGCGGCTGAAACCGCGGGCGAGCTTCTGCTCGATATCGCCGAGCTGCGCCTTCAGGCCATTGAGCTCGGTGAGGGCCGCGTCGGCCTTTTCCTTCGCGTCCTGGCCGAGAGTCTCGCCGGACTTGGCTTTGCCGAGCGCGTCCTCGGCGATCGCCTTGACGCTGTCAGTCGCTTTCTCGAGCGACTTCTTGATATCGGCGGCGATCTGCTCGGGATCGATCTCGCGGCGACCGTCGCCGGTGCCGTTGTGGCCACCAGCGTCGCGCATAAGGCGGCCGAGACGGCGTTCGTTTTCGGTGAGCGAGAAACCTGCGGTATGCGCAACCATGGCCGCCGACGCGACCAGCATCAGATGCTTCATGTTCAGTCCTTTCGAAGAGACACGCCGCGACCACCGCGGCGCCGAGATCAGCCGGAGATTCCGAGCCCCGCGTGGAGCCTTTTGAGGAACTTCACAGCTGCGCTCGCCTCACCGTCGGGATCCCCCCGCAGGCATGGCGCTGCCCTGGTGGCGATTGCCGTCGCCAGGGACTTGGAGAAGCCTGCCTCCCGCAGGAGCTCCTCGAATTCTCTCACCGTCGGCACGCCGCCGGCGGCAAGGACGTGCTTGACCGCTTCGACGCGCGCCTTCTCGTTGGCCGCGAAGGTGACCACGCTGACCTCGCGCAGGTCCAGCTTCATCAGCTGGATCACGCCTTGGCGGTCCGGGTCTTCCTGATACTTCTCGAGGCGGTATCCGATCGACAGGCCCTCGAGCGCACCGTCCTTGAGCAGTGCGTGTGTCTCGCGCGCTTGGGCGCTGGCATCCACCAGAAGCCGCCCTTTGACATAGAGCCCCTTCGAATCCTCTTCGAGCGAGTGCCAGACGCCGATCGGCTGATCGGGATA